>CAJQPT010000085.1 GCA_905480285.1 uncultured bacterium
CAACGCCGCGCGGCGCTGGGTCATCGTCTGGGCCTCCACCCTCACCGCCGCCGCCGTCGCCATCGGCGGCAACGTGGCCTTCGTCGGGCTCGTGGTCCCCCACGCCCTCCGCCCATTCACAGGACCCGAGCACCGGGTCCTCATTCCCGCCTCGCTGGTTGGCGGAGCCGCGTTCCTGACCGCGGCCGACGTGCTCACGCGCGTCCTCCCCACCGAGGGGACGATTCCGCTCGGCGTGGTGACCGGCCTCGTCGGGGCGCCGCTCTTCCTCATCCTCCTCGCCCGCGCCAGCCGCGAGGGGAGGATCGCGTGAGCGAAGGTCTTCAGGTACGTGGCCTCTGGGCCAGCTATCGGCGCGGTCCGGACGTGGTCCGTGGGATCGACCTCGACGCAGCGCGTGGTTCGATCACCGCGCTCCTCGGGCCCAACGGGTCCGGCAAGAGCACGCTGCTCAAGGCGGTGGTTGGCCTCGTCGAGTCCCGGGGCGAGGTGTCCCTCGACGGCGAAGATCTCCGCTCGATCGCCCCCGAGCAACGCGCCCAGCGCGTCGCCTACGTGCCCCAGCGTTCACTGCTCACCGCACCGCTCCTCGTCCATGCGGTCGTCGCGCAGGGCCGCTTCTCCCACCGCCGGGCGCTCGGGCGCCTCGGCATCGAAGACCGCGAGATCGTGGACCGCGCCCTCGAGGATGCCGATATCACTCACCTGGCGTGTCGTCCGTTCACGGAGCTCTCAGGAGGCGAGCAGCAGCGCGTCCTGCTCGCGCGGGCGCTCGCGACGGGCGCAGGCGTCCTGCTGATGGATGAGCCCACGAGCGCCCAGGATGTGCGGCACGCCCTCGAGCTGCACGCGATCCTGAGGCGCCTCAGGGAGCGCGGCGCCGCCATCCTCGTCTGCCTCCACGACCTCTCCGAGGTGCGCGCCATCGCTGACCGCGCGGTCCTGCTCGAGTGCGGCGCGGTCCACGCGGACGGCCCCACGGACCAGATCGTCCATGACCGTCACATCACGCCCGTGTACGGCGTCGAGCTGATCGAGGGCGGCGGCCTCGGATTCAGGTTGGCGCAGGGAGGAGAGACCTAGATGAAGACGGACATCCTCAACGGCGCGCTGCTGATCGCGACGCTCTCCGTTTCCATGTGGGCGGCGACCCTCCCAGGCAGCGCACGGACCGTCGTCCCGATGAATGGCGGGGCGGCTGACGCGCCCGACATCGAAGCGACCGAGGTGGTGGACGCCCGCGGGGTCGCCGTCCCCATCGCAAACTACCAGCGGATCGTCTCGCTCAGCACGATCTCCGACCACGTGCTGCTCGAACTCGTCGAGCCCGAGCGAGTCGTCGCCATCACGGAGTACACCTCACGTCACCCGGTCGCGTGGCGCTTCGGCGACCGCCCCACGATCTCGAGTTCAGGCGCGCTGGAGTCGGTCCTTTCCCTCCGGCCGGACCTCGTGACCGTGACCCTGTATGCCGACGAGGCCTACCTCGCCCGCCTGCGTGAGAACGGGGTCCAGGTGTTCGACCTCGGAGACATGCGCGGCGTCGGGACGACGCGCGCCAGTATCCGCGCGCTCGGGGCCCTCCTCGACGTCCGCGACCGCGCCGCGGCGCTGGAGCGAAGCTACGACCGCGAGCTGGCGGCGCTGGATGCGATGGTCCCCGACGACGAGCTCGTCCCCGGCATCTACCTGTCGGTCTATGGCGACACGTTCTTCGGCGCCACGGCGAACACAAGCTACGCAGACACCCTTCACCTCGGCGGGGTCCGGGACATGGCCGCCGAGCGCGGCTTCGAGGACTGGCCTCAGTACACGGCCGAGCAGCTCCTCGCGCTGGACCCGCCGCTCATCGTCACGCTCGAGGGGATGGGCAGCGTCATCCGCAGCCACGCGCTCCTCTCCACGCTCAAGGCCTGCGGCTCCAAGGGCCGGATCGTCGAGATCGACGGTGCCTTCAACGGAGACGCGGGGCTCGGGATCGTCGAGGCTGCCCACCAGGTTCTCTCCCGAGTCCACCCTGCGCGGGTCTCGCCTCCGGGCAAGAACACGGCGGCCCCGACCGGGGCTGCTCCAGCCAAGGACGGCCGCTGACTCACGGAACAAGACTAGACACTCTCCTCCGCTGCCTCAGCTTTCCGGGGCAGCTCAACCCACTGATACCAATGAAGACCTTCTCGACTCTCGTCGCCGCAGCCCTTGTGGGAACGGCTCTCACCTCCACGACCCAGGCCCAGGTCGTTGCCAACGCCGGATATTCGGTCGCTGGTTCGATCGACCTGTCCCCCTACTGCGGGACGTTTCCCGCAGTTCACGTCTTCACCGACGGCTCCGTCCTGATCTTCGACGGCTCGAACACGTCACACCGCTCCGCGGACGGGACCATCCTCCGCGACTATGGCACGCGGCCCTCCTCGGTCTTCGCCAGCTTCGTGCGGGTGAACGAGGCGGACAGGCTCGCGTACATCGGAGAGTCCTCGTTCGGCACGATCTCGGAGCTCGACCTCGACACGGGGACCTCGCGCATCCTGAACACCCTCGTGTTCAACTTCGATCTCGCCTTCGACGTTGTCCCCGGGCTCGCTTACGTCACCGGCTCACCTGGCGGATTCGGGGCGAACGCTCTGTACCGACTCGACCTGGTGAGCGGCGACCTGTCCCAGGTGGCCCAGCTGGATGGGTTCTCAGGGCCCGTGGAGGTGGACTCGCTCGGCAACGTCGTGGTGTCCGTCGACCCTGGCCTCTTCCCCATCCCCGCGGACTCGGTCAAGCTCGTCCGATTCGACAGCGTTGAGGTCACGCTCGGCACCGTGCTGACCGACGAGGCCGACGGTGAGGACTTCTCCGTCGCCTACGACGGGATCTCCTCCATGGACTACGACGCCCAAACGGACCGCTATTCGGTGATCGAGGTCAACTCAGGGCCCACGGCCTCCACGAGCTACGCGTGGAGCGTGAACAGCCTGGGCGACCGCGTCGACCTGGTGGCTAGCGTCCCCGGCTTCGCCGGGGGCGCCCAGCTAGTCCAGTCCGGCCTCGGCACCGCCTTCGCTGGGTACCAGCCGGAGTACAGCTCGCTTCGGATCTCCTACTCCCAGTGCTTTGGCAACGGTTCGGCGGACATTTTCAACGTCGTTCCCCAGCAGGCGACGGCGGTCTTCTCGGGCCCCGGCCCGATGATGACCGGGCCTGCCTTCATCGACGTCGAAGGTGGGGTCCCGAACGGCTTCGCCTCCCTCTGGGTCGCGCGCTCGTCGGCCTGGGAATCGATCCCGCTGATCGATGACATCGGCGGACTCTACCCCGTCGCGCTGCAGGCCTCTTCAGCCGCCTTCGGACGCCGCTTCTCGCCCATCCTGCTCAACAGCAGCGGCGCCGGGGGTCTTCTCTTCACCCAGACACCTGCGATCGAAGGAGGCTTCTTGTTCCAGTGGATCATCCAGGACACCTCGCTTCAGGTCATCTCAACGTCCACAGCGACGATCAACCAGTAGCAGGACAGCGTCTGAAGCGCCACAACGGCGCGAGACGACCCGTGCTGACCTCCCGGGCCAGCACGGGTCGTTCTCGTTTGCAGTCCAGACCCGCCGGTCACTTATAGTCCGATAGGTTGCCCGACCCTCAACGAGCCAGGATGGCCCTCGTTGAACGGCCTCACTCCCATCCTGCCGAGACACAAGCATGGCGCTCCCCCGACTGATGGCCCTCGCGGCCGTCGCCCTTGCCCTCACTCCGGCCGTCACGGCGCAGGTCAGGGAGGACCACTACTTCGAGCTTCAGTTCTCCACCAAGGACGGCCTCCCATCGAACTCGATCCGCGCCCTGGAGTTTGATGCCGACGGCCAGCTCTGGATCGGGACCCTCGCCGGACTGACCATGTTTGACGGGAACGTGTTCACGGACATTCCCGTCACGAACGGAGGTCCGTCCCTTGCACATCGGATCACCGCGCTCCAATTCGATGCAAACGGCGAACTCCTGATCGGTTCGATGAGCGGCGACTTGCTCCGATACTCGAATGGGGCCTTCGAGCGGCTCCTCCCCGGCGGCTCGGGTGCTATTCGCCAGATCAGAGTTCGCTCGGACGGATCAATTGTGACGGCAGGCACCGACCTGCTGGTCCTGCGGGGCGGGAAGGTGGAGACGCTCGCCTCGTCCAGCAGTAAGCAGCAGGCCACGGGGCTCGAGGAGCACGAGGGCGTCCTGTACGCCGCCGGCCCTTGGGGCCTCTGGAGGATGAGCGGGGACGATCACGTTCTGCTGGACGAGGGCGAGTATCACTCGCTGTTCTTTGCTCCGGATGGGGACCTCTACTCCGGCAAGCGCGGCCTGGCCGCCCCCGTCAGAGCCCCGAGCGAGGCCATTGAACTGGACCTCCCGGTCGTCTACGCCTCGAAGAAGGTCAGCGACAAGATGACGATGCTCGCGTGCGAGAAGTCGACCCAACTCCTCTTCGCCACGCCGGGCGCGCCGGGCCGCTTCCAACTGCTCGCCGACAAGACAGCGAGAAGGCCGCGGGCGATCGCGGTCCGAGGGAGCGGGTCATGGATCGGTTCGGATCGCGACGGCCTGCTCTATATCGAACGGACACCTGCATTCCAGTTTGTCAATCGAGCGGGAGAGCCCTACGTCTATGCGCGCAGCGTCATCGAGCTAGGGCCCGACTCGGCCATCATCCAGCCCCAGAATGGACCGGCTGCACTCTACTCCCAACCCTCTGCCCAGGCCTTCGGCACCATGGCGGAGATCCCGTTCACAGGCATGGCACCGAAGCGCATCTTCGACTGCACGCGCCTGCGAGACGGGACGGCCTGGATGGCCTCGCCGGCCGGCGTCCTCCGGTACGAGGGGGGGGCGATCCGTCCAACGCGGTGCGCCACCGGTCCAGTCCGCGCCATCGTCGAGACCCTTGAGGGTGAGGTCTGGGCCACGGAACCGGGGAGCTTCTTCCGCGTGCTCCCTGACGGAGAGCGTGGCCGTTCCCTGCCTGGACCCTCGGAGGCCCCCACCGTCGTCGCGGGCAGCCAGGGGGGCATCTTCTACGTCGGGGCCGAGGGCATCTATCACATCAACACGACGGCTGAGGGCGGCCCCATCGAACGAGTCCTCGAACTCAGCGGGGCTGTGGAGCCTCGCCAACTGAAGATCGGGCCCCGAGGAGACCTCTGGCTGACCACTTACGGCGACGGGCTCTTCAACATCCGCGACCGTGAAGTGAGACAGTTCACGGCCGCCTCGGGCCTGAACTGCAATTACCTCGGGTGGATTGACTTCCTCGAGGTCGAGGATATCGACCGCACCTCGATCCTCCTGAACTCGAACAGGGGCCTGATCTCCGTTGCCCTCGATGAGTTCGAGGATGAGTCGACCACCTGGTTGGACTCCCTTCAGGTGCTATCCGCCGAGGAGAGCGAGGGCCCCACCGGCGCCCGACTCGCGTGCGGCACCATTCTGCTCCCGACGCTGGGTGGCCTCTTCGGCTACAGCCTCTACCAGCCGAGCAGCGCAAAGCAGGCGCCACGGCCAATGATCGATGCCGTCGTCGTGAACGGCAAGGACCGAGACACCCCCACCGGCGTGCAAGTCACCGAGGTGTTTGGCAAAGCAGATGTCGACATTGGCTTCACCGCCATCGCGCTGCCCAGCACCGCGGAAGCCACGTTCTCCTACCGCCTGCTGAACACACGCGAGGCAGATGGCTCAGACGTCGCGTGGGTCGACAGTTTCTCGGCCAGGTCCGTGCAGTACTTCAACCTGCCCCCAGGCGACTACTCCTTCCAGGTACGGTCGAGATTCCCCGGCACCAACTGGTCAGCCCCGGAGACGATCAAGGTGGCGAGCGTTCTCCCGTACCTCTACCAGCGCCCTGAGGCCCAGATCGCGCTCCTCCTAGGTCTCTTGATGATGACCGTCTACAGCTTCGCTCGCTTCCTGCGCGCTGAGGGGACCTCTCAAAAGCTCTCATCACAGGTCGAGCAGACCAAGACACTCGCGGCCCAGGCTGCGCTACGGGAGGACCGCTACGCTCGGCTTCTGGACTCCTCCCATGACGGAATCGTGCTGATCGAACTCGACGAGCAGATCTCGTTCGCGAACGACGCGGTGACCCGCAGCTTCGGATTCGATCGAGCGGAGCTGCTGAAGAAGGACGCCTCATGGCTCGGCATCACGGACACCAAGTCCATCCTCGCAGCCGCCGAGGGAAGTGGGTCTGCCCCCTTGTTCTCACGCAACGTCCAGGTCACCGACAAGTTCGGCATCCCCCATGAGGCGGACATCATCGCCGCGCGGACCGAGCTCGATGGGAAGGGCTGCCTCCTCGTGGTCATCCGAGATCTCACCGCGGACAACCTGCTGCTCGACCGCCTGAACACCAGCGAGCGGCGCTTCCAGGCGCTCTTCCAGGGGGCACCTGCCGCCCTCATCACCTTCGCTCCCGACCTCCGGATCATTGATTGGAACCGGCGCGCTGAAGCGCTGCTCGGCCCGATCGAAGAGGTTGACGCCCAGCTCTCCAGCGCCTTTGAGTTTGGCCCCGCCCAGCTGAGCTTCGTGGACCAGGTTCATCGGACCACCGAGGCGCGGTCTGAGACCCAGGCGATTCACAAGACGAGAGGTCCAGCCGGTGAGTCGCTCCGGGTCGCCTGGACCATCTCCCCCCTCACCACGGTACAGGGTGAGGTGACGGTCCTGATGGCTGTCGCCAAGGACCTACGCGAAGAGGAGCAGGCGCAGGCTCGCCTCGTCGACCTTCAACGCCGGCTCGCCAAGGCCCAGGAGTCAGAGCGGAGCCGGATCGCGCGCGAGATCCACGACGACCTCTCCCAGCGCCTCGCCGCAACCACCATGAACGCGGCGACGATCCGCGCCCGCCTGCCCAGGACGGACGATGAGGAGGTGCCGCTGATGCTCGACGGCCTCCACGATGACCTCGACCGCCTGACCACTGACATTCACGCCCTCTCCCGCCAGCTCCACCCGACCGTCCTGGATGACCTGGGGCTCGTACGGGCCATCGACTCCGAGTGCGTGCGCCAGAACAGTCTCACCCAGGCCAACATCCTCTTTGATGGCCCGGGCGTGAAGCTCGAGCTCCCCTCGGACGTTGGCTTGACCTACTTCCGAATCGCCCAGGAGTCGATTCGGAACGCCATCAAGCACGGGAGCCCAGAGTCCATCAACGTGGGGCTCGAGCTTGCCGATCATCACCTCCGCCTCTCGGTCCACGACGACGGAGTGGGGTTCGAGCTCATCAACGATCGCCCAGAAGCCCACTCGGGGCTCGGGCTCATCAGCATGGGAGAGCGCGCTCGACTCATCGGGGCCAACTTCTCCATGGACAGCACGCCAGGCGAGGGCACCGAGGTCGTGGTGGAGCTCATGCTCGAGGACGACCAGGCCTTCAGAGCCACCCCCTGATGCCCGGAACGGAGCTGCTTCGCCGCCGACTCTCCGGCCCAGAGCCTCTCATCCTGGACGGCGCGACCGCGACAGGGCTGTGCGCGATCCGGCCGGAGGTGCACCCCGGAGGCGGGCTTGAGCGGCTGAGTCTCGACCAGCCTGACGCCGTGGTCGAGCTGTACACCGAATTCCTGAGCGCCGGGGCCCAGGTCCTGCGGACGAACACGTTCTGCGCGAGCGAGCGCGAGCTGAGACGGCTCGGCCTCACCCATCAGGCAGAAGATCTCTCGCGTCGAGCCGCTGAGCTGGCTCGCGAGGCAGCCGACCGCTGCGACCTCGACCCGCTCTGCCTGGGGGTCATCGGACCAGGTACGACCTCGGCCCATGAGGGCGGCGAAGCGGGCACCGACCCGGGCCGAATCCGAGGGCTCCTGGATGGAGGGGTGGACGGGATCCTCGCAGAGACGCTGCCCTCTCTCCGCGTCGCCCGGCGCATCGCCGACGCGGTCCGGCAGGTCAGCCGGGAGGTCAGCCGGGAGGTGCCGTTCCTGGCCAGCTTCAGCCTCACGGCGGACGGCGAGCTGCCCGGGGGCGGCGACGCCGGCGACCTCGCCCGCCTGGCCGAGGAGCTGGACCTGGATCTGCTGGGACTCAACTGCGCCTTTGGGCCCGAGCCCATGGACGCTCCCCTCGCCGCGGTACGCGCCGCCTGGCGAGGGCCGCTCGGCGCCTGGCCGAACGCCGGGCTACCCGACACCTCCGGGGATCACCCGGTCTGGCCCATTGACCCAGACGCCCTCGCCGCGTGGTGCAGCCGCGCGGCCAGGTCCCACGACCTGCGGGTGGTCGGAGGCTGCTGTGGCACCTCGGCGGCGCACGTCGCGGCCATCGCCCACGCCCTCGGTCAGTCCGGCGGCGCGACCTGCCCCTGATCGGAAGCTGAGATCCCTGCGCCGACGAGGAGCAGCGCCGCCCCGAGCACCTCCTCGAGGCCGAAGGACTGACCGAGCGCGACCCAGGCCAGCGCCGCGGCCCCCGCAGGCTCGAGCAGCACCGTCAGCGAGACCACGTGCACGGGCAAGGACCTCGCCGCCCAGTTCATGGATCCGTGCCCGATCAGCCCCGGGCCAAGGCCGAGCCAGAGGATCGCGATCACCTCGACCCCACCGGCCTCCGGAACCCAGACCTCTCCGCCGCTGAGCAGGACCCATCCGCCAATCGTCAGGGCTGCGACCCCGTTGACCCAGGCCAGCAACGTCGGGAGGGGCAGCGCGTGCCCGACGCCCCGGTTCACCACGAGGTAAGCCGCGCTGCAGGCCCCCGCGAGGACCGCGAGACCGTCCCCTAGCAGCGTCGCGGTCCCTGCATCCGATCCCGTCAGGATGGCCGTCCCGAACAACGCTACCGCCACGCCGAAGGCCAGGCGCCAGGAGACTCGATCACCAAGGAAGAGACCGAAGAGGCCGGCGAAGAGCGTCTGCAACCCCACCAAGACCGCCCCGTGGGCGACGGAGGTGAGCGTCAGGCTGAGGATCCACAGGGAAAAATGCGCGCCGAGGAGCGCGCCGGAGATCCAAATCCGCCGCCGGGTCGCCCTGTCGACCTGCGCCAACAGGAGCCCGGCTCCGCGCAGGCGGGCAATCAACGCCCAGGCGAGAGCCGTGATCGCAACCCTCGACGCCGCCACGGTCGCGGGCGGCGCCGGCGCGGCGATCACGATCACGACCGCGGCGCTGGAGAAGAGGAGCCAGCTGACCAGGAGGCTCAAGCCGAGCCGGCGGCGACGTTGTGAGGAGGGGGTCAAGGGCACCTCGCCGCGACCCAGCCAGGAAGGCTCGCCCGCCCAGCGGCCGAACCGGTGGCCCGCCCAGCGGCTGATCCAGCGACTGATCCAGCCCCTGGATCGGCGACTGACCCGCTCACCTGTGCAAGAGCCGCCCCTTGGCGCTCCTGATCCTCCAACCGCGAGTTCATCTCATCGCCTCCCGCTCGAGCGCTCGATGAAGTCGATTCCCTCGCGTGCGATAGCCGCGGCCTCGCTCTGTGGCTCGAGATCGATGACGTCGAGGAAGTGCTGGTAGGCGGACGTGGGGCGCTCAAGGTTGCGGAGCTGCACGAGCCCAGCGCCGAGGTGTGCGTCGGCCGCCAGGACGCCGCTCGGGTGGCTCGCGAGCACTCGCCTGAAGGCCGAGAGCGCGGCGCGCGCATTGCCCTCCTCGGAGAGCCATCGACCGAGGACCAGCACCTCTCGCGGCGACTCTCGGTCGAGGATGTGGTCCGACGTCGCGAAGTAGGTGTCTGCTGCGTCACTCAACCGACCTGAGGCGACGAGGTCCGCGAACGACGGTCGCCGCGCCGCCGCGGGCCGGTGCCCCCTCGCCTCTCGGAACTCCCGCGGACGCGACTCGCGCTCCCGGCGGTCAACGAGGAACGCGGCGCCGAGCCCCGCGAAGAACCCGCCGATGTGGGCCCCGTACGCCACCCCGGACGGGCCGGCGTTTCCCTGCGCCAGCGCCGGGAGGATGTTGCTCAGGATGATGTAGCCCCCGAGCACCACCCTGGCCGGAACCCGAATCACCTGGATGAAGACGAAGAAGAGCACGAAGACGTTCACCACGTTCCTCGGGAAGAGGAGGAAGTAGAACCCCATCACCCCGGAGATCGCACCGCTGGCCCCGACGAGCGGGATGTCTGATCCGCGTGACATCGCCGCGAAGAACAGCGTCGCCGCGGCGCCGGTCCCCAGGTAGGCCGCCAGGTAACCGAGGCGACCGAGCCGGTGCTCGACGTTGTCGCCGAAGATCCACAGGAACAACATGTTCCCCGCGAGGTGGAGCAGGCCGCCATGCAAGAACATGGAGGTGAAGAGGGTCAAGAGCGACGCGTGCGCCGGCCTGAACCCGTACTCGAAGACGAGCACGTCGTAGTTGGACAGCCCCGGCGCGAGCACGCTGCGTCCAGCCTCCCGCATGTACTCCTGGACGAGCGGGTGCGAGGGGTCTGCCGCGCCGTGGAGCGCCGCCGTCGCGAGGAGATAGACCGCCACGTTGAGCCCGATCAGGGCCCAGGTGACCAGGGGCCGACCGGGCGGGTTAGGCGCGTCGCTGATGGGCAGGAACAATGGTCTCTCCAGGCTCTGGTGCGCCGCTGTTGCGCCGCATGAGCCGCGCGATCATAGGGCCCTGACACCCGCCTGCAGAGCCCCTCCGTCCCACCAATGGAGCGGCCCCGCTCCGCCAGGTGGCGCGAGCGGGGCCGCGGGTCCAGGGGGGAGCATCCCACCTGGAGGCCAGGGTCCTCCATCGAGGACCCCTTGGCTCAGGGGCAGAAGGTGACGCTGAGACCGTCCGTCAGGTTGAACAGCGCGCCGCCGCCAGCGAGGTCGCGGTACAAGAACTGGAAGTTCCAGGTCTCGCCCACCGCGACCTGTCCGCTCGGGTTGGGCGGCGCCGTGTTGTCGAAGGGGAAGACCGCAGTCCCGAAGAAGTCCGCCGAGGCGACCCCCAGTCGGATCACCGAACCAAGGCAGAGCGTCCCGTTGCCGACCGGCGCGGTGGCACGGTCCGGCGCGTACGCGAAGATGCCAATCGTCCCACCGGGGCAGCCGGACGCCACGAGGAGGAGATCGTTCGCGCCAATGCTCGCGCTACCGCCGGGGAACATGACCGCGGAGAGGCCGGACGAGTTTGGAGACGAGGTGCAGTAGGACTGGAATCCGCAGTTCGCGGGGCACAGCTCGAAGACCTCGAGGTCGTCCACCGCGGCCTCGACGATCGAGCCGCTCCCCAGATCCGCCGCGATGAAACGCAGGGTCACCGAGCCCGTCGTGGGGACGAGGTCGCTGACGCGGAACGTCGTCCGCGCCCACCCGCCGGCCTCGGCTGCCGGTCCGAGGGTCTCGACGTTCACCCAGGTGGAGCCGCCGTCCGCCGAGACGTCCACCGTGAAGACGTCGTCGGTGTTGGAGCCCGCCGAGTTGTTGTACGAGCGCCAGTAGCCGATGTAGGGGTCGGCTGAGGTCGACACATCGATGGCCGGAGACAGCAGCGTGGTGAAGCCGCCGTCCACGTCATTCTCGCCCAGCGAGCCGCCGGGGCTTCCCTGCCCCGTGACGAAGCAGAGCGAGCCGCCGAGGGTGTGGTCGTCCTCGGGCTGCGCCGCCGTGCCAATCGGATCCACGAGCACCCACACACCGGTGGTCGCCGTGTCGCCCGCGAGGCCCGCGGTCCAGCCGCTGGTCGCCTCGAGGTCATCGGTGAAGACGATGTTCCGCTCGATGGCCTGGGCGGAGTACGCCGCGGCGGCTCCCGATGCCGGGGCCAGCGCGGTGCTGCCGCTCACGAGGGGGAACTCGAAGTAGTAGTCGATCTGCGACGGGCAAGCCGCCGCGGGGAAGGTGGCCCGGAAGGTGTCGTTCCCGATGAAGGGGAGCGGCTCCGAGACGAAGCCCGCACCGGTGTCGAACCAGACGAGGGCGGCGGCGGTGTCCGCCGCGTCGGTCCCGGGGGTGACGATCACGTCCAGGATATCTCCCCCAGCCGGGCTGACCTCATCCGGACGCGCCACGGGGAAGGAGATCCCCACCGACGTCGCCGGCGTCATCTGCATCGCGATGTCCGAGTTGATCCGGCCGAAGCCGAAGTTGTCGTCGACGCCAGCGGCGCCGAGGTCGTCGCAGGACATGCGGAGCACGTCCTCCACCTGCTGCGGGGTCAGGCTCGGGTTCTTCGACCAGATCAGCGCGCAGAGCCCGGCCGTCATGGGGCAAGCGAAGCTCGTGCCGCTCACGTTGCTGTAGCCGCCGCTGTCATTGGTGGTCCGGACGCCCTGACCGGGCGCGGTGAGGTCCACGAACGAACCGCGGTTCGAGAAGGAGGCGAGCGCATCCGAGGAGGTCGTGGCGCCGACGACGATCACGTCGTCATCCCGGCTCCCTGAGAGGACGTCCGATGAGTTGCCTGCCGCCCAGACGAGGAGGGCGCCGAGGCCGCGGACGTAGGTGCCGGTCGAGTTCACCGAGCCGGACTGAACGCCGCTGTAGCTCACGCTGGCCACCTTGTCGCCGACCTCCGCAGCGGAGCGAGCCGCGCGGGTGAGGTTAGAGAGTGACGCGCCGCCGTTCGTGGAGTCGGTCACCCGCATGGTGCGGTGCCCGAGGTTCCAACCGACACCGGAGACCCCGATACCGTTGTCACCGTTGGCGGCGGAGGTGCCCACGCACAGCGTGCCGTGGCCGTTGATGTCCTCGATCGGACCGCCCTGGCTCTCCCAGGTGTCCGAGGGCGCGTGGTAGCCCTCCTGACGGTGCAGCTGCAGGTCCGCGTGCGACAGCAGGATGCCCGTATCGCAGATCGCGACGACGATCGAGGGATCGCCGGTCTCTTGGTCCCAGGCCGCGCAGGAGGCCATGCGGTTCGCCTGGTGATGCCACTGCTGATTGAACTGACTGTCGTCAGGGCAAGCGATCGGATAGACGGTCCAGTCCGGCTCGACGTACTGGAACGCGCCGGTCACGAGCAGGTCGTTCGCGACGCTGGTCTCGGTGGCACCCGAGGGGACGAAGAACAGGTACTCGTCGGTCGCCCCCACGTACTCCTTCAGCTCGAAGGACTCCAGCGCCCGACGAGCGAGCTCCTGGAGGCGGCGCGCCTCTTCCGGGGTCTGACCACGCTCAGCGGCGTTCGAGACCTGAAGCGGCCGGGCGCACATGACGCCCGAAAACTCAAGCTGCCCCTCGACCTCCTCGAATTCCACGAACGTGGTGGGGCTCGAGAGCTCCTGGGCGTGGGCGAGCGGCGCTGCCAGAAGAAGGGCAGCGGGAATCAAGCGCGGGAGACGTGTCATCGAGTTGGGGGTTGGGGGATCGTGAGGGGCCATGGGAGGGACGGCCCGCGTCCAAAAGATGTTCCAGCAGTCCTCGAACCGCGTCGAACGAAAATGTGTCTCAGTTCCTGACCAGCACCACGTCGTCCACAAAGAGGACCTGGCCGCCAGAGGCGGTGGCCGTGAGGCGGAGCGTCTGAGCTCCGGCGGGAATGGACAGGCTGGCCCGCACGCACGCATAGGCCGAGGTTGCCGCCACGGGCACTGTGGTGGCGGCCAGGACCGCCTGGGTCGCGTCCAGGGCCTCTACGGAGAGGCTGGACGCCCCGCTCCCGCTGGCTCGGAGGAGGGCGTTCAGCTCGCAGCTGGTGGCCCCAGAGACCCCAGTGATCGCCCAAAGGGATGAGTCATCGAGCCGCACCGCGGGCGCCGCGACGCCTCCCGCCGACACAAGCTCGGCGAGCCCGGTGGACTGCCACCCGGTGAGTCCCTCATCGAAGGAACCGTTCTCCAGCCCGTTCGGGTCGGCCAACTCGACTGCCGCCACGCCGTCGATGACCTCGAGGGTGTCGAGCTCCGGCGAGCCGCCCCGCCGCCCGGCACCGGAGGCCACGTAGATGCGGCCATCAACGGCTCCGATGCCGCCGCTGTGCCGCCCGTCCACGAGCGGCGGCAAGGTCGTCCACCGTTCGGCGATGACGTCCAAGGCCTCACACTCGTCGTGCGCGTCCAGCTGCGAGGTGCTCTCTCCCCCGATGACCACCGCGAAGCGACCCACCGACGTCGCCAGGGCGCCGGCCCTCGGGGTCGGAAGGTCGCGGGCAATGGTCGACCACTGCCCGGAGCTGAAGTCGTAGACATCAACCGCGCCGATCGTGTTCGCAAAGGGGTTGGGCTGCGTGGTCGTACGGCCGCCAGCCGCGACGAGGCGATTCCCGATCACGACGGTGCTGAAGTGGTCGCGGGCCCGCGGCGCGTCGGGGAGCACCTGCCACGACTGGGTCGCGGGGTCGTACTCATCGAACCAGGCGCGCGCGCCGCCGTTGTGCCCTTGGTTGTTGCCTCCGAGGAGGTAGATCTTCCCGTCGCGCACGAACACGCCGTTCGCGCCGCGGCGACGCGCAGCGGGGATCAGCGGCCCCTGCGTCCACTGATCTGTGGAGGGGTCCCAGGTCCAGATGTTGGGGACGCTCGTCTCATTCGGATAGGACCCGGTGAATGCGCCGACGACATAGACCAGCCCACCGAGGACGACCGGCTGGAAGTGGTTGATCTCGAACGGCGGGAGCCCCATGGAGGTCCACTCGCCCGTGGTCGTGTCGAAGGACTCGGTCGGGCGATTGCCCCGCCCCCCCATCAGGTAGAGCCTGCCGTTGACCGTGACCATCGCCGATTCGTGGCGGCAGGTCAGCACGGAGCCATCGGTGGACGGGAGCACCTCCCAGTTCACGGGGGCCGCGCGGCGGAGTCGGATCAACCGGGCGACCGAGGGGACCCCGTCGCCGTCGATCACGAAGAGCATGTAGGCGCCCGGCGGGGCGACGTTGCCGCTGAGCGGGCTCGTCAGGTCGAGTGAAGCGCCGCTCTGGGTGAACGAGAGCTCGAGGCAGCGCTGGTCGGTGTTGATCCCGTGGGTCGCGCTGCCAAGGCGAACGAGGGTGACCCGCGAGGTGTCGGTCGCGGCCGAGAGCTGGACCTGGAACGGCTCGTCATACGCCAGCGTCTCCGGCGCGGCGGCAATCTCGGGCCGCGGCGCGAGCTGTCCCGTGGCGGTCGAGAACAGATAGGGCGGCCGGAAGATCTCCGCCGTGAGGGTGCCGACACCCGGACTGGAGACGCCGCCGCCCGTCCAGACGGTGGCGTCGGGTAGGAGGATCGACGTGGAGCGATAGCCCCTGGGCTCGCTGGACGCGGCGCAGAAGGACCACTCGCCGGTCGCGGGGTCCCAGATCTCCGCGACGCGCACGGCGGTCGACGTCGAAACGGGGTTGTGGCGTCGGGACCCTCCGGTGATGAGCACCGTCCCGTCCGCGAGCACGGTGGCGTCGTGGTCCGCCCGCCGGAACATCATCTCCCCCGCGCTCGACACCGAGGGGGTCGGCCCGGTGACGTCGATCACCACCGCCGAGCGAGCCGCGTCAGGAACGCTCGAGAGCCGATCCACACCACCGAGCACCAGGATCCGGTCCGAGCCGATGCTGGCGGCGGACCCCCAGATTCGCTCCATGGACTCACGCTGCCCCTGGAAGGTCCATGCCCCTCCCCCCTCGGTATCGAAGACCCCGAGGTTCGGATCCCAGCCGGCGACGACGATGTCGCCCTCGGGGCTCAGGTGGGTGAAGGGGAACAGCCCGTCCACGGCGCCGATCCCGGCGTTCAGCCAGGCACCGAGGTCCGCGCCGGGGAGCCGAGACCAGGCGACGCCGTCAAAGCGCGCGGGGACCGTGTTCACCGAGCCCGCGTCCCCGCCGCCGAGCGCCAGGAAGGAGCCGTCCCCGAGGGTGAGCCCCGCGGCGCCGTGGCGAGCCTCGCCTGAGGCCGCGAGAGGAATCCAGGTCCCTGTGGAGGAATCGAAGCGGCTGAGCTGATCCGCGCCAAGCGGCGCCGCCGAGGAGGTGCGCCCCGCGTAGCCGCCGAAGGCGAGGAGTTCGCCGCTTGAGAGCCGCGAGAGCGCAGCACCGTAGAGCTCCTCACTCGGGTGGTTCGCGGACGTGTGGACCCCGCTGCTCGGGTCATAGAGGTCCACCACGGTCGTATCGTGGGAGTCCGCCGGGGGCAGCGTGCCGGGCCCGCTGCTGACGGCGCTCGAGAAGGTGAGGAGCTCGCCCGAGTCCAGCAGCGCGGCCTGGATCGGATCGACCGGCCAGGCCTCGGCGGAGAGCCACTCCCCGCGCGTTGGCCTGAGGGACGACCCGTCACCGGGCTGGAACCGCGGCGCGGAGAGGAAGGCGCCGGCCCAGTTGGCGAGGTCGTTCTGTGACCCGTCCCCGCCATCTCGAACGACAAGGACCAGCTCACGGACGCCCCGGAGGTTCAACCGGCCGGTGAAGACCGGCGCGTCGGAGCCCGTCAAGAGGCCGGAGCTGTAGAGGACGGCGCCGTCCCCGAGGACCTCGAAGACCACCGATCCAGCGTTCCCCACGGAGTCATCCACGCCGACCCAGCTGCTGAACGCGAAGGCCCTTCGCCGCAGGTCAAAGGCAATCGCGCTGGTGGAGTGACAGCCGATGCCAGTCGCGAAGGTTTGACCTCCGATCGTCAGGGTGGCCCCGTCCCCCGGCGCCGCGGCACCGTTGCTCTCGTCGAGCTCGATGGGCCCGAGTCCATTCTGCGCCCACAGGGAGGGCACAGCCGACAGGGCCTTGCCTGCTCGTGCTGGCGCCCTCCTCGTTTGGCTCCCGATGTTCGTGGAGCTACTCCCGATCTGAGCCGCGGCCGGCGCCAGGGTGACGGCGCTGAGGAGGAGGAGGGTCAGACTTTGCATGGGTGGACGCCGCGGTCGGGCCCGCAGCTCGCCAGAGGCCGCGTCCCGATCAGAGACCCAGCGCCGGCGAGCGGCCAGCGGGGGCGCTGAGAGGGCCAAGGGGCAATCTCTGGACGCCCATAACGGCCTCGCGGTTCCTGAAAGATACCCCGCTCCCGCTGGCGGGGCACCACCCGGTCATTCCACGCCGTTCGCCTCGGCGAAGGCGCGCATCTCGGGTTCCCCGATGAGCCGCTTGTAGCGGTAGGGCTGCGACGCGGGGTTCTTCCGCTTGTACCCCTTCAGGAGCTCCGGCGAGAACTCGCTGATCGCCAGCAAGCGCCCCACCGCGTCGGTCCGGAGCGCCTCGGTCTGGCAGCAGACGATGATCCGAACCATGTCATCGATCGCCTCCGAGGGGTCGTACTTCTTGGGGTACGTCACCCGGTCGTAGACCACGGCCGCGTCCGCGAGCTTCTCTTCGTAGAACTCCTTCTCGGCCGTGACCAGCTCCTGACGCAGCTGCTCGGCTCCCGTCGCGTCCGGGCCGGCCGCCGATGCGGCGAATCGGTCAATGGCCCCGAAGCCGCCGCGGAAGTCCTTGGGCTCCGCTGCGGTCAGTCCCCAGACCTCCCACCGTACGTCCTCCAGGGTCTCAGCGCTCTCCAGCTCGGCGACGGGTCCAATCCGGTCCATCAGGCGCCGGACGCGATCCACGTCCGGGTGGGTCGGGAACTCCTCGACGAACCACTTCGCTCGCTTCATGAATACCCGTGCGTGGGGGCGCTCCCCCTTGGGGTTCCATCGGCTCTCCGAGTAGTTGATCAGCCTCGCGTCCTTCCAGGGGTTGATGCCGGTGTTGCGGACGGAGTCGTCCAGCCCCTCCATCAGCTCATCCTTGACGATCTCGGCCTGCTCGACCATGCGCCGCTGCTCCGGCGTCAGCTGCTCGGCGGCGAGCTGTGTCAGGGTCGCTCGTGCACCGACGGGGTCGTCCTGCCGCTCGCGCTGATAGCGATTCCACTCGACGTTGAAGTCGAAGTTCTCCCCCTCCAGCCCCTTGTTGGTCTCGCTCATCAGCATGTAGACCACGACCACCAGGGCCAAGACCACGGCGGCAAGCACCACACCGGTAGGAATCGCCGGCCCCTTGGATTGTTGGCGACGGCTCGAGGAGACACGTCCCCCGCCCGACCGGCCCCTCGTTCGAGCCGACGAGCCCCCGCCTGAGGCGGCGGTACCCGACGCGGCGCTCCGCGGCTTCGCGGGCCCCTCGCCCTCGTCGTACTCGATGGTGAGCTTCGCGCCTCCGATGGAGACCGCCTGGCCGTCCTTCATGAGGTACGAGCCCGAGACCTGAGCGCCGGCCGCCTTGGCCGGCATGACCCCCTTGGCCATTCGAAGGGTAGCGCCCTCGGGGCCCATCTCGATGACGCCGTGTCGCTCCGCCACGTCCTCTGAGCTGAGCTTGAGAGTCGCGCCCTCGCCGCTCCCGAAGGTGAGCTTGCCGGAAGAGAGCTTGAACCTGCGGACCTCGCCGCCTTCATCGAGTGTGAGTCTCGCCATGGCCCTATTGGAGCCGGGACGAGAACTCCCTGTCGAGAGGCAATCGGACCTAGCCAGGATCCCGCGCCGCGCTCGCCCCCGGTCGGGCCTTCCCGGAATCCGCGCCCCCGGGCTCAGACCGCCGCGATTCGAGGCGACAGGTCCTCGGGCCGGATCACCCCGCCGGAGAGCGCCACCGCGCGGCGCAGCTCGTTCTCAAGCTCACGGACATTCCCGGGCCAGGACCAACCAGCCAGGGCGGCGAGGGCCTCCTCGCTGATGGAGGCCTCCCGGCCGACCTCTTCGGCGATCCCCGGGAGGATGGCCCGGGCGATGGCACGCACGTCGTCCCCGCGGTCCCGCAGGGGCGGGAGGTGGAGGGTGACGACGTTCAACCGAAACATCAGGTCCTCCCTGAAGTCGCCGCTGGCCACGGCGGAGGGGAGGTCCCGGTGGGTCGCCGCCAGGATCCTCACGTCCACCTTCTTGGTCGTGTTGGCGCCAACGGCGCGGACCTCGCCGTCCTGCAGGACTCGCAAGAGCTTGGCCTGCATGGGGAGGGGCATGTCCCCGATCTCATCCAGGAAGACCGTCCCCCCGTCCGCCACCACGAAGTGCCCGGGGCGATCCGCCACGGCCCCCGTGAACGCACCCTTCTTGTGGCCGAAGAGCTCGCTCTCCAGCAGGTTCTCGGAGATGGCGGCGCAGTTCTCCGCGAGGAAGGGCCCCGCCTTGCGGGGGCTCGCGTCGTGGAGAGCCCGGGCGACGAGCTCCTTCCCCGTTCCCGTTTCGCCCTGGATCAGGACCGGCACGCCAGAGGCCGCGACCCGATCGATCATCGCAAACAGCTCGAGCATGGGCGGGCTCGACCCGATCATGCCGAAGCGGCCGCCCGGCTCCGGAGCAGGCGGCGCGGTCGACGCGCACGAGGCCTCGGCGGCATCCAGGACCCGCCGTGCGTGAGCTGCCAGAGGCGCCACGACGCCCCGCTCCTGCGCCTGCACGAGGACACGGTCGAACGCCTCCTGCACCTCTAAGGGCAGGGGCTGCGCCCCCCCGGCATCCTCGGCGCTCATGCCTCGAGGCGCTCCAGCGACGCGTACTGCAGGAGCAGCTGCTTGCGGCCGGCCGAGTTGAAGACGACGGTGGCGCGGGCGTTGATCCCCGCGCCCGCGAGGGCCTCGATCCGTCCCCGCCCAAAGTGCGGATGCTGCACCAGCTCCCCCACGGTCAGCCCCGCACCGGTCCCCTCCGCGGGGTCGAACGCGCCCAGCGCCTCCTCTTCGCGCTCCTCGGGCCCGACGCCCGCGACGTCCCCCTCGGGGAGCTCTCGCAGGTAACGCGAGGGGAGGGTCGGACGGCCACCGCCGTAGAAGCTGCGGAAGGTGGTATGCGTGATGAGCAGGCGCTTCATGGCGCGCGTGATGCCGACATAGAAGAGCCGCCGCTCCTCCTCGATCGCGATGTCTGGATCCTCGGCCTCGTCCACCGCCCGCTCGTGGGGCAGCAGCTCGTCCTCGGCGCCCGCGATCACAACAAAGGGGAACTCCAGCCCCTTGCACGCGTGCAGGGTCATGAGCTTGACCCGGTCCTCGTCTCCCTCGTAGGCGTCGGTGTCTGCGACGAGCGCGACCTCCTCCAGCATCCCACGGAGCTTGCCGTCCGGCTGCCGGGAGTCGTAGTCGGCCGCGAAGGCGCGCAGCTCCTCCACGTTGGCCGCCCGGTCCACCGTCGAGGTGCCGTCATCCAGCTCCGCCATCCAGCGGTCCACGTCGATGGCCTCGAGTACGAGGTCCAGGGCAACCGCCGCGTCCAGCTCGCGAGCAGGAGCGAGCTCCTCCATGAGCTCGGCGAAGACCGCGAGGCCCTTCTTCGCGCGCCCGCGGATCGCCTCCAGGGCCAGCGGATCGCGCAGCGCGGCCGAGAGCGAGAGCCCCCGCTCGGCCGCGAACGAGGCGAGGCGGGCGAGGCTCGTATCCCCCACCCCCCTCGACGGCGTATTCACGACCCGAACGAAGGCCACATCATCGGCGGGGTTGAGTGCGAGCCGCAGGTACGCCACCACGTCCTTGATCTCCTTGCGCTGGTAGAACTCAAGGCCCGCGACCACCTGGTAGGGCACCGAGTCGTAGCGGAGCGCCGTCTCGATCGCGCGCTGAAGGAACCCGGCGCGGTACAGGACCGCGCAGTCCCCGTAGCGCCCTCCGCGCGCCACGTGTGACCGCACCTGCGCCGCGATCTCTCGCGCCTCATCGTTCTCATCGCCGCACTCGATCACGGCGATCTGCTCGCCCTGCTCACCCTCGGTGAACAGGTCCTTCTCCTTGCGCGCCTGGTTGTTCGCGATCACCACGTTGGCCGCGTCCAGGATCCGCGCCGTGCTGCGGTAGTTCTGCTCCAGGCGGACGACCTTGGCGCTCGGGAAGTCCTGCTCGAAGTCGAGGATGTTGCGGATGTCCGCCCCACGCCAGGCGTAGATCGACTGGTCCGGATCGCCGCAGACGGTCAGGTTCTGGTGGAAGGACGCGAAGTGGCGCACCAGCAGGTACTGCACCCTGTTCGTGTCCTGGTACTCGTCCACCAGCACGTGCCGAAAGCGGCGGGCGTAGCCATCCCGGACCCCTGGGTGGTTATCGAAGAGGTCGAGGACCTTGAGCAGGAGGTCGTCGAAGTCCAGGGCGTTCTGCTGCTGCATCCTCTCCCGGTACTTCTCCTCCACCGCGTGGTAGACGTCCTCGTCCATGCTCCCGTCGGAGAGCTGGAGCCCGTCCTCGCGGCCGCGGTTATTCTTGCGTGAGGAGATCCACCCGCCGATGACCTGCGCACGGAAGCGCTTGGGGTCGTACCCAAGCTCCTTCACGATCGACTTGATCAGCCCGTTGCGATCCCCGGTGTCGTGGATCGAGAAGTCGCGCGTGTACCCGTCGAGGGCGTCGATCTCCCGGCGCAGGATCCGGGCGCACATGGAGTGGAAGGTGCCGATCCAGGGCGCGCCCGCGTCGCCCGCCGGGACCAGGCGCTCCACTCGCTCCCGCATCTCCTTGGCGGCCTTGTTGGTGAAGGTGATCGCGAGGATCTCCCAGGGGGCCACGCCGCGGTTCAGGATCAGGTTGGCGATGCGAGTCGTCACGACCCGGGTCTTCCCCGAGCCTGGCCCAGCCACGATGAGGAGCGGCCCGTCACCGTTCAGGGCGGCCTCTCGCTGCTGCGGGTTGAGCCCGTCAGTGAGGGTCTCGTCGCTCTGCTCCGCCGCCTCAGCCAGCGACTCCTTCACGTCCAACCAATCCATCGCGGCGGCGAGTCTACCCGCCGCGCGCTCCCTGGCCACGCGCCGCCCGTCAGCTTCGGTCTGGATCGCGGATGACCATGAGGCGTAGCTCGGTCATCTCCTCCACCGCGCTCGCCGGCCCCTCACGACCGAGGCCCGAGTCCTTGACCCCGCCGTAGGGCATCACATCCGCCCGCCAGGAGGGGACATCTCCGACGATGACGGCCCCCACCTCGAGCTCGTCCCAGGCCCGGTGAGCCCGGTGGAGGTCCCGGGTGAAGACCCCTGCCTGAAGGCCAAACCGGGTCCTGTTGGCCTCCACGAGCGCCCGGTCAAAGTCGCTCGCGCGGACGAGGCAGACGACCGGACCGAAGACCTCCTCGTCCAGCACTGGCTCCCCGGCAGGGACGCCCTCGAGGAGCGTCGCGGGCATCACGGAGCCCTCTCGTTCCCCGCCCCACAACTTCGTTGCGCCGGACTGGCACGCACCCCGGACCCACTGCTCCACACGCGCCGCGTCACCCTCCGAGATCAGCGGGCCCACGCTCACCCCTTCCTGAGATGGGTCCCCGTGAACGACCTTGGAGACCTCCTCGATGAGGAGCGCCCGGAAGGCCGCGTAGACCTCATCGACGACGATGACCCGCTGCACGCTGATGCAGCTCTGGCCCGCCTGGTAGTAGCCGCCGAACGCGACCCGCCGCGCGGCGTCCGCCAGGTCCGCGGTCTCATCAACGATGGCCGCTGCGTTCCCCCCGAGCTCGAGCGTGACGCGCTTCTTTCCGGCCCTCCGCCTGAGCATCCACCCCACCTCGTCGGAGCCGGTGAAGGAGAGCTTCGCGACCCGATCGTCGGTGGCGAGGGCTTCCGCGTCAGCGCCCCTGGCAGGCAGGACCGAGAAGGCACCCTCCGGCAGCCCACTCTCCGCGAGCAGCTCACCCAGGATCAACGCGCTGATGGGCGTGCTGCTCGCAGGCTTGAGGACGAAGGGGCAGCCCGCAGCGATGGCCGGCGCGACCTTGTGCACCACGAGATTGAGCGGGAAGTTGAACGGCGTGATGAACCCGCAGACCCCGACCGGGACCCGCATCTGGCTCCCCCGATATCCGGTGTTCGCGGGGCTGGAGGAGAGTGGCAGGAGCCCGCCCGGTGAGTCCATGGCCACCCGCGCCGAGATCCGGATCGTCTCCAGCGCCCGGTCGACCTCCCCCGCGGCGAACTGGCGTGGTTTCCCTGCCTCCCGAACCAGGATGTCCGTGAGCTCGTCGCGCCGCGCCAGCACCCCTGCTGCCAATCGCTCCAGCACCGCCGCCCGCTCATGACCCGCCATGCGGCGCATGGCCTCCCGGCAACGGCTGGCTGCCGCGATCCCATCGCGGACCGTCTCCGGGGATGCCAGGGCCACCTCTTCGAAGGCCTCTCCCGTGAACTTGTCCGAGACCGTCAGCCGCTCTGCCGAGGAACAGGCCTTGCTCGCGAGGTAGAAGGGTCTCATGGGGCGCGCGCCGGCGGGCGCGGGGTCCCCCATGATAGGGACCCCAACAGCAGGGACCCCAACAGCAGGGACCCGGGACACACAGCTTCTCCCTGCGGCGGACCGTTCTGCGGGCCTCATCGCCCCGGTGGGGATGCTCCGGCCGGAAAGTTCCGGTCGAGACGTCCCGCGACCCGAATAAAAAAAGGACTCCTCGGTCGGCAAGAGCCGATCGAGGAGTGAGGCCCGGCGTCATGTGAACGGATCGCCTGCCAAGAAAAACCCGAGGCGCCGTGCCTATTCGATGGATGGAGGGCAGTTGCGCCGCTCCCTGCGGGGACTATCGGTAATTTGCCACCCGCACTCAACTCCAATACTAGCAATTATCCCACGGGTCTCCTCCCCATCCACCATCCCAAGCCTGCGGGAGGAGAGGCCATCCAGACCAGGGGAGCAGCCCAGGCCCTTCTTGGGGCCCTTTTTGGGCCCTCCCCGGGGCCCGAACTGGGGCGCTCCCGAGGCCACCGCCGGCCAAAGGGAGGGGCTAGGCTTGAGCGACATGACCTCCGCGCGGCCGCTCAACAGGGACCTCCTTCGCCGGATCCGAGTGATGCCCGAGCACCAGACCGGTGCCCTGTTGGACCTCGCCCGGCGCTGCACCGCCCCGGCATCTGAAGAGACTCAAGCCCCCCTCATGCTCATCCAGATTGGAGGGGTGGAGGTGGAAGGGACCATCAAGGGCGGGCCTCTGCCCCTTCGCCGCTGCCTGCAGCTCGGCCTCCGGCGCTGGGTCCTGGGTGCCCCCGCCCCGTGCGAGGCCGAGGCCAATCATCTCACCTGGCTGAGAAAGCGGCTCTTCCGCGCCGCCGACCCCCTGGGGTCGGTCACCCTCCATCATCTCGGGTTCCCCTCACGCGAACTCTTGGTCACCCGCGCCGTCCACGGGGCGCTTCCCCTCCGCGAAGCCAGCGCAGCCGCGGACTCCAGCCGCCGGGCCCAGCTCTTCGCCGAGTTCGGGAGAGAGGTCGGGCGCATGCACGCGCTTCGATTCCTGCATGCCGAACTGCACCCAGGGAACGTCCTCGCCACCGAGCCGTGCGACGAACCGGGGCCGGGGTTTGGCCGGTCGCTGATCTGGCTTGGGAGCGCCAAGGGGGGCCCCACCGCCTGGCGCCGTGGCAACCTGGATCGGCTGGAGGATGACCTGGGCGCCTGGTTCAGCCTCGCTGCGGACTGGATGCAGGGAGAGGACACGGAAGCCCTGCTGCTCGCCTACGCCGCCTCCCGGCTGGCGAACGGCCGTCCAGTCTCCGGGCTCCCCTCGCTCGTGAGCTCGATCCAGCGCTCTCGCCGCCGGGAGCTGGCTCGATTCGAGCGCTCCCCGCGCCTCCTCGGCGGCGCGGAGTTCCCCGTCGCCGGATGGGATCCCGATGTGGGCCGGCTTCAGAGGCTCTGGGACCTCGGAGCCCACTGGGCGCTCCGACCCGTTGTTTCAGGGCCAGATCTGGTCTAGTAGAGTCGAAGGAGAAGACCATGCCGATCTACGACTTCGACTGCGCCAGCTGCGGACACACCTTCGAGGAGCTCATCCTCGGCGGCGAAGCCCCCGAGTGCCCCAAGTGCTCCAGCACCAAGGCCGAGAAGCGGATCTCGTCGTTCAGCATCGGCACGCCCGCGTATCTCCGCGGGAGCGTCCCCATGCCCGAGAGCCCGGCGAGCGGCTTCGCCGCGGGATCCTGTGACGATGCCGGCGGTCCTGGCACCTGCTCCTCCCACTAGTCGACTGGCGATCGCTGCCGCGGTATCGCTCGTGCTCTGCGCTGGCTGCGGCGAGCGAGAGCATGGGACGGAGAGCGGCCCGGCAGAATCCGCCGGCGCCTCCCAGATCGACGAGCTAGCGGCGCTCGGGTACTCCGGCTGGGATGAGGCGCCAGAACCCTCGCCCCCACCCGGCTCCTCGCCTGGCTCCCCGCTTGGCCCCCCGGCTGGCCCCCCGGCTGGCCCCTCGGCCCCGACCGGCCAAGGAACCGGGGCGTCGACGTGGCCGAGAGCCTTCGCCGACGACCGCAGCGGCGTGACGGTGGTCTCCGTCGGTGGTGAGACCCTGCGTGAGATCAACGTCCCTGGGCGTGGTCAGGTGGAGTTCGCGCGCTTCCTGCCAGGGGGCCGAATCGCATGCGTGTCAGTGGACGAGGGGCTCACCCTGCTGGACGTCGACGGCTCCGTGCTGTGGGCGGTAGACCTCCCCTGTCACCATGAGGTCGCGCTGGTCCCCGAGGGTCGGGAGGAGGGGAGCCGGCGGCTCGCGGTCGCCGTCCATCACGAGGTCACGCACCGCGGACGCCGCGTGCGCTTCGACGAGGTGGTCTTCCTGGAGGAGTCCTCCGGCGCTCCGGCGACGGACCTCAAGACCTGGAACACCTGGGAACACATGGACGCGCTCAGGGAGCGGTCGGTAGCCGAGCACCCGCTGGATGGGTTCGCCCCGAACCCGGGCGCCGACCCGACGGTCTACGACTACTTCCACCTCAACTCGATCGCCTTCGGCGGACCGCGCTCCATGCTGGTCTGCCTCCGGAACGTCAACCTCGTGGTGGAGGTCGACCTCCCGAGCGGCGACCTCGGCCGGTCCTTCGGTCCCGGCACCCTGGACTGGCCCCACGCGCCGACCCCCGTGGCCGGTGGCGAGCGGTGGCTGATCTTCGACAACGGCAAGCACCGGGGATGGTCTCGGGTCATCGAGGTTGATCCCGACCGCGGCGAGGTGACGTGGACCTACCCCCCCGGCAATGCACGCAGCCTCTTCAGCGAGGTTCGAGGGTTCGCCCAGCGCCTCCCCGGCGGGACCACCTTGATCACCGAGTCGGAGCGGGGCCGCGCGCTGGAGGTCAACCGCGCCGGGGACCTCCTCTGGGAGTTCTGGAACCCCGAGGTTCGCCGGGCCGGAGACGGCCGCGAGGCGAGGCGCCGGATCTACCGCATGACCGCTGTCCCGCCCTCGGACGTGGGCCTCTAGGGCCAAGTTGTTAGCCTCCGCGTCATGGACCACTCCAAGCGCGACTTCATCGACTTCATGTGCTCGGCCGAGGTGCTGACCTTCGGAGACTTCGTCACGAAGAGCGGACGGAGCACGCCGTACTTCGTGAACACCGGCCGCTACACCACGGGTGCTCAGATGGAGGCCCTCGGCGCCGCGTACGCGAGGTCGATCGTCGACCGCTTCGGTGACCGCTTCGACGTGCTCTTTGGGCCCGCCTACAAGGGCATCCCCCTCGTGGTCGCCACGGCCTCCGCGCTGGCGCGGGAGCATGGACGTGATGTCCCTCTCTGCTTCAACCGCAAGGAGGCCAAGGACCACGGGGAAGGCGGCGTGCTCGTTGGGCACCCGATGCGCGACGGGGACAGAGTCCTGATCGTCGAGGACGTGACCACCGCGGGGACGTCGATCCGCGAGACCGTCCCCATCCTGCGAGCCGCCGCGGACATCGAGCTCGCTGGCCTGATCGTCAGCGTCGACCGGATGGAGCGGGGCCAAGCGGGAGCGGGGTCCGCCCTCGCCGAGGTCGGGCGGGAGTTCGGCATGCAGGTCGAGGCCATCGTTGACCTGGACGACGTCGTCGAGCACCTGCAGCCCGGCGGCGGGGCCACCCACGAAATTGGCGCCGATGACCTCACGCGCATCGAGGCCTATCGCGCGGAATACGGCGTCCCCGGCCGGCTCACCGCTGGACCGGGTTGAGCCCCCCCCCCAGGGCTAGACCGGGCTAGACCGGGCTAGACCGGGCTAGACCGAGCTGAGCGGCCCGAGGAGGGTGGAGGCGCCTGAGGCTCCGCCCTCGGCCCTGGCACCAGTGGGGTTCCGTGGCCCCAGTCGGGTTCAGTAGCCCCAGTCGGGTTCAGTAGCCCCAGTCGGGTTCCGTGGCCCCAGTCGGATTCAGTGGCCCCAGCGGGATGCAGTGGGCCCACTGGGGTTCCGTCAGCCCATCGGGACATCGACACCGCGCTCGGAAGCGCAGGCCGCCGCCTCGTCGTAGCCGGCGTCTACGTGGCGAATGACTCCCATGCCGGGGTCCGCGGTCAGCACACGCTCGAGAGCCGCCTCGGCCTCCGGAGTTCCGTCCGCCACGGTGACCTGCCCGGCGTGCAGGCTGTAGCCCATCCCGACCCCGCCGCCGTGGTGGAAGCTCACCCAGCTCGCGCCGCAGGCCGTGTTCACCAGCGCGTTCAGGATCGCCCAGTCGGCGACCGCGTCCGTGCCGTCCTTCATCGCCTCGGTCTCGCGGTTCGGCGAGGCCACCGACCCACAGTCGAGGTGATCGCGGCCGATGACCACGGGCGCCTTGAGCTCGCCGCTGCGAACGGCGTCGTTGAAGGCCTTCCCTGCCTTCGCGCGGGCGCCGTAGCCGAGCCAGCAAATCCGCGCGGGGAGCCCCTGGAAGGCCACCCGTTCCCCGGCCATCTTGATCCAGCGCGCCAGGAGCTTGTCCTCGGGGAACAGCTCCAGGAGGATCCGGTCCGTCACGGCGATGTCCTCGGGATCGCCCGAGAGCGCCACCCAGCGGAAGGGGCCCTTGCCCTCGCAGAACAGGGGCCGGATGTACTTCGGCACGAACCCCTCGAAGTCGAAGGCGTTCTCGAGCCCCGCCTCCTTGGCGAAGCCGCGCAGGTTGTTGCCGTAGTCGAAGGTGTCCGCGCCGCGCGCCTGCAGCTCGATCATGAGCTTGCAGTGCTCGACCATCGTGGCGAGCGAGCGACGCTCGTACTCATCCGGATCCGCCGCGCGGAGCGCGTCCGCATCCTCGAGCGAGACGCCGTCGGGGACGTAGCCGTTCAGGGGGTCATGGGCGCTCGTCTGGTCGGTGAGCACGTCGGGCGTCACGTCTCGCTCGATCAGGCGTCGCAGCAGCTGCACGGCGTTGCAGGGCACGCCGATGGACTTCGCGACGCCGGCGGCCTTCCACTCGAGGGCCTTGTCGATGGCCTCGTCGAGATCGTCAATCCGGACGTCCACGTAGCGCGTCCGGAGACGGAAGTCGATGTGCGCCGGATCCACGTCCGCGGCGAGGCAGGTGGCCTCGTTCATGGTCGCAGCGAGGGGCTGGGCGCCGCCCATGCCGCCGAGCCCGCCGGTGACCACCAGCTTCTTCGCCAGGGTCCCGCCGAAGTGCTTGTTGGCGGAGGCCGCGAAGGTCTCGTACGTGCCCTGAAGGATCCCCTGGGTGCCGATGTAAATCCACGAGCCCGCGGTCATCTGGCCGTACATCATCTTCCCCGCCTCCTCGAGCTTGCGGAAGTGGTCCCAGTTGGCCCAGTTCCCCACGAGGTTCGAGTTGGCGATCAGCACCCGCGGCGCGCCGGCGTGGGTGCGGAACACACCGACGGGCTTGCCGGACTGCACCAGCAGGGTCTCGTCCGCCTCGAGGCGCTGCAGGGTCCGGACGATTCCCTGGAAGCACTCCCAGTTGCGCGCCGCCTTGCCCGTCCCGCCGTAGACGACGAGCTCCTCGGGGAGCTCTGCCACCTCGGGGTCGAGGTTGTTCATGAGCATCCTCATGGCCGCCTCGGCGCCCCAGGTCTTGCAGGTACGCTCCGGCCCGCGAGGCGCGCGTTGGGGACCGGTGGGGATGTCGACGGAGGGTTGGGCCGGGGTATCGAGCGTCATGATGGGCGCCAATGTAGCCCCCACCAGGGACCAGTGAAGCCGCCATGAACCGGGAATGGGGCATTCCACAATCGGTCAACGCGCGAGTTTTTTGGGGGTCGAGGCGTGACTTTCTGACGATCCGTCAAAAAATGGCATCGCCATGCTCAGCCCCAAGCAGCAAGAGATCCGTGACCGCGAGGAGCTCCTCCTCGACGTCGCCCAGCGCATGCTGCTGGAGCGAGGCTTCGAGGACCTGCGCATGGACAGGGTCGCCGAGGCCATCGGGGTGTCCAAGGGGACGGTCTATCAGCACTTCGGAAGCCGAGACGACCTGCTCGCGGCGGTCGCGGCCCGCAGCGCCGCGACCCGCGCAGCGCTCTTCGAACGGGCCCGGGACTTCGCCGGATCCCCGCGGGAACGGATGGGCGCCGTGGAGGCCGCCGCCGAGGTGTTCTTCGCGCTCTTCCCCCATCACGAGCAAGCGGAGCGCCTCGTACGCGGAGCTCACCTCTCACCGCGGATCAGCGCAGAGCGCGTCGCGACGCTCGAGAAGAGCACCCAGCGGTGCTTCGGGGTCGCCACGCAGATTGCCACCGAGGGCGTGGCATCCGGGGACCTCCCCCTGCGCGAAGGCCAGTCGGTGGCGCAGCTCTGCGTCGGCCTCTGGAACCTCTACCAGGGAGCCTTCCTGATGCGAGACCTCGAGAAGTTCATGTCGGACCCCGCCGTCGACGATGCCATCGGAACGCTCCAGCGCAACGCCCGGGTCTTCCTCGACGGCTTCGGCTGGCGACCCCTCTCCACCGAAGTCGACTACACCGCGGCCCGCGAGCGAGCTCTGGCCGAGCTCTTCGCCGTCGAGGCCGAGGCGGCTGGCCTCCGCTGAGCTCGCCACCACTCCCCCATGAGAAAGATCCTCCCTACCCTCGTCGGACTCGCCGCCCTGTGCGCGGTCGGCCTGGGCCTGAATCACCTGATCGCCCAACGAGCTCAGCTCGCCATGGAGCGCCTCGGGGAATCCGATGAGCCACGCGTCCTCCCCGTCGAGGTGGCCCAGCTGAGCTACCAGAGTTCGTTCACGAGCACACGGCACTTCACCGGCACCGTGTCGGCCAAGCGGCGCGCGGAGCTCTCGTTCGAGGGCACCGGGAGGGTCGCAGCCGTGCTCGTGGATGACGGCGACGAGGTCAGCGCGGGCGCCACCCTCGCTCGGCTCGATATCCGGCAGCTCAGCGCGCGTCGCGCGGAGGTCGAGGCCCGGCGGGTCCGGCTCGAGGCCCAGCTGCAAGAGCTCTTAGCGGGGCCCCGGGAAGAGGTGATTGACGCAGCCAAGGCCAACGTGGATGCCCTGGCTGAGGAGCTCAAGCTCGCTGTCCGCCTCCTTGAGCGCCGAACTGAGCTCGCGGAGAAGGGGTCGGTGAGCGCCGAACAACTCGACACGGCGAGGGCCCAGGTCAGGACGATCGAGGCCCGCCTCGCAGGAGCGAGCGCGAACCTCGAAGAGCTGAACCAGGGCACGCGGGAGGAGTCCATCGCCGCTCAGCGCGGCTCCCTCGGGGAGCTCGACGCAGCCCTCGCCGCCATGGACGTCCAGATCGGCAACATGACCCTGGTCGCCCCCTTCGCAGGCACGGTGGAGGCACGCCAGCTGGACGAGGGCGCGGTGGTCTCCCAGCAGATGCCCCGGACCGCCTTCGTCCTCTCCGAGACGTCCGCCCTCGAGGCGCGCGTCGGACTCCCCGGCGCCCTTGTCCCCGGGCTCTGCGAGGATCCGGCCAGCGCGAAGCTCACCTTCGGCGGCCGCCCCATCGAGGTCACCGGCGCGCGCGCCCTCCCAGTGGTGGACAGCGCGACCCGCACCATCAAGATCATCCTCTCGCTGGCGGAGGGCACCTCCGCGGTGCGCCCTGGCGACCTCGTCCGACTGGAGGTCTCGGTCCAGCAGCCCGAGCGCGGCGCATGGCTCTCGATCTCCGCGCTCTCCGAGAGCCAGCGCGGACTCTGGAGCGCCTTCTGGGTGGAGGAGGCTGCCGGCGGCGAGGGCATCGTCCGCCGTGCGGAGCTCGAGGTCCTCCACGTGGAGGCCGACCGAGCCTTCGTGCGCGGCACGCTTGAGCCCGGCGCCGCCGTCGTGGTGTCCGGGATCCATCGATTGACCCCGGGCCAGAGGGTCTCGAAGGTCTCGGCGGCCCCCGGGCCGGCTGAATCACTCGGCGGGTCACTCGGTGGCTCGCCCGGCGCACTCAGCGGCGACGGCGAGGAGCCCTTCGGGGCCCAAGACTGAGCCTGGGATTCGATGCAGCTCACCAACCTGTTCTATCGGAGCCCGCGGCTCCTCACGCTCACGCTCCTGCTCATCCTCACGGCCGGCTCATCGGCCCTGGTGTCGCTGCCCCGGGCCGAGGACCCGACCCTCTCGCAGAGGAACGCCACCGTCTTCACGGTGTTCCCAGGCGCCGACGCCGAGCGGGTCGAGGCCCTGGTCACGGAGATCATCGAGGACACCCTCGCCGAGTTCGAGGAGATCAAGGAGATCAAGTCCACCTCGCGCGCGGGCCTCTCGACCATCGCGATCGAGCTGAACGACGACGAGTACCTCGTGGATGAGGTCTGGGCCCGCATGCGCGATGACCTGGAGAGCACGAGGGGTGAGCTCCCGCTGACCTCCGGGGCGCCGGATCTCGTGGAGTTTGAGCTCGCGGCGTTCACCCTCATGGTCGGCCTCACCTGGGACGCCGACATTCCCGTCGAACGCGCCATCCTCGGGCGGTTGAGCGAGGGCGTGGCCGATCGGCTCCGCTCGGTGGCCGGCACCAGCGACGTCGAGATCCACGGCGCTCCGGACGAGGAGGTCCTCGTCGACCTCGACCCCGGGCGGGCGGCCGCCCTGGGGCTCGACGCGGCCTCCCTGGCGCTGTCCCTCCTGCGCCGTGACGCGAAGGTGGGCGCGGGCGAGGTCTCTGGAGGCGATAACGAGCTACAGATCGAGGTCTCGGGCGAATTCGAGTCGCTGGAGGCGATCCGGAACGTCATCGTCGACCGAGATCGCGAGGGCGGTTCATTCGTCCGGCTCGGTGACATCGCGCAGGTGCGTAAGGCGGAGCGACTGCCCCGCGCCACCGCTGCCCTCATCGACGGTCAGCCTGGCGTCGTCGTCGCGGCGCGCATGGAGACCGGTCGGCGTGTGGACCTCTGGTCCAAGGCCGCGCGGGCCGCGACCGACGAGGCGATCGCCGGGCTGCCCAGCGGGGTCAAAGGCGAGGTCCTCTTCGAACAGGCGCGGTACACCGAGGAGCGCCTCGGCGGCCTCGTCAGTAACTTCGCCATCGGCGCGGGCCTCGTGATGCTGGTGATCCTCTTCACCATGGGGTGGCGCTCCGCGATCATCGTCGGAACCGCGCTCCCCCTGACGACCCTTGTGGTCCTCCAGGGCCTGCTCCTCCTGGACATCCCACTCCACCAGATGTCGGTGACGGGGATGATCATCGCCCTCGGGCTCCTGATCGACAACGCGATCGTCGTCGTCGACGAGGTCAGGCATCGCCTGGTCGGAGGAGAGACCCGTGCCGGGGCGGTCTCCCATGCGGTGCGGCACCTCGCGATTCCGCTGCTCGGCTCCACCGTGACGACGGCCCTCGCCTTCGCCCCCATCGCCCTCATGCCCGGGGGCGCGGGCGAATTCGTGGGCCCGATCGCCGTCAGCGTGGTCTTGGCGGTCACCACCTCGTTCCTGCTCGCCCTGTCCGTCACCCCGGCCCTCGCGGCGCACCTGGACCGACTCGTGCCGAGCTCGGAGAGCGGCGGCTTCCTCGCGCGGGGCGTCTATCTCCCCCGCGTGGATCGCATCTACGGAGTCTCTCTCCGCTTCCTCCTCGGCAGGCCAAGCCTCGCCTTCGGCGTCGCCCTCCTGCCTCCGGCGCTCGGCTTCATCGCGGCGACGGCCCTGCCGGAGCAGTTCTTCCCGCCGGCCGACCGCGACCAGTTCAACGTGGAGCTCGAGCTGCACCGCAGCGCGTCCCTCGAGGTCACCGAGGAGGTCGCACTCGCGGCCCGGGAGCTGATGCTGGAGCACCCCCGCGTCGAACGCGTCCAGCTCTTCCTCGGAGGGAGCGGCCCGAAGTACTACTACAACCTCGTCGAGAACCAGCGGGACGCCCCTTACTTCGCCCAGGCGATGGTCCAGCTGGACGGCCCCAAGGACTCCATGCGTGTGGTGCGCGAGATCCAGGAGCGGCTCGACCGGGAGCTGCCTCAGGCCCGCTTCCTCGCCCGACAGATCGAGCAGGGCCCGCCCTTCGACGCTCCCGTCGAGCTGCACCTCTATGGCCCTGATCTCACCCGGCTCCGGTCCACCGGCGAGGACCTGCGGCGGCTCCTCAGCCAGACGCCGGACGTGACCCACGCCAACTCCACTCTTCGGGGCGGGGCGCCCAAGCTCCGCCTCCAGCTAGGAGAGGAGGCCGCAAGCCTCGCGGGGACAGATAACGTCGGCGTCGCTGCCGCGCTGGAGTCCACGCTGAACGGCATCGTCGGCGGCTCGTTGATCGAGGCGAACGAGGAACTCGACGTCCGGGTGCGCCTCGCGCCGGGAGCCGACGACGGCGTTGCTCGCATCGAGGATCTCGAGCTCCCGACCCGGGCCGGCTGGACCAACCTCGCGTCCCTGGGCGAGCTCTCCCTCGTCCCGGACACCTCGTCCATCGCGCACAGGAACCGGCGCAGGGTCGTCACGACCCAGGGCTTCCTGAGAGCCGGGACCCTCCCGAGTCGCGCGCTCGACCGGTTCCTCGCGACCCCCGGGGTCGCCGACCGGGAGCTCCCGGTCGGCTTCGAGCTGGAGGTCGGCGGTGAGTCCGCCAAGCGGGACGAGGCCGTGGGCAACCTCGTGGGGTCCGCCGCGCTCCTGATGGTGCTGATGGCCGCCTCCTTGGTCCTGACATTCAACTCGTTCCGGCTCGCCGCGGTGATCGGCGTCGTCGGCGTGTCCTCCATCGGGCTCGCCATGCTCGCGGTGGCGGTCTACGGCGCGCCCTTCGGCTTCATGACGATCGTGGGCGCCATGGGGTTGATCGGAATCGCGATCAATGACTCCATTGTGGTGCTGGCCGCCCTGCGCGAGAACCCGATGGCCCGGTCCGGTGACCTCGACGCGTCAGTTCGCGTGATCCAGCGAGCCTCCCGGCACGTGATCTCCACCTCGCTCACGACCATGGCAGGATTCGCTCCGCTGATCCTGGCGGGAGGAGGCTTCTGGCCGCCCCTCGCCGTGGCCATCGCCGGCGGCGTGGCCGGCGCGACCCTCATCGCGGTCACCCTCGTGCCAGCCGCTCACCTGCTGATCGCGCGCAGCATGATCCGCGCCGAGCTCCGTGCGGAGTCGCGCCGCGCTCAGCGGCGCGCCGCCTTCGCGGCTCGCTCTTCGAGCGCTTGACCCTCAGGCGGCCAGGCGAGCGGGGAGGGGCGCGTGCTCTCCGAGCAGGAGCTCCCTGGCCTGATCGGCAGGCACCGGAGGGCTGAAGTAATACCCCTGCACCTCGTTGCACTGCAGCACCTTCAGGAAGGCCAGCTGGCTCTCGGTCTCCACGCCCTCGGCCACGACCTTCAGGTTCAAGCTGTGACCCATCAGGATGATGGCCGTGGTGATCGCCGCGTCATTGGGGTTGCCGGTCACATCACTGATGAAGGTCCGGTCGATCTTCAACGAGTTGATCGGGAAGCTCTTGAGGTAGGCCAGGGAAGAGTAGCCCGTGCCGAAGTCGTCGATCGACACATGGACGCCTCGGCTCTGCAGCCGACCGAGGATCGCCGCCGCCGCCTTGGGGTCGTCCATCAGGAGACTCTCGGTCACCTCGAGCTCGAGGCCATTGGCCGGGAGGCCCGAGTCCTCCAGCGCGCTGGAGACCGTCTCCTCGAGGTCCGCGCTGCGGAACTGGATGCTGGAGAGGTTCACCGAGACCCGGATCGGAGCGATGCCCTGCGCCCGCCACTCGGCGTTCTGGCGGCAGGCCTCCCGAAGGACCCACTCGCCGATCGGGACAATGAGCCCGGTCTCCTCGGCGATCGGAATGAACTGGGCCGGCGAGACCAGCCCGAAGACCGGGTGCTTCCACCGAACCAGGGCCTCCATCCCGTTCATGCCCCTCGTCTCCATGTCCACCCGAGGCTGGTAGTAGACGGTGATCTCACCGTTGTGCAGGGCGCTCCGCAGGCTCGTCTCGAGCGCGAGTCGCTCGAACGCCCACCGCTCCATCGACTCGGTGAAGAACCTGATCTTGTTGCCGTCGGGCTGCTGCTCTCGTTGGGCTGCCTCGCGCGCGCGCCGGGTGATCTGGACGGGCTCGATGCCGTCGTCTGGCGAGCACGAGATCCCCACGCGGCACTCGTTGCCACGGCTCGAGGAGAGGGTGCTCTGGAGACGCTTGCCGAGCAGCGCGGCGTCATGAATGAGATGGATCGAGGGCAGGCAGAAGACGACCGAACCGTCCTCGAACTCGCTCACGATCATTCTTGAATGGGAGAAGGCGGCCTCTCGGGCATCCTCAAGCGCCTCGGACTGCTCCTGGACAGCCAGCTGAACGAAGGCGGCGAAGTCCGAGCCCCCCCCGTCACTCTCCTGCACACAGAAGATCACCAGAGGCCGCTCGCGCTCCCGCGCGCGCTCGAGCTGCACACCGATGCTCGAGTGGAAGTGCTCCAGGCGGTACGACCCGAGGGTACGAGATACCTGGTCGCCTGCTCGCGGCTCGGCCCCGCCGAGTCGCTGGACGATCAGCTCGGGAGGGGTCGACGGATGAAAGACCTCGGTGACGCCGAGTCCCAACAAGGTGGCCTCATCGAGCTCTTCTGTGACCAGCGCCACCACGGCGGTGTAGCGATCGACCATGGCCTCGATGAATCGGCCGGCGGTCATGCCCTCAGGTGCCATGGCTGGATCGACCACGATCCGGGTGAGCGCCTCGCCCGTCGTCTCGTAGGCCCCGGGGCACGCCACCAGCGCCGGCTTCAGCCCGGAGATCGTGAAGAGTCGAGCCAGGGAGCCGCGGAGGTCAGCGTCGCCGAGGGTGATGTGAACAGAGGTGGAGGCCATGACTGGGGGGCCGTTCGGCCCTCCGGGACCATTCTTCGGCCAGATCCGGTCCGCTTCCTGAGCCCCTTGCGCGGGCGGGCGGCAGGATTTGCGAGCGAGCCCTACGGATCCAGGTCGATTGGAGCGCCCCACGGCGGGCTCCCCGGCCGGCTCCTCGGCCGGCTCCTCGGGCTGCTTCCCCGCTGGCTCCCCTAGGGCTCCGGGCGGGCTCCGGGCGGGCTCCGGGCGGAACAACGGACTCCAGAGGCGCACCCGAAGATCGTGGAGGGGCGACTCGGCGGGCCCAGGCCCCTATCGTTGCCCGATAATGAGTCACACCTCCAGACCCCGCCGGCTGTCCTCTCCCCTCGCCCTCCTCGTCCTCGCAGCGTCACTTCTCGCCTGCCGGTCCACGAGCGTGCCGTTCCGCTTCACCCCAAGCCCCCTAGAGCTCCTCGTGCAGGAGAGCCCGGACCAGCCGATCCTGGCTCGGGTCCTGGTCGGCATCCCGGGTGCCGAGAGGGTCGGACGCGCCGCGGAGGGATATCCCGAGCTCCTGGTGAGGCTCCGGTGTGAGAACAAGGGCACCGGCCCCCTGTCCATCGACCCCGCGACCTGCACCTTGCTGGGCTCCGACCTGGCCCGCTTCGGCGACGCGCGCCCCGAGCGGCCGGGTCCGCTCGCCGTCGCGCCCGGCGAGTCGGAGGCCATCCTCCTGCGCTTCCCCTTCCCCATGGATGGCGACCTGGAGGCCCCGCTGCTCACGGGCGTCAACCTCCAGTTCCAGGTGGAGGTGGACGGCCGCGCGGTCGAGGCCAGCGTGACGATCGAGCGCGTGTTCCCCGTGGATATCGGACCCACGACGACCTTCAGCACGGGCTTCTACTACGGGATGTAGGCCCCCCGCGGAGGCGCGTGCGTCGCGGGGCCGCCGGAGCCCGCGCGGCGAAGGAGGGCGCCCGCGACGAAGAGAGGGCGCCCCCAACCTCAGCGCGCGAGGCGCCGCAGGACGTAGTTCAAGATCCCGTTGTTGCGGAAGTAGTCCGCCTCGGCCGGCGTATCGATGCGCACCACCGCCTTGAACTCCACGGACACGCCGTCGGTCCGGGTGGCCTTGACCTCCACGGTCCCCCCAGTGGGTGAATCCTCGGCGCTGAAGCGCGCCGCGAGGCCCACGAGGTCGTAGGTCTCGGAGCCGTCGAGACCGAGACTGTCGGCGCCTTGACCCGCCTCGAACTGGAGAGGCAGGATGCCCATGCCGATCAGGTTCGAGCGGTGGATCCGCTCGAAGCTCTCCACAATCACAGCCCGCACCCCCTGAAGCGCTGGCCCCTTGGCTGCCCAGTCACGGGACGAGCCCATGCCGTACTCCTTGCCCCCGAGCACGATGCTCGCGACACCCTCCGCGCGGTACTCCATGGCCGCGTCATAGATCGACATTTGCTTGCCCGACGGGAAGTGAACGGTCACGCCCCCTCCACCCCCGGCACCAGGCGGTTCTTGATGCGAACGTTGCCAAACGTGCCCCGCATCATCACCTCGTGGTTGCCGCGACGGGAGCCGAAGGAGTTGAAGTCCTGCTTCTCCACGCCGAGCGAGCGCAGGTACTGACCCGCGGGGCTGTCGACCGGGATCGTCCCCGCCGGGGAGATGTGATCCGTGGTGAGGTTGTCGCCGAAGAGGCCGAGCACACGGGCGCCCTGGATGTCCTCGACCGGTCGAGTCTCGAGCCCCATTCCCTCGAAGTACGGGGGCAGGCGGACGTAGGTGCTGTCGGCCTGCCAGTCGAACGTGCTCGACCCGGCCGCCTCGATGGCCTGCCACGCCTCGGTGCCATCGAAGACGCCGGCGTAGCTCTCCGCGAACATCTCTCGGGTCACCGAGCCGCCGACGATCTCCTGGATCTCGGCGTTCGTGGGCCAGATGTCGCGGAGGTATACATCGGAGCCGTCATCCGCGACGCCGATCCGCTCCCTCACGAGGTCGATGTTCACGTCCCCTGCCAGGGCGTAGGCGACGACCAGCGGTGGCGAGGCCAGGTAGTTGGCGCGCGTCTTGGCGTGGACACGACCCTCGAAGTTCCGGTTACCAGAGAGCACCGAGGCCGACACGAGGTTGCCCGCGTCGATGGCGTCCACAATCTCGTCGGCGAGGGGACCTGAGTTCCCGATGCAGGTGGTGCACCCGAACCCGACAACGTCGAAGCCCAGGGCGTTGAGGTATGGCGTCAGCCCTCCCGCTTCGAGGTAGTCGGTGACCACCTTCGAGCCCGGCGCGAGGCTCGTCTTGACCCAGGGCTTGGTGCGGAGCCCGCGCAGCGCGGCCTTCCTGGCCACGAGCCCCGCTGCGACCATCACCGAGGGGTTGGAGGTGTTGGTGCAGGACGTGATCGCTGCGATGACCACCGAGCCGTTCTTCAGCTCGAAGGTCTCGTCGTCCATGGAGACGGAGACGCGGTGGTCGTGGTCCTCGGCCCCTGCGCCGGCGAGGATCTCCCTGCGGTCTCCCTGGAACTGGGTGCTGAGGTCGGCGAGCGAGACGCGGTCCTGTGGGCGCTTGGGGCCCGCGAGGCTCGGGACCACGGAGCCCATGTCGAGCTCGAGCAGGTCCGTGTAGTCCGCGGCCGGGGAGTCCGCGGTGTGGAACATCTCCTGCTCCTTCATGTAACGCTCGGTGAGCTCGACCTGCTCCTCGGAACGGCCCGAGAGGCGCAAGTAGTTCAGCGTCTCCTGGTCCACCGGGAAGAGGCCGCACGTGGCCCCGTACTCGGGGGCCATGTTGGCGATGGTCGCGCGGTCCGCCAGGGAGAGGTGCTGCAGGCCCGGGCCGGTGAACTCGACGAACTTGCCCACGACGCCGTGAGCCCGGAGCAGCTCGGTCACCTGGAGGACGAGGTCCGTGGCGGTCGCGCCCTCGGGCATCTCACCCGAGAGCCGGACGCCCACGACCTGAGGGATCAGCATGGACACCGGCTGCCCGAGCATGGCCGCCTCGGCCTCGATGCCGCCCACGCCCCACCCGAGGACGCCGAGCCCGTTGATCATGGTCGTGTGAGAGTCGGTGCCCACCAGGGTGTCGGGGAAGGCGTAACCGCTCTCCCCCGCCATGACGACCCGCGCCAGGAACTCCAGGTTGACCTGATGGCAGATGCCCATCCCCGGCGGCACGACGGCGAAGTTGTCGAAGGCCCCCTGGCCCCACTTGAGGAACGCGTAGCGCTCGCCGTTGCGCGCGTACTCGCGCTCGAGGTTCTCCCCGAGGGCCCCGGGCGAGCCGAAGGCGTCCACCTGGACCGAGTGATCGATGACGAGCTCCGCCGGCTGAAGCGGGTTGATCCTGGATGGATCGCCTCCGAGGGCCTGCATGGCATCGCGCATTGCCGCGAGGTCCACGACCGCCGGCACGCCGGTGAAGTCCTGCATGAGCACACGCGCAGGTCGATAGGCGATCTCGACCGACGGCTCCGCCGACGGGTCCCACCCGGCGACCGCCTCGATGTCCGAGGAGGTCACGCTCACGCCATCCTCGTGCCGCAGGAGGTTCTCCAGCAGGATGCGGAGCGCGAAGGGCAGCCGGGAGACATCGTGGCCGTGCGCCTTGAGTGCCGTGAGCCGCGCGATCTTGTGGCTCTTGCCACCGACGTCAAAGGAACCGCGGGACCGAAAGGTGTCTTGCATCGAGGTCGAGGACGGCGCGCGAGGGGAGGCAGAGCGGAGTGCCGCGGCCGATTTTGGGGACCCCAGGCTAGCCGCGCCCCCGCCGCCGCGCAGCCCTTAGCGCGGCCGAAGCGGCTCGACTTCCAGGCGCATTGTGGGCGGGACGACCTGGCCCTCCCCCACGAGGTGGAAGAACCGCGGACCCACCCTGAGCCCGCCCGGCTGCCGCCCAAGGGGATCCCGAGGCACGTCGATGACCACGCCAGCCAGGACACCTCGATCCACGTGATACAGGCCCAGGTTCGTCCCGCGAAGCAGACACTCGCGGGCGACCAGGTGGCCCGCCCTGGGGGCCTGGATGAGCGTCCGGGCCCCCGCGTCGAGCACGCTCCGGTCCATGGAGTTCTCGCTCTCGTCGGAGAGGTAGATGGACCCGGCGTTCAGGTAAGACGAACGGAGACTCATCCGGCAGCGCCCGAGCTGGCGGATGGCCCACTGCGACGGCTTCCCTGACGCCGACGCGCCTTCGAGGCGTGACTCGACCATCTCCAGGTCACTGTGTTGGAGGAAGACGACCGTCCCGGCGCTCGCGACCCTGGACCGGAGGAGGACCAGGTGCCCGCCCTCCAGCACATTGACCGCCGTCGAGGCGGCGCTGATCAGCGTCAGGTCCTGGAGCACCACGTCCCGCGCCCCGCGGACCCGCAGGGCGGCTCGTATCTCCACCTTCGCCTCGGGCGAAGAGGGCATCAACCGCACGCCAGGAGCGAGGATTTCCAGGGTCCTCGCGGGTGCCCCTGACGCGTCCTCGTAGACCCCCGGCGGGAGCAGGAGGTCCACGCCCTCCACCGGGTCCTCCACCGGGCCCTCCTGCGCCCTCCGAACGGCGCGATCGGCGGCCTCGCCGAGGGCCACCTCGAGGAGGTCGAGGCTCGGCGCCTCGATGATGACCGAGCGCCGGGCGCTCGCCCGAGCAGAGGGTGAGGCGAGGCGCCGATCGGAGACCTCTCGCCGCGCCATCAGCTCCTCGAACTCTCCTCCGACCAACCCTGCGGCGGCCTCAAGGAGCGGGCGAGGGTCCTCGGCGGAGCGGGCTCGCTCCACGAGGCGCAGGCAGAGCTCCGCCGTCCGAGCGTCGTAGTCAAAGAGCCGCGCGTCGCTCTCCCCACCCCATCGCCCGGCGGAGCGGTCCGCGGAGCGAAGCCAGTGGAGCAGCTGCGCGAGGGGCGGGCCGAGGTCGAGGTCGGCAAGCTCGGGTCGGCTCTCGAGCTGCCAGGCCAACTCCTCGGCGGCGCCGGGCAGGTCCGTCCAGTTCGCCCCGGGGAGCGGGCTCTCGCTGATCCCAGAGGAGCCGTCGGGCAAGAACGCCGGCCGCTCCGCCTCGAAGGAGGACATGGAGGGCACGACCCCCAGCGTCGCCACGAAGCCTGCGACCTTGCGAGCACCGGGGTCCGGCTCCGTCTGAGCGATCGCCTTGGCCCAGATCCGCGCCACCTCGCAGTCGTCCCGCAGGTCGCCCGGCGCCGCGCCCTCGCGGAGCACCCCGCGTTCGGCCCGGTCGATGAACTCCAGGAGACCGTGAAGCCGTTCGCCCGGCTCCTCGAAGCGCAGCTCCGGCTCCAGCTCCGTGAACAGCGAGAGGCGCGCCTCATCCGAGAGCTTGCCCAGGCGCGGCGCCTCCACGGCGAGCTCGAGCGCCCGCCTCCGGAACCGACGCGCCAGACCCGCGCCGCTGCCATCCGCGCTCTCGATGGCCTCGAGGATCGACTGCGCTGCCAGCGCTCGGGGAGAACGAGGCCCCCTCGCGAGCTCCATCAACGGCTCCCTGGCGTCTTCCCTGAGGGAGAGGAGGACGCCGCGTGACTCCAGCCGCCGCTGGAAGTCCTCGGCATCAACGCCCGCGAGGGCGGCGTCGAGGAGGGCGCCACGGCCGGGCTCATCAGCGCCGACCGAGAGCAGGTCGAGCGCAGCGGACGGATGAGACAGCCCGCCCGAGACCAGCCGGTGTCGAAAGCGAAGGCGGACGATGGAGGCCGCCCCTTCGAAGAGGTCGGAGAGCACAAGGGAGCGGGAACCCGCTGCCGACTCGCTGAGGATCGACCAGTCTCCCTGACCGAAGAGGACCTCTCGCTCGGCCACCAAGATCACGCGCCCGGGCTCCACCCCCGTCCGGCGATCGAGCTCAGAGAAGGTCAGCTCGACCTCTCCGGCGTCACCGCGCTGCACCTCGGGGGACGCATCGGGCGGGCGCGGCAGGAGGCGGTCTCCGCCCATCGCGAGCTGCCGACGCAGCCTGCAGTTGGTCCCACGCTCGTCGTCGACGGAGAGCCGGCCCAGGGTCCCATCGGGCAGCCGGAACTGGAGCTCGCCGCCCGGCGCGACCATCGCGGTGCGGCCGGGGACGTAGCGGCGATCAGACCCGGGAGTCATCCACCAGCTCTGGTCCTGGACGAGGGATGACTTCTTCTCCAGTGCGAAGCGGACGCCCTCGAGCGGCTTGAGCGCGATGGATCCGGTGGCTCCGCTGTGGACCTCGATATGCGCCAGATCGTCGGGGCCGACGACTCGCCCGGAGACGAGGTCCACGCGGTCGCCGGTGTCCACGACGAGCGCCCACTCTCCAGGTGTCTCCACCCGCGCGGCCTCGATCACTCGACCCAGGCACCCCGGGAGCACGCGCCCATCAGCATCGCAACGGACGACCTCGTAGTGGAAGATCTCGCCCCAGGGAGCCTCCTGCTCGGTGAACTCGCCACCACGGACGATCGCCAGCGTCTTCCACTCTTCTGGACCCGTCGACGGCGTGGAGGTCTTCTTGAGGCCGTCTCCCACGTCTCCGCCCGGAGCCTGGGTGGTCATCCGGCGTCGAACCCTGTAGGTGGCGCCGGTGTCCGCCTCCGAGCGCTCCCAGCGGAGCCGAAAGGCACCGCCGGTCGAGCTCACCCGCAGCCCCCCCGGCGAGCGGCGCAGGGCTGGAATCGAGCGCGGCGCTCTGGCCACCTCCAGGTGAACGCGATCCACGGCCACGTCGAGGACCCGCAGGTAGCACCAGAGGTCGCCCTCCGCTGGCTCGACGATGAACTCGGCCCCGACCTCGACCCGCAGGTCTTGAACGTCGCCCGCGGCAGCCGCCGCTCTGGAGATGCGCTCCGAGGGCGTGAAGGCTCCGCTGAACTCGAGTCGGGTCACGACGTGTGTGCCGTCGAACCGGAGACCTGTGAGCCCCTGAATCGGGTCCGGCGTCACGGTCTTGATGGGGACCAGTGAGAGGGTCGGGCCGGTCCGCTCCTCCCCCGCCGAGAACGTGCGCGCGGTCTCCAGGTCGAGGGCGTTGGCGAGCCCGAGCTCCACGCGGGCTGCCCAGACCCCCTCGGTGGCCTGTGCCTCCGAGGGTTGGATGCTCAAAGGCCGGATACTCAAGGGCCCGATACTCAAGGGCCCGATACTCAAGGGCTGGGGGCCAGAGCCCCCACGCATGAGGCTGGCCCCCTGAGCGGGCGCGAGCGCCGCCGCTGCTGCGAGGACGAGAGGCGCCATCGCGCCCCGCCTCCAACCATGCCCAAGGACCTTTCCCATCGCTGGAGAATAGCCCGTCCAGGGCCCAAGGGTCGGCGTCTGTCGTGCTCCGACCGCCGCTGCGGCCGGCCGAAGCGCACGGCAGCACAGAGAACCGGCATTTGAGGACTGGTGCCCATCGCCTGGATCCGTATCATCCGCGGCTCGAAAGGGGACGTAGCTCAGTTGGTAGAGTGTCGCGTTCGCAATGCGAAGGTCAGGGGTTCGACTCCCCTCGTCTCCACCATGTTCAAGGGACCCCGTGATGACTCGTCATCGCGGGGTCCTTCTTTGTTGGCCCCGGAGAAGCTCCGGAGAGGCCCCGGAGAGGCCTCAGCGACGCCCCACGCCACTGGGACCACCTCAACAGGGACAACCTCTGGTCCCGAAGGTGCGGCGGGCACCGCAGAACGCAGGGGCCACCGCGCATGGGGCCACCGCGCATGGGGCCAATCGCGAGACTGCAGCGCTCCCCCTATCGGGGAGCGCGGCCGGTCAGCGTCGACCGCGGCCGCCCCGCCGCCGCCCGCGCCGGCGAGTCGGGATCACTCCCTTCGACGCGTCGTCCTTGAAGCGGCGGACCACCTCGACGATGTCGTCGGCGAACCACTCCAGCTGCCAGGGCTCGAGCAGCTCGAGCGCCTCCACCGCCGCCCTGTCCGCCGGCGCCGCCGCGGCGAGGCGCTGGAGGGTGCTCCGATGGAGGAGGTAGGACGACTCGATCTGTCGCTCCGTCGAGACGTCCCGGCGCAAGCGCTTGAGGCGCTCGTGGAGCTCAACCCCCAGCTCATCGAGGTCGACCTGCTCCCCTCGTCGTGGCGTGGCGGGGAGCCGCTCGATCGGCCCGTTTCGCTCCGCGCGATCAAGGGCACGCTGGAGCCTGTCTCCGAGCCGCGTCAATACGCGGCTCGTGATCCCCTCGACGCGGAGCAGCTCTCGCTCGGACTGCGGCCGGCGCTCCGCCAGCTGGATCAGCGACTTGTTGCCGAGGATTCGGAACGGAGGGCTGTCATGCTTCTCCGCGAGCTTGTCTCGCATGATGAAGAGCTCACGGAGCGCGCTCGCCCCCGCCGGATCCAGCGTCCGCGCCCCCTTGATCTTGACGAAGTCATCGGGGTTGGACTCGGCCGGCGGAGCCTCGAGGTCCTCGAGGCGTCGGCACTCCGAATCGACGATCATCATCCTGCCGCGCTCCTCAAGGGCCGCTCGCTGGCGATCCATGAGGGGTAGCAAGAAGCGCGTATCAAGCCGCGCGTAGGCGATCTGCTTGGGGCTCAGGGGGCGCTGGGCCCAGTTAGATCGCTGCTGCGACTTGTCCAGCCGAACGCCGAACTCACCCTCGAGCACCGAGGCGAGCCCAGGGGTCTGGCTCCCGAGGACGGCCGCGGCGACGCGCGTGTCAAACAGACCCTCGAAGCGGAACCCGTACTCGCGGCCCAGGATGAGGACGTCGTACTCCGCGTCGTGGAAGATCTTGACGATCTCTGGATCCTCGAAGATCGGCGCGAAGCGGCCGAGGTCAAGGTCGGCGAAGGGATCCACCAGCCAATCCTCGCCTCCGGCGGTCACCTGGATCAGGCAGACCTTGTCCCGGTAGCTGAAGAAGGAGTCGGCCTCCGTGTCCACCGCGATGGCCTCGTCACCATCGATGGCCTCCAGGAGGCGACTGAAGTCAGCCTCGGTCTGCACCAGCGTGGGAGGGGGGAGGTCTTCGATCCGCTGGTCCATGGGCGGACCATACGACTTCGCCCCCCCCCCATGCGAGCGTCTCCGCGCTGCGGGGTTGTCCCGGACAGGACACCGCCGGATCGGCGCCACCACGGCCCGCCCCTGGGGCGGGACCAACGAGGCCGGCCAGCCTGAGGACCCCGGCAGGAGATGGGGCCAGGGCCCAGCGGAGGCCCAGCGCAGACCCAGCGGAAGGCCCAGCGGAAGGCCCAGCGGAAGGCCCAGCGCAAACCCGGCGGAGGCCCAAACGAAGGCCGCCCCGCAATCCGTAGGACGGTCGGGGCGGTGCTCGAACCTCTCCGCGGCTTGGAGAGGCGAGGGGCGGGATGGCGAGGATGACGGGACTTGAACCCGCAACCTCCGGCGTGACAGGCCGGCACTCTAACCAATTGAGCTACATCCCCGCTTGTTGGCGCGAAGAATAGCGACTGGGGCGATTGTGTCCAGCCCTTCACTAAACTTCTCAGGGCCTCGGGCCGTCCCACCCCCCTCGGTGCCTCACTTCCCGTCGCTCAGAGCCCCCAGGTCCACCTCCAGCACGACCCCCTCACCGGGCGTCACTGGACGCAGGGTGGCGCGGGTCCACGGCCAAGGGGCTCGCCCATCACGGCCAGGCGCATCGGCCCGCACCGTGTAGCTCGCGTCCGCGTCGAAGATCGGGAGCCGGTTCGGGCCGGCGGGCACGAGCCGGGTGTAGAGCACCTCGGGGTCGTCCCCCTCCCTCACCACCTGGAGCACCGAGGGAGCGGCGAGGCGTAGCTCTGGCAGCCAGCCCGCAGGAGCCCGCCCGTCAGCTTCCGACAGGCCGAAGCGCACCGGCCAGCCCGCGTAAGGTCGCGCCCCTTCCGAGTCGGGGTCCATGTGTCGCGGCCAGGCCTCCAGCTGGACGGTGGCCGAGCTGCGATCCACCCGCGCGATCCCGTACCCGGGAGCCCGGTCATTGAGACGTGTGGGCTCGATGCCCTCCGACCTGGGATTGGCGACCGCGAGCACCGTCATGCGGTTCCCGAACCCATCCAGGTAGCGCCCGGTATAACCGGGTCCGCCGGCGTCCGCGGCGCCGCCCGACTCCCGCTGCATCGGATCCGGGAACCAGCGGCGCGGCCAGGTGTTCGCCACGGCCGGCGAAGAGAGGACGAACCCCGCGTCATCGAAGTCATCCACCCCGTAGCGCAGGGTCGAGCCCAGGTGCTGATCCCCGGTCAGGTGGAAGGCCCCCGCCGAACGGAGCAGCCGTACGGCGGCGTCCCGACCCGACTGCGGCCACCCGTTGGAGTCCATATCTGCCGCCCGCTTGTCGCCGGGGACGTACTCCCCCGGCGAGGGGACCTTGAGCGAGGGGATCACGCTGCCAGAGCTCGCGGACTCGGGGATGGTGGCCACGTTCGCAAACGGCGTCTGCGACAGGCAGGCCTTGAACCAGGCGTCCGACGGCCACGAGGCGCCCCACTCCTCGAGCATCCCGAGCTGCGACGCCCCGAGCAGCACCGCCCCTTCCACGTCCGCACCCGTCGCAGGATCGAAGTCCGGATTCAGGGACCAGCCGTTACGGACGCGGCCCTCCGTGACGACCACCGCCGGCGGCGACTTGTACATCCGGTCTGCGAGCACGGCGAAGCTGCCTCCGCCCCAGTTCAGGGTCGTGTGGTACGTCGTGATGCCGACATCGAGGCGCGCCTCGCCGCGCGGCGCCGGCAGGTGCTCCACCTGGGTGCGGTGGACCGCGTTCACGAACTCGGGGGGCATCTTGTACCCCCCTCGGTCCTGGACGGTGAGGTCGCCGGGGTCGGGCTCCCGCACGCCGGCGTTGCCCCACACGTTCCCGTGATACACGTCGTGGTCGTCTGGCACCACGACGGAGGGCAGGCGGCGCGTCAGCTCGCCGAAGGACCAGCCGTGGCGATACCACTTGTGGAGGTAGTCGAGCAGCGCGTCCTCGATCGGTCGAGTGATGGCCGGCGTCAGGTCGCCCTCGTAGATCTGATCCCCGGCAAAGTACAAGAGGTGCGGCTCCTGGGCCGCCACGTGCTGGGCGACCTTGGCGTGCGGGAACCAGAGCCCGGTCTCGTTCCAGCGCAGGTCGCCGGTGAAGGACTTTTGACAGTTCACCACGGCGATCGTCATGGCGTCCCCGGCGGGTCGAGCCGCCAGGACGCCTCCATAGAGGGCCACCGACGCGAGGTCAGGCGCGGCCTCCCCCGCGGCGTCGATACGCCGGGGGACGTAGCGCACACGGAAGGGCGTGTCGCGGGTCGCGTCCACCCCGTCCACCGCGAAGTGAAAGGTCTCGCTCCCGCGGACAAAGGGCGCCGTCGCCACCTGTGCGAACTCCCCGTCCTCGTCCGCGAGCTCGAGGCTCGCCACCAGGGTGTCCTCTGCCCCCAGCGGAACCGACTGCGCCGTCAGCTCGAGGCGAGCGTCGGTCGGGCCTCCCGCCTCATCCAGGGCGTAGTGCACGAACGCGATCGGGCCGAAGCCGCGGGTCGTGTCCTCCCCCACCAGCTCGCCCGCCAAGGTCCAGTCCTCGAACCGATATCCGCGGCCCGAGCCTGCGGGCCCCCGGTGGGAGACGAGCGCCACCGCGCCGTCGAAGAGCCCCTCCGGTGCATCGTCCCAACTCGCGGTCGAGAGGACCGCGCCGGAGCTACCATCACGCACCGCGGCGGTCACCGTGTGACGACCGTCGAACGACGCGCCGGTCACCTCGAGCTCAACTGGACGGGGTCCACCGTCCGTGAAGCCCTCGCCCTGGTAGCGCACGCCCTCCACCGCGGCCAGCGCGGAAAGGGCGTGGTTGCTCTTCATGGACCACAGCCCGCCGCCCTCCACCGGCTGCTCGAAGTCGAGCACGGAGAGACGACCGGCTCCATCCACCAGCAGCAGGTATCCGCCGTCCTCGGCGGGGCTCCCGTGGACCTGCGAGGTGAGCCTGTGATCCACGCCGCCCCCACCCGCGCCCAGCAGGAAGCCCGCAGCGCTCTCCGCTCGATCGCCCGGGTCGGCGCTGATTCGAACCGTCGCCCTGAAGGACCCCTCCTGCTCCGCCTCGAGCCAGTGGGTCAAGAGGTGGAGGGTCCGGATCCCGAACCGCGGTCGAGCCTCCAGGCAAACGGCTCCGCCGGACTCCAGCTCCCAGTCCTGGAGCCGGTTGGCCCAGTGGTCTCGCCCGATCCAGACGCGGTCGGGGTGCTCCGCCCAGTCGCTCTCGAAGGCGTTGCGCTCCGGGGGCGCCTCGACGACGAGGAGCTGGCAGGCGCCGAGGGTTCCCAGGCCGCCGAGCGAGATGAGGAGGGCCCGGAAGAGGTGTCCTGGGCGGCGTCCGGGGAGGCGTCCGAAGGGAGGCCAGGGGAGAGATCGTGGAGAGAGGGCGCGGAGGTGGGGTCGCTTCATGGTGGCTCTGGCCGCGGCGGCGCCCGCGGAGAGATCCCGGGAGGTCGCAGGCCCGCGCTACCCTGCCCTCGGCGTGTCGCCGGTTCCAGCCTGGAGGCCCAGAGCGGCCCTCACTCCGGCCCGCCGAGCTCGGCCTTGGCCCGCACCCACGCCGCCATCATCTCCCCCAGGCTGCGCTCATTGAGCGGACCCTCGAACTGGCCCTCCATGTTGCGGAAGCGAGCCTCGAAGCGGGCGAGGGCGGACCGGCACATGGCCTCGGGGTCCAGCTGGAGGTATCCACCGAGGAACGCAGAGGCCATGAGAAGGTCCCCCAGCTCATGCTCCACCCGCTCCCGCACGGCGGGGTCCAGCTGCGGCCGCGCGCTGCTCCGCAGGGACGCCTCCGGCAGGACCTCGATGAGCTCCTCGAGCTCCTCCTCCACCTTGCCCAGCGCGCCGCGCGCGTCCTCCCAGTGGAACCCAGCGGCCACCGCCTTCTGACACACGCGGCTGGCACGGTGGAGGGAGGAGAGCCCCCTGGGAACCCCAGCCAGCGCGCTCGTGTCCTCCTCGGCATCCGCCCGCTCGCGACGCTTGATGTCCTCCCAGGACTCCAGGACCTCCCCGGCAGAACCCGCGACGGCGGTCCCGAAGACGTGTGGATGCCGCCGCACCAGCTTCTCCGTGGCAGCACGCGCGGCCGCCCCGAGGTCAAACCGCTCGCTCTGCTCCGCGATCCGGCAGATCAACATGAGCACCGTGAGGCAGTCACCAGCCTCGGAGGCCGCTGCCTCCGCGCTCGACTCCGCGATCGCCTCCGCCAGCTCATGGGCCTCCTCCACCGCGTACGGGGCCATGGAAGCCTCGGTTTGCTCGAGGTCCCAGGGGCATCCGTCCGGTTCGCGCAGCCGATCAACGATCGCGATCAGCGAGGCGAGCGCGGAGAGGCGCGGATCATCCGCGGGGACCGGCTCGGGCACAGACCGGGGGTCTCTCTTGGAATCGCTCATGACTGGCGGGGCTCGGACCCCGGTAGGAGTGCTGGCGTCAGGCGTATGGAACGGGGTCGGCGTGACCCGCCTCCGCGAAGCCCGCCAGGCGCAGCTGACATGCGTCGCACCGGCCGCAGGCGAGGGGCCTCGCGCCGGGCGCCTCCACCGGGTCGTAGCAGGTGTGGGTCAGGCCGAGGTCGACGCCGAGCTCCGCCGCTCGATGGACGATGCCCGCCTTGGAGAGCTCCATGAGCGGCGCGTGCACCTTGAAGCGCTGCCCCTCCTCGGCGCCAGCCGCCGTGGCGAGGGTGGCCAGCGCCTCGAATGCGGCCAGGAATTCAGGCCGGCAATCGGGGTACCCCGAGTAGTCCACGGCGTTGACGCCCACGAAGAGGTCCGTCGCCCCGAGGACCTCCGCCCAGCCGAGGGCCACCGCGAGGAACACCGTGTTGCGCGCGGGGACATACGTGCTCGGTACGCCCTGACCGATCTCGTCATGGCCCCGGTCCTTGGGCACCACGATGTCATCGGTCAGCGACGAGCCCCCGAGGGTCGAGAGGTCCACGGCGACGGTCCGGTGATCTCGGGCGCCGAGCACCTCGGCCACGCGGGCCGCCGCGTCCAGCTCGCAGGAGTGCCGTTGGCCGTAGCTGAATGACAGGGCGTGGGCGTCGAATCCCATGGCCTTCGCCTCGGCGAGGACCACGGCGGAGTCCATGCCCCCGGAGAGGAGGCAGACGGCGGGACGGGGGCTGGGAGTCATGGGAGAGCGGGCAGCAGGGGCGTTCCTGGGCGCACGATATCCCGCGACGGCCGGGCCCGGGGGCTGATCTCGAGGCGATCCTCCCGAGGCAGCGGATGCCGCGTTGAGATTCCCGGCGGCGGGCCTAGGCTGGTGCGCCGCAACCTGAGTGACCAGCGCTCCTCCCCCCCGCCCCAAGCACCCCGTGTCCCACCCCGCCCCCACCCGCGACGCCGTCCTCCAAGCCCTCCGCGGCGTCATCGACCCCGACCTCGGCAAGGACATCGTCGTGCTCGGCTTCATCACTCGCTGCGAGATCAGCGAAGGCGGCGGCGTGGATGTGGTGATCAACCTCACCACCCCGGCCTGCCCCGTGAAGGACCAGATGCGGGACCAGGCTCGCGGCTTCATCGAGGCCCTCGACGGCGTCACCTCGGTGGAGATCGAGATGACCGCCGAGGTGAAGGGGCCCAGCGGTCCGCCGCGGGACGCGGCCAAGGATGTACGCCACATCGTCGCCGTGTCGTCCGGCAAGGGCGGCGTTGGCAAGAGCACCGTCACCGTCAACCTCGCCTGCGCCCTGGCCCAGACCGGGGCCCGCGTCGGCCTCTTGGACTGCGATGTCCATGGCCCGGACGTGCCGATGATGATGGGGCTGGGCGGCCAGCCCGACCAGGCCGAGATCGACGGCAAGACCAAGCTCGTGCCCAAGGAGCGGCGCGGCGTGAAGACCATGTCCATCGGCTACCTGGTCCCCGACGACCAGCCCGTGATCTGGCGCGGCCCGATGGTGCACAGCTTCATCCAGCAGATGCTCACGGACGTGGTCTGGGGCGAGCTGGACTATCTGCTCGTGGACATGCCCCCGGGCACCGGGGACGCTCAGCTCTCCCTCGCCCAGGTCGTCCCGCTCTCCGGAGCGGTGCTCGTCACGACGCCTCAAGCCGTCGCGGCGTTCGACGTGACCAAGGCGATCTCCATGTTCCGGCAGGTCGATGTGCCGATCCTCGGCATCGTCGAGAACATGTCCGGGCTCGTGATGGAGGGCACCGTCGAGGGCGGCGAGGCGGGCGCCACCGTCGAGCTTCAGCTCGGCGCCGAGACCGCAAAGGTCCAGCTCGAGGCGGGCGGGAAGTTCCGCTCCACCTTCGAGGTCTTCGGGTCGGGCGGCGCTGAGCGGCTCGGACAGACCCACGGGTTCCCCGTGCTCGGGCACGTGCCCATTGACCCGGGCGTCCGCGCCGGCGGCGACCAGGGCGAGCCCATCGTGTCGGCCACCGGTGACGGCGACTCCGCCTCGGCGGACGCGCTTCGAGAGGTCGCGGGCCGGCTCGCCCAACGCCTGGCGGTGAAGGCCTTCGCGAGCCTGCCGATCCTAGACTGACCGACGCACGGGCCCGGGGCGTGACGCGCCAGCTTGTCCCAGGCGGCAGGGTCTCCCAGGCGTCAGGGTCTCCCAGGCGGCAGGGTGCTCCAGGCGTCAGGGTATCCCGGGCGGCAGGGTGTCCCGGGCGGCAGGGTGTCCCGGGGGCCAGAGCGCGGCCAGCGTCAGAGTCGCTCGCGGGCCTGACGGAGGATCACCAGGGAGCCCGCGGGGTCCTCGATGACCACCTGTCGGACGCCGCTCGTCAGGCGGCGCTCGGGGACCACGATCCGCAGGGCGTCGCCCAGGGTGACCAGCTCCGCGTTCAGGTTCGTCACCTCGAGCAGCAGGATCGCCGGGCCGGGTCGGAGGGTCACCTCGGGCAGGTCCTCGCGCAGGCTCGCGAGCGACTGCAGGACGACCGTCGCGCCGTCGCGAACCAGCGTGACGGCCTCGCCCGACCGCGGCTGCTCCCCCGGCTCGCACTCCAGCTCCTCAAATCGAAGCCGCTCCGTGTAGAACTCCTGCGTCGCCGCCACATCCTCGCAGCGGACGATGGGTCCGAGCGACAGCAGCTGCGCCTCGGATCCGGGCTCCGGGGCCGGCGCGACCTCCGTGAGGACGCGGCCGAGGGCAGCCTGGAAGCGCTCTGGCGCCTCGAGGTGGGGCCAGTGGCCGGTCGCCTCGAGGAGCTCGACCTCAAAGGACGGCAGCAGCCCGCGGTTTCCGTCGACGTCCGTTGGCGTGACGTCCGCGTTGATGCACAGGACGGGGCTGTCGATGATCCTCGTCGCTGGCTTGGGGTCGTAGGTGCCGAAGTGCTCCACGAGGGCGACGGCCATCGCGGCGTCACACCCGACGGAGTCGGCGACGATCCGCGCTCTCGTGGCAGGCGAGGTGTCCGCGCGGACCAGGGCCGCGGTGAACTCACCCATGGCTGCCGGGAAGTCCTGCCTGAACCGGGCCACGTAGGGCGCCATCCGCTCGGGGTCCGCCTCGCCCGTCAGGCGGTGCAGCGACTCCACCCCCACGATGGCAGCGACCCGTCCAGGAGCGCGCGCCGCCGCCTCGAGCGCGACCGGGCCGCCCATCGAATGGCCGACCAGTACCACTTCACGGAGCCTCTCCCTCTCGAGTAGCCGCGCCACGTCGTTGCCGAAGGCTGCGATGGTCCAGCTGCTGCGGACCTGGCCCGCCGAGGTACCGTGCCCGACCAGGTCCACCGTGTAGACCCGATAGGAGCGCGCCAGCGCCGCGGCGATCTCGGACCACTGCTCCCCGTTGCCACACCAGCCATGGATCAGGACGACAGGGCGGCCCTGCCCGCTCACCTCGAACCCCATGGAGAGGCCGTCCGCCGTCTCCACCGCTCGGGGGGGGGCAGCGCCCGAGGCGCCGGTGAGCGGGACCATCTCGCGCGGGGCGGTGGCGCGCTCACTGTCCGCCGGCTCCTTCTCACCGGCGAGGACGGAACCACCCGCCCGGAGTGGCTCGCTGCTTGTCAACGAAGCCCACGGGACCTCGAGGCGGTCCGCGCCCAGTAGTCCCTGGGCGAGGGTCGGGCCGATCGAGGGGACCTGGCCCGCCAGGGCATCCTGCCGCGCGCTCACGGCCTCCATCGCGGCGCGATCCGACCCGGCAGTGAGGTCCGGCGTGGCCGCCAGATCCAGCTTGGCCGCAGGAGACGGCCCCTCGACGGAGCCAGCCCCATCAGACGCCTCAGGGCTCACCCTGGCCTCGCCCGGGCCGTCGCCCACCGACCCGGCAGATGCCGGCGACAGCGCCGTCGCGCCGCCCGGTTCGGCCTCCGGGGGCCCGGACTCCGAAGGCGCACTGACGCAGCCCTGGAACAGCACGGAGGCTGCCACGAAGAGGCCGGTGATCGTCTGGCTAGCGATGGTCAGCTGGGCAAGAGATGGGTGTGGCGCGCAGGAGTGAAGAGATCCACTCCGACGGTCGATGAGGGGACCGGAAGGGGGCTCCGAGATCCGGGCCCCCTCTCCGCCGGAGGAACAGTCTGCCGAGCAGGCCCCTGAGTGCAACTGTCCGCCCCCCGGTGCCTCGATCTGATCGCACGCCACATAACCCGAACTCCGACATCGGCAAAGGACGGTTATCGTCCCTCTGGCCCTGATCCAAGCCCACGTGGCTGCGCCCGCCCCTCCTCGACATGATTCTCCCCGACGTCGCCCTCCACATCCGCTCCCTCGCCCGCACCCACGCGCCGCTCCTCAGGTCCAGCGCCATGGCGCTGCCGGCATCGCTCCTGGTCGCCGCGCTGGCCGGAGCTGCGCCACAGGAAGAGGGCGCCGCCGAGGTCGTCCCGGGCCTCGAAGCCCAGGCCCCCACGGAGGAGGGCCCCGAAGCTGAAGAGCCGGAGCGAGAGCTCCCCGAGCGTCGTCCGACCAAGGTCGAGGGGACGCTCCCCCTCGACTGGGTCGACACCCTCGAGTGGCGCTCCATCGGACCGGCGAACATGGGCGGGCGGATCACGGACATCGCCGTCAACCCGGCGGACTCCTCGGAGTACTGGATCTCCACGGCGGCCAGCGGCGTGCTCCACACGACGAACAACGGCGTCACCTACGAGCACCAGTTCACCCAGCAGCGCACCTCCTCGGTGGGCGCGCTCGCGGTCGCTCCCTCTGACCCGACACAGGTCTGGGCTGGAACCGGCGAGAACAACCCCCGCAACTCGGTCTCCTGGGGTGACGGCGTCTACGTCTCCAAGGACAGCGGCGCGACCTGGCGCTATGCGGGCCTCGGCCAGTCCTTCCAGATCAGCACCATCATCGTCCACCCCGAGGATCCCAACGTCGTCTACGTGGGCGCGCTCGGCCGCCTCTGGGGGCCCAACGACGAGCGCGGCCTCTACAAGACCACGGACGGCGGCTTCACCTGGGAGCGGGTCTTCTTCGTCGACGAAGATACGGGCGTGATCGAGGTGAAGATGCACCCCGAGGACCCCGACACCATCGTGATCGCGAGCTACGAGCGGCGCCGTGACATGTTCGACACCAACGACCCTGCGGTGAAGTGGGGCGACGGCTCGGGCATCCACCGCACCACCGACGGCGGCGCCACGTGGGAGCGGCTCAGCGAGGGCCTCCCCACCACCGAGCTCGGCCGGATCGGCCTGAGCTGGTCCGCCTCTCAGCCGGACAACATCTTCGCCGTGGTCGAGACCAATCGGATCACCCAGGAGCCGGAGAACGCCGCATGGTTCGGAGTCTCCTTCGAGAGCGCGGAGCTCGGCGCACGGGTCCGTTCGATCACCGAGGACTCCCCGGCCTCCTCGGCCGGCATGGAGGAGGGCGACATCATCCTGCGCATCGCGGACACCGCGATCCTGGACCAGACGCGGCTGCGCCGCGTGCTGCGCGACTACGTGGCCGGCGACGCCGCGAAGGTCGAGGCGGTCCGCGACGGCGAGCTCGTGGAGATGGAGATCACCTTCGACCGCAAGCCCGAGGAGGAGGAGGAGCGCCTCGACGTGCACGGCCGACGCCGCGACGGCCCCTTCGGCATCGGGCTCGGCGGCCAGCGCTCCAACGCTCAGGACGAGCAGGGCGCGGACGGGCATCAGTACGGCGGGATCTTCAAGTCCGAGGACCGCGGCACGACCTGGGCGCGCATCAACTCGCTCAACCCGCGCCCGATGTACTACAGCGAGATCCGCGTGGATCCGAGCGACGAGAGCTTCATCTACGTCGCGGGCACGCGGCTCCACAAGTCCAGCGACGGCGGCGTGACCTTCACCAATGACGGCCACGGCGGCGACGTCCACGTGGACCACCACGCCATGTGGGTGGACCCCGCCGATGGCCGGCACATCATCCTCGGGAACGACGGCGGCGTGTACGTGACCTACGATCGGATGGCCAACTGGAACCACCACAACCGGATGGCCATCGGGCAGTTCTACAACGTCACGGTCGGCCCCCGCATGAACTACATGGTCTACGGCGGCCTCCAGGACAACGGCTCCTGGGGCGGTCCGTCGCGGACCAACGACAGCGGCGCCACCAACGATGACTGGTTCAACGTGGGCGGCGGCGACGGCTTCCGCTGCATCGTCGACCCGGGCAACCCCGACCTCGTCTACTACGAGAGCCAGAACGGCGGCATGGGCCGGCGCGACTTCGCCTCGGGCGAGGGCGGGTACCTGAAGCCGCGCGCAGGGCGCGGTGACGACACCCAGTACCGCTTCAACTGGAACACTCCGTTCCTGCTCTCGAACTTCAACAGCGAGATCTACTACAGCGCCGGCAACTACGTGTTCAAGTCGGTCCAGAAGGGCACCGGCCAGCGGCGCATCTCTCCGGAGATCACGGCCACCGACCGCGGGAGCGCGGTGGCGCTCACCGAGTCCCCGCTCAGCCAGGACGTGCTCTACGTCGGTACCGATGATGGCGGCCTGTGGATGACCGAGGACGGCGGCACCGAGTGGGTCGACCTGATGGCCCTCAACGGCCCCTCAGAGCTCGATCCCGAGCCCGCTCCCGAGCCGGCCGCCGGGCCCGCCACCGGGGAAGAAGAGGGGGCGTCCGGTGAGGCCGAGAGCTCCCCCACCCCCAGGGCCAGTCGCGTCTCGCTCGGGGCCCTCGCCGCCGACGGGACCCTCCAGGGCACTTGGGAGTGCAAGGCAGAGGGCAGCGGGATCGAGTCCGATGACGACGGCAAGTTCACGGTGACGCTCGCGGTCGACGAGGCCGGGAAGGTCACGGGGACCCTCGACTCCGAGATCGGCGCCGGCCCCATCGAGGGCGCCGTGTGGAGCTCGGAATCGGGCCGACTGACCTTCTCCTTTGAGGGTGATGCCCTGACCCTCGTCTTCGACGCCAAGGCGGACCTCGAGGAGGGCACCATCAGCGGCACCATCGAGGCCGCTGGCGGCGCGTTCAGCTTCACCTGGACCGGTACCCGAGGCGCTGAGGCAGAGGTCGCCGCGCCCAAGGCTGAGGCTGCTGAGGCTGAGGCTGCTGAGGGAGAGGCCGCTCTCACCGAGGTCTTGGTGACCGAAGAGGAGCCTCCGGCCCCGGGAGTCGAGGAGCCGAAGAAGGCCAAGAAGAAGAAAAAGAAGAAGCTCAAGAACACCCTCGACCAGCTTCTCCCCGGTCGGCGCTACGTGAGTGATCTGAAGGCCTCGAGGCACGACCGCAAGACGGTCTACGCGACCTTCGACGGGCACCGTTCCAACGACCTGGTCCCCCACGTCTTCGCCTCCAGCGACCTCGGCCGCACCTGGCGCTCGTTGCGCGCCAACCTCCCCGACTCCGCTGGCTCGGCCCGCGCCATCCTCGAGGACGCCCGCAACGAGAACGTGCTCTACCTCGGCTGCGAGTTCGGGATCTACGTCTCCGTCGACAAGGGCGAGTCATGGACCCGCTTCAACAGCAACCTCCCCACCGTCCCGGTGCACGACCTCGCCCAGCACGAGGGCATGAACGAGCTCGTCGCAGGCACCCACGGCCGAAGCATCTGGATCCTCGACGTCGGGGCCATCTCACAGATGACCGAGGCGATCATGGAGGCGGACGCCACCCTGCTCAAGCCCACCGATGTGCACCTGATGGCGCGCGGCAAGCGGCACGGACAGACCGGCAACCACCTGTTCACGGGGACCAACCCCGAGCAGGGCGCCACCATCAGCTACGTGCTGAATCGGCGCGCTCGAGACCTGACGATGGAGATTCTCGACAGCGCCGGCAACGTCATCTCGACCCTGGAGGCCGACGGCTCGAAGGGCATGCACTCCGTGCGCTGGAACCTCCGCCGATCCGGGAATAACTCGGGCCGGAGTCGACGCGGCAGCCGGCGCTCCACGCCCGGCGTCTACGTCGTCCGGATGACCGCTGGGGGCGCGGTGCAGACCCAGTCCTTCGAGGTCCACAACGACCCCAAGCAGACCTCGACGGAATGGATCGCCTTCGAGGAGGCCGAGGAGGAGCTTCAGCGCCAGTTCGACGAGAACAGCGCGGCCTCCGAGCGAGACTGAGGAGAGGCCGCCCTTGGAGGGGAGGGCTCCCGCTGCGCCCTCCCCCACCGGGCCCGTCCACACCGGGTCCGTCCACACCGGGTCCGCCCCAAGAGCGGGATCACTCCGCCAAGGTGGGCCCGCCTCGAGCGTGGGGCTCTCGGCTGGACCTGCCGCTGGGCCTCCCGCTGGGGCTCTCAGCTGGAGCCCAACACCAGGGCCGCCTGGCCGCCATGGGCGCGAGGACGGGCCCATGCCCCCGTC
>CAJQPT010000086.1 GCA_905480285.1 uncultured bacterium
GTGCCCGAGCTGGATCAGATCGTCGACCTCGCCCCCGAGGGCTTCGAGGTCACCAAGACCGAGGGGCAGGGCGTGTCCGTGGTCCGCTTCGCCGACGACGAGGAGGCCGTGGTGTCCGAGCGCCTCTGGGTGGTGGAGATGGAGGCTCGCGAGGGTGCCGGTACGCCCATCGAGTTCCAGTTCGCGGCGCCCCTCGAGGCGGACACCCAGGCCGTCTTCCAGCGCTACGACGACGCCGACCTGATGACCGCCGAGATGGTGGTCCAGCTTGGCAGCGACTATGGAGCCGAGGGAGGCCGCTCGGCGTGGCCCTGGCTGCTGCTCCTCGCTCTGGGCGGCGCGGCGGCCTGGCTGCTGCGCCCCAGGGAGGATGGGGCCCAGGACGCCGAGACCGCCGGTCCGAGCCTCCCGGACGAGATCACCCCCGTGACCGTGCTCTCCCTCCTGGGCGAGGTCCGCCGGGCGAACCACATGGACAGCGCCACGCAGCGGGAGCTGGACGCGACGGTGCTCCAGATTGAACGCCGGTACTTCGGCGCCGATGACGGGGCCGAGATCGACCTGCGGACGATCGCCCAGCAGTGGGTCGAGCGGAACTGACCCGGACAGGGCGGGCCGGGTAGACTTCGACCGTCATGTCGAGCGACTCCAACGCCCAGGCGCAGATCGAGCTCCACCGCGCGCTCGCGCCGCGCTACGCGTATCGATACTCGTTCGCCTTCAGCCGCCTCTTCCAGGAGGAGTGGCACGCGGAGATGATCCGCCATGCCCCGGCGTCCGCCACGCGGCTCCTGGACATCGGGTGCGGGACCGGGTTCTTCCTCGCCGAGCTCGAGGCGCAGCGACCCGGAGCCGTCGGCCTCGACATCAGTCACGAGATGCTGAAGGTGAGCGAGGCGTACGTTCCGAACGCGCGGCTCGTGACGGCTGATGCAGAACACATGCCCTTCCGGGAGGCGGCCTTCGACGTGGTCTTCTGCAAGGGCAGCCTGCACCACATGCGTGACCACGTGGGCTTCCTCGAGAGCTGCGAGGACATGCTCACCGACGATGGCCTGCTCGTCATGAGCGAGCCCTGCAACGACAACCCGCTCATCCGCTTCGCCCGGGCGGTGATGTACCGCAAGAGCCCCCACTTTGACGTCGGGGACCAGGGCTTCACCCGCAAGGGGATCGTGGAGCTGACCGAGCAGGCCGGGATGGAGGTCCTAAAGACCAAGAAGTTCGGCGTCCTCGCCTACGTCTTCGCTGGCTTCCCCGATCACCTCGGCGCGCTCCGGTTTATCCCGGGCTCTGCGCTCCTGACGAGGCTCTTCATCGGGATCGATCGGGTCCTCTGCGCCGTCCCTGGCCTCTCACTCCTCGGCTTCCACGTGCTCGTCGTGGCTCGTCCGAGGCGCTGAGGAGCCCACCTTCAGCGGCCTGGACACCCTCATAGGCCTCGAGGGCGCGCCTGTTGGCGGGGTTCAGCGCGGATCGCTCATCCTCCGAGGGGATCCAGCCGATGACTGGGGCAATGTGCGGAATTCTTGGAGAGGTGACGGCTCGCGGAGAGGCGGTAGGTCTGACGGACGCTCAGGCCGAGCGCTGGCTGGCTGAGCTGGATCACCGCGGCCCGGACGGCCGCGGGCTATGGCGCGGTGAGAACGTTCTCCTGGGTCATACGCGGCTCGCCGTGCGTGATCCCCGCAACGGCGCGGCCGCACAGCCGATCACGACGCCCTGTGGGCGGTACGCCCTCGTCTACAACGGCGAGCTCTACAACGACGCAGAGCTCCGGGCATCGCTCGAGCCAGCGGTCCTCCAGGCGACGGGCGGAGCGGGCTTTCAGACGGCCTGCGACGCGGAGACGGTGCTCTGGGCGCTGACGCTCGGGGGCCGAGGAGCGATCGGGTCCATGCGGGGCATGTTCGCGCTGGCCTTCGTCGACCTCGAGACCCGGACGGCCCTGCTCTCCCGTGACCCGCTCGGCGTCAAGCCTCTGGTCTGGGCGTCGACGCCCACGGGCCTCGCGTTCGCGAGCGAGGCGCGGGCCCTCGTGGCGCATCCCAGGGTGCGCGTCGCCCCGGACATGGAGATGTTCTCCACCTACCTCGCCACGAGCCGCAGGACCATGGCGGGCCGGACCCTGTTCGAGGGCGTCGAGGCGGTCCAACCAGGGGAGACGCTTCAGGTTGACCTCTGCAAGCGGCGCCCCCGGCCGGTGCAGCTCTACACGCCTGGACTGCTCTTCGGCGCAGCGCCCGCTGACCCGGACCCCGAGGTCTGCCGGTCCGTGGTCACCGACTCGGTTCTGGCGCACCTGGTGAGCGACGTCCCGGTGTGCGCGATGCTCTCCGGCGGCCTCGATAGCACGATCATCGCCTCGATCATCGCGGCACAGCGTGACGACCTGGCGACCTGGTGTGCCTCCGGCGTCGACGGCGGCGTGGAGGTCAGCCCGGATCCCGCCGAGGCGCGCACCCTGGCCGGGGAGCTCGGGACCCGGCACCACGATGTTCACCTTCAAGCGGCCGACTTCATGGGAGCCTGGCGCGAGCATGTGGCCCACCTGGGCCAGCCGCTCTCCACGCCAAACGAGGTCGCGATCTCGCGGCTGGCTGCCTCCGTCCGGGAGTCGGGGGCGCGCGTGGCGCTCTCCGGAGAGGGGGCCGACGAGCTCTTCGGCGGCTACGACGCGGTGCTCTCGGCCTACGCGGCTCACGGTCATCTCTCGGCCCCCCCGATCGGGGCCGCTCGTTTCCACCTCGAGGCCACGGCCTGGGTGTCTCCAGGAGCCCAGGACGGGCTCCTCCGCGGCGACGCAGCGGGACAGTCAGAGTTCGTCGTGAACGCCTACGAGCGCGCGTACGCCCTGAGCGAGGCCCAGATGCGGGTCGGGGGCAGCGCGCTCGACGCTCACCTCCAGCTTCAGCGCCGCTTCAACCTCAGCTCCCTGCTGGAGCGACTGGACGGGGCCACCATGCGCCACGGCATCGAAGGGCGGACCCCCTTCGCTGACGTGGAGGTCGCCCGCTACGCGGAGTCGCTCCCCATGGCCGAGAAGTTCATCGCCGGGAAGGCCGGGGCTTCGAGCTCGAAGGTCATCCTGCGCCGAGCCTTCAGCGGCGCCATCCCAGAGCGGGTCGAGAAGCGGCCGAAGGCGTCCTTCCCCTTGCCCTTCGAGACCTGGTGTGCGCCGGTGAAGGACGAGATCGCCGCCTCCGGATTCCTCGCGGAGTGGGTGGAGCCTGAGGTGCTCCAGGCGGTTGCCGGCGACCCCCAGGCTCACTGGCGGCTGACCTGGTTGCTCGGGAACCTCGCCCTTTGGGGGGACGCTGTCTTTGGCGCCTCCTCCGCAGCTCGGCGGGCTGCCTGAGGGTCGCAAGCTGACGTGAGGGCGGGCGCCGCTGCGCCGACCCGTCTATCCTCACGCCATGAGCAAGCGTGTTGTGGTGCCTCTGGCGGAGGGGGTCGAGGAGATGGAGGCGGTCATCGTCATCGACGTCCTGCGGCGGGCGGGCCTTGAGGTCGTCGTGGCGGGCCTCGATGGATCGGGTCCAGTGCGGGCCTCCCGAGGGGTCACCCTGATGGCCGAGCTTGGACTCGAAGAGGCGCTTGTGCAGCCCGTGGACGCGCTCGTGCTCCCCGGCGGCATGGGCGGTATGGAGCGGCTGCGATCCGATGAGCGCGTCATCAGCGCGGTCCAGAGCCTTCTGGCGGGAGGTCAGCTGGTGGCTGCCGTGTGCGCCGCGCCGCTGGTCCTGGTGCGGGCAGGGGCCGTGGAGGGGCGGCGGATGACCTGTCATCCCAGCGTTCGCGACGAGCTCATCGCCGCTGGGGCCGTCGCCTCGGACGCGAGAGTGGTTCAGGACGGGACGGTCCTCACCAGCCTGGGCCCCGGCTCCTCCGTCGAGTTTGCCCTGGCGGTCGCTGGTGAGCTGGTCGGGGCTGAGCGGGCGCTCGAGGTGTCGACCGCCATGTGTGTCTGAGCTGATCTGACCCGGTCTGGCCGCCTTGGGGGCCGGCTCACGTTGACAGGTCGGCCGATTCCGCCCATCCTCCTGCCCCGATCTCGTCACCGCGGGCACGCCGCCCGCTATGCCGTTCGATGGTTTTCATGATGACCCGAATCACCTCCTCGACCCTCCTGGCCGCCCTGGCCGTCGTCGCCGCTCCCAACGCGTCCGCCGCCCCGGACCGTATCTACAAGGCCGACGGCTCCATCGTCGACAACGTGGACGTGGTCTCCGAGACCCTCGAGCTGGTGACCTACAAGCCGGAGAAGGGCCGCGGAGAAGCCGAGGTCGACTCGGAACTGGTCCTGCGGGTCGAGTTCACCGAGCGACCTGAGGACGTGGCTGCCGCCGAGGTGGACGCGGCCAACGGCGCGCTGCTCGGCGCCATCAGCGGCTACCAGACCTACCTCGGGGGTCTCGGCGAGCGGGGCGATCGCAAGCACCCCTGGGCTGCGGCCTACTCCCAGTACCGGTTGATCGAGCTCTTCGAGCAGCTGAACTCTGAGGAGTCCATCCAGTCCATGGTCGCGGCGGTCGACGAGCTGGTGGCCACCTATCCTGACTCCCGCTACGTGCCGCTCTCCTTCATCAAGAAGATCGAGGCGCAGCTGATCCACGGCGACCGGGCTGGCGCGAAGGCCTCGGCCGCGGCCTTCGGTGCTCTCGTAGAGGAGCGTGGTTTGGCCCAGCGATGGAAGCTGGAGCACAGGCTCCGCGCGGTCCTCTCGGACGAGTCGCTCAGCGGCACCGGGCTCGAGTCGGCGCTGGATCGGGTCTCGACCGAAGCCGCGGTCTTCCCGACCGTCGCCAATCGTGCTGACGTTGCGATCGCCGAATCGATGAAGGCGCGCGGCGCCTTCGAGGAGGCTGAGGAGGGCTTTGAGGGCGTCACCGAGTCACCCAACGCCGACGACCGCACCCTGGCCGCCGCGTGGTGCGGCCTCGGGGAGTGCCTGTTCCGCAGGGCCGAGACCATGGCCGCGGCGGGCAACGCCGAGACGGCCGGACCGCTCTTCAATCGTGCCCAGCTCGCCTTCATGCGCGTGGTCGTGCTCTACCCCGCCGAGCTGGCCTACGTCCCGCAGTCGGCCTTCTACGCCGGCCGCTGCATTCAGGAGCTGGGTGGAGAGCTGGCCAAGGAGCAGTCCGATCGCCTCTTCAACTTCGTGACGCGGAACTTCCGAGGCTCCCGCTGGTCGGACTCGGCCCGCCAGTTCCGCCGCCGGAACTGATCTGATCCGCAAGAAAGCCAGCGTTCCGGTCGATTCGGGACTAGCAGGCGTTGACCCTGCCAGCGGCGAGGCCGCCCCCGGTGACCGGGGGCGGCCTCGCCCTATTGGCGGCGAATGCCGTACCGGAGAGGTCCGACGCCTCCGGCGCGCCTCGGATGGCCGCGCAGACCTTCCGTGCTTCGTTGGGCGGCAGAGCGGCGTGGAGTTCTCCACATGGGGGGCGCCGGCGATGCCGCTGCGCTGGAGATGCTGTCTTGAACCTGGATCCGCGGCCGAGCGGGGGCCGGCTGAACCGGCAGCGTCCGCAGGGCGCGCTCGGCTCGTGGTCGTCAAGCCCTCTCCCAAGAGCCTCATGTCCAGACTTACACTCCCCGTCCCGCGCTCTGCTGAAGCACCGTCGCGCCCCAGGTCAACGCCAGCTTCACGTCGTGCCCATCCAGCCCATGGCCGGTCCGCCGACACCGGGCGAGCGACTCCATCGGCCACAGGCTCGCGCTGTTGGGACCAGCTGGTGGCGTTGCGGCCCTCCGTGCTGTCCTTCTTGAAGCGGCGTTGCCGCGACGAACACCAGGCCGAGGACCTGGTTCAGGAGACGCTCCTGCGCGCCGCCCGCCAAGGAGAGCACTTTCATCGGGTCCAGCGACCGGTGTCGTGGTTGCTCCAGATCGCTGCCAACGTTCATCTTGATCACGCGAGGAAGGAATCCTGGCAGCACTCGAGCCCTCCGGAGCACGCGACGTTCCTGCTCATTCCGGGGACGGAGGCCGTGCCGGGGGACCTGGCGGAGCCGGACCTCTACCTGGTCGACGGGCAAGAGGTGGATGGCGAGGACCTCACCGCTGCAGTTCGTGCGGTCTGGGGGACCCTCCTGGAGCGCGACCGTGTCGTGCTCGCTGCCTTCTACGCAGAGGGGGGCAGCACCGCCGCCGCGGCCGCCGCCTGCTCTGTGAGTCGCCAGCTGGTGAAGGTGCGGCTCTTCCGGGCTCGGCGGCGGCTCCACGCGGCGGTTCTTGAGCACCTCGCTCGGAGCTGAGCTCCGAGATGGACTCGAAGGGGCACTCATCGAGCCTGGTTCGACCGAGTCGATGGCTGCTAGTCCATCGACTGAGGGGGACGCTGGGCGTGGTCGTCATCGCCGGGTTGAGCCTGGCCCTTGTCGAGCTCTCGGCGCCGCCCAGGGAGCCGAGGCCGCAGCCACGGCGCCGTGAAGTGGAACCGATCCAGGTCGCCGTGGCGGTTCCGTGGCGTACCTGGCGTCATCGACTCGCGTTGGCACATGAGGCCAGGCGACGGGGCGATGTATGCGCCGCGTTGGATGGGTACCGGGCGGTGGCCGCCGCCGCGCGCGCGCGCGGCCAAGACGCGGATCACGCGGCGCTGTGGGCCGCTCGGCTTCGCCTCGAGCTCGGCGAGTGCAGCGCAGCGCTAGCGCTGCGTGACCTGATCACGCGCTGCGATGACCCGGCGCTACTGTCCCGCGCGCTGCTCGCCGCAGAGTCGAACGTTGACGTCGCTCGTTGCATCCAATGGTCGTCGACGTTCATTGAATTGAAGGACGTCGCGCGCGCGAAACTGCAGGCCTTGGCGGCGCAACAGACCGACGAAGGGCAGCGCGCCGCGCGATGGTTGCGCACGTTGGCTTCGAAGCGCCGCTGAATTTTTTTGGATGAACGTTCCGGAATCAGTGGGTTTCCGGCGACGTAATACGTATCACGTTGATCGAGGACACAAGACGCACCAGCGTTCGGTGAGGTTCACACCACCTGATCGAGTTCAGCGCCGGGGTGAGGAGTGCTCTCAGTCATAGCCACGACATCAAGAGGCGGCTCGTTCCTTCGGGAACGGGCCGCCTTGTCGTTTCAAGCCGCTAGCTGCGCCGAGGGCGCCCGCTGGCACGCCCGCACGCGGGCTCAGGCGCTTGGAGCCGCGGCCTACCGGCCGAGCGCCTCGTAGAAGAAGCCGAGCTCCTCGAGCGTCTCTCGCGGGAAGATGTTCCTCCCGTCGAAAATAACGGGCTGCTTCAAGCCGCTCCGCAGGGCCTCGAAGTCCGGACGACGGAACTCGTTCCACTCCGTCACGATGACCAGAGCGTCGGCCCCCTGGATGGCTTCCATGGGGCTCTCAGCGTACTCGATCTCGTCGCCGAGGTAGTGCTCCCGGGCCTCGTCCATGGCCTCTGGATCGTGGGCAATGACGGTCGCCCCCGCCCCCCGGAGGGCGCGGGAGAGGACGATGGCGGGCGCCTCGCGCATGTCGTCTGTGTTGGGCTTGAACGCGAGGCCCCAGAGCGCAAAGCGGAGGCCCGAGAGGTCCTCGCCGAAGTGCCTCACGATCTTCTCGAACATCAGGAGCTTCTGGGTCGCGTTCACGTCCTCCACGGCCTTCAAGATCCTGAAGTCGTAGTCGTTCTTGTCCGCCGTGTGGATGATGGCCTTGACGTCCTTCGGGAAGCAGGACCCCCCGTAGCCGATCCCGGCGAAGAGGAAGCGGGAGCCGATACGGTCGTCCGAACCGATGCCCTTGCGGACGTTGTCCACGTTGGCGCCCACCCGCTCGCAGACGTTGGCGATCTCGTTCATGAAGGAGATGCGCGTGGCGAGCATGGCGTTGGCCGCGTACTTGGTCAGCTCCGCGGACGCCACGTCCATGGTGAAGATGGGGTTCCCGGTACGGACGAACGGCTCGTAGAGCTCCGTCATGATCCGGGCCGCCCGGTCCGTATCCGCGCCGACGACCACGCGATCAGGCTTGAGGAAGTCGTCGATGGCGGCTCCCTCCTTGAGGAACTCCGGGTTCGAGACCACGTCGAACTCGTGCTTGGCGTGTGGGGCCATGGCCGCCTGCACCTTCAGTGCCGTGCCGACGGGGACCGTTGACTTGTCCACGACCACGGTGTAGCCCGTCATGTGCTTGGCGATGCTCTCGGCGGCAGCGAGGACGTACTTGACGTCGGCGCCGCCGTCCTCGCCCGGGGGCGTCCCCACGGCGATGAACGCCACCTGGGCGTCCTTCATGCCCTCCGAGTAGTCGGTCGTGAAGTGGAGGCGTCCATCGCGGACGTTGCGCTTGACCAGCTCCTCGAGCCCCGGCTCGAAGATGGGCACGACGCCGTTACGGAGGCCATCGATCTTCTTCTCGTCGATGTCAATGCAGGTGACGGTGTTGCCGCTCTCGGCGAAGCAGGTTCCTGCGACGAGGCCGACATAGCCGGATCCGATGACTGCGATACGCATGATTGGGGGGGCGGTACTGGGGAGTGGCAGGGGCCGACCGGAAGAGCCGCTGAGGTGCAGCTTCACTCTTATCGGAACATCGGATTTCGAACCGCGCCCCCTGAACTCAGGGCGCGATATGGGGCAGAATAACCAAGGTCTCGACCCCGATGGGGTCGCTGGCGTTCCCTCAGAGGGCGATTAACTCAGTTGGTAGAGTGCCTCGTTTACACCGAGGACGTCGTGGGTTCGAGTCCCTCATCGCCCACCAGGTGCCTCCTTTTGCATCAACCTGGTGAAGGAGTCGGTGGGGCTGGGTCCTCTGCTATCGGGACCTCCGTTGCCGAGGGCTCTTCCTCGGGGCTCTCCTGTCGCTCATGGACTCGTCAGGGCATCTCGTCGAGCCCCTCCTCCAGGAGAAGCGCGAGCGCGCGGCCGGCCACGCGGGTGACGGCCAGCAGCCCCGCCTTGGAGCCTGAGGACCGGAAGCGCATGGCGAGGGCCTCGGCGCTCTGGGGGTGGTGGCGGGTCTTCACGGTGAGCGGTCCCACGGCGTGCTCGCGGAGCAGGGCTCGCACGCGCCTGCGGTCGGCGGGGACGACGCCTTTGACCTGCCAGCTGCGGGCCATCGGATGGGCCAGGGGCGCCTGGGCAACCAGGAACCCGCCGGGCCCTGGGGCTTCAAGGGGCGCCGCGCCGTGTTCCGCTGCGAAGGCCCCGGCCAGGTTGGCTCGCCAGAGCGCTGGGTCCAACTCCACGAGCCACTGTCCCTGGCGTGGCTCTCGCTCCGCCTCGGGGAGCGTCTGGGTCGAGCTCGAGTAGGAGCGAGCCTCTCCGCTGGAGCGGAGCGAGACGGCCTCCCTCCTGGGAGCGTCGGCGCACAGGACTCCGGACCATGCGCTCAGCTCCTTCATCTCACCGTCCAGGGACGTCCATGAGAGGGCGAGGGAGAGGTCTCCGGCGGCACGAGAGAGGTTGGACTCCTCCAGTGACGGGGGGAGCTTGACGCATGCGCCCCCCAGGTTGGCTGCGGCCTGAAACACGGTGTCGAGAGCGGGGCTCCAGCGATCTGCACGGCCCTCTCGCGATCCTGCGGGACGGCGATCGGGGTCGAAGAGACCGAGGACCTGAGCCTCGACCGTGGGGAGAAAGGGAGGAGTGACGGCGTCTCCGATGGCCGCGAGCCAGCTCGCGCCAGTGCTCAACCCATGGTCTCGAGGCCGGCGATCCTGCGTGCAGGCGAGGTTCGCCGCCGCGCAGCGGAGGGTGTCAGGGTCGAGGTCCGTGGCGAGGACCCGGTCGAAGCGCTCAGCGAGGGCCAGCAGATCCGAGCCCACGCCGCAGCACGCGTCCCAGGGAATCCGATCCAGACCGGCGCGGGCGAAGCGCTCCGCGCGATGCCGCGCGACGGCGGTCGCCGTGGCCTGCTCGGCGCCCTTCGAGGTCAAGAAGGGCAGCGCAGCCCCATCGAGCCGGCCTCGGTGCTGCCTCGCTAGCTCTGCCTGGAGAGAGACAAAGCGGGCCACGGCTGGTCCTCGGGTCGCCCGAATACGGTCGAGGGCGCCCAGGGAAGGCGCTGGATCCGCGAGCTCGCCCCAACGGTCGACGCAGCCGGGCGCCAGCGGCGCGAGCGCTCTCCAAACAGCAGGTTCCACCTCCCTATCCTATTGCAGCGCTCCTCGCTCCCGCAGGAAAGCGAGGAGGAGGGGGTGCTCAGGGGATCTCGTACATGAACGGCTCTGCTGCGTTCGAGATCGATGAGCGGGCGGGCAGCCGATGATGGATCAGCCGCACCTCGATACGGCGGACGGCGGACATCGACCGCAGCTCCGCGAGGGACATGCGCAGCAGCGAGACCTCGTCCGGCCAGCGGGGATCAATGACCAGGCTGCTCATGGTCAGGGGCCCGTCGCCGAGCGAGCCGCGATCCCGGCCCATAGGATCCAGGAGCGAACGGGAACCGTC
>CAJQPT010000087.1 GCA_905480285.1 uncultured bacterium
GATCGACGGGGACCGGGTCGTAGTGCACGGCCACTCCCGGAACGGCAAGACCGCCCTGGTGGCCGGCGCCTATGACGAGCGCTTCGCCGGCGTCATCTCGAACCACTCGGGCTGCGGCGGCGCCGCCCTCTCACGGCCCGCTCGCGGTGAGACCGTCGAGCGGATCGTGAGGGTGCTCGGCTACTGGTTTACAGAGGACTTCTGGTCCTTCGCGGATCGTGAGGATCACCTCCCCCTCGACCAGCACTTCCTCCTCGCGCTCATCGCCCCGCGACCGCTCCTGGTCTGCTCCGCCATCAAGGACAAGTGGGCGGACCCCCTCGGTGAGTATCAAGCCGTCGAGGCCGCCGCGCCCGCGTGGGAGCTCTTCGGCGTGGGCGACTTCCAGACCGAGGGCTTCCCCGAGACGGGCGACCTTGTCGGGACCCTGCCGGCGTATCACGTGCGAGAGGGCGTCCACAGCGTGCTGCCCGAGGACTGGACGCTGTGGCTCGACTGGGCCGACCTGCTCGTCCGCTGAGCGCCATGGCCGGCGCCGCGTGGACGAGCGCGTCGATCACGGCTGATGCTGTAAGCTCCAGGTCTCTCGGGAGCGGCCTCGAGCGCAGCCCGGGCGCTCTCCGAGCAGAGATTCCTGAAGATCGCCCAAGCTCGGACTCCGACGCGACGTCCTGACGGCCCGCACCAAGCAAGAGAACCCTGATGCCCCACCTGATCCGCCACCTCGCCCTGCTCGCCGTCCTCCTGCACCTGCCGGCCTGCTGTACGGCCTACACGGGCCCAGAGCTCGGCATCGACTCGATCGTCGTCACCTACAGCCCCTCGGGACCACTGGACGCCGACGACGCACAGACCGTCGAGATCACCGATGCCGAGACCGTCGAGCTGTGGGTCGCGGCCCTCGAGGCCGTCCCTGAGCTCCCCGCTCGCGGCGTCCGCCAGATCAAGTTCGCCCCCCCGGTCTCCCAGCACCGCATCGAGCTCCGCAAGGGAGACGAGGTGCAGCGGGTCGCGCGTATGCGCTCCGGCCTGCTCGACGTCGACGCCCACGAGGGCTGGGCCTTCTACAGCGGCGAGGACGAGGAGTTCACCGGGCTGGTCCGGGCGGCGGTCCCGGGCGAGTAGCCCGCGTTCGAGCGCGGCTCCTGCGTCTCAGCGAAGGGGCCAGCGGAGAATGGTGCTGTCCGGCTGGCAGGCCGCGAACACCTCGCCGCGGTCCGTGACGCACATCTGGTAGATCGCCTGCATGGCGCCGAATGGCCCGAAGAACGGGTTGCCGAGCGAGGCCCAGGTCTTGCCGTAGTTCGATGACCTGTACAGCAGCATCTTGCGCTCGTTGCTCGTGCCTTCGACGCAACAAGCGGAGGCATACAGGATGCCGTCCTTGCCCGTGATGTCTCGCCAATACGTCATCGTTGGCCGCTGGAGGTTGACCGCCGCGACGGCGCTCCAGGTCCGGCCCCGGTCATGGCTCCGATGCAGCCGGATGACCCCGTTCGGCGCGGTCGTCAGGTCGCCGCAAAGGTAGGCGCCGTAGCCCGCATCGCAGAGCGGCTGGAAGAGCGCGGCTCCCGGCACGGTGACCGGGTTCCAGCTCTGCCCGAGGTCATGCGACAGGTACATCTGGTCGGTGTTGCAGGACGGCCAGAGCAACACGCCGTCGCCGGTCTGGACCATCTGCCGCGCCCAGGCGGTCGCGCCCTGGCCCGGCTGGGCCGCGGGGACGGTCCAGGTGACGCCGTCATCGTTCGACTCGATCACCTTGATCGTCGTGTCGAACGCCTTGACGTTCGCGAGCCAGCGACCAGCGCCCAGGTGGACGGTCCCGAAGATGGCCTTCGGGCTGCTGCTCCCGATCAGCGTCCCCAGCTGCGCCACACTCAGCGCGACGCCCCAGCTGCTGCCCTTGTCCGTGCTCCGCATGATGCAGGCGTCGCCGGCGTCACCCGTTCCCGCGAGCAGCGTCCCGTTGTTCTGCCCGAAGAAGTACGTGTGTGCGCCCGAAGAGCCGGGGCAGGCGATCGGTGTCCACGTCGCCCCATCATCGACGCTGAGGAGGAATCGATTGCTCGGGCCCGAGGAGCGCTTGCCGGCGATGATCCGGTCGTTGCCGACGTGGTGGATCGCACTGAACGCATCCGAAGCCTGCGCGCCCTGGTAGCTGGCGCTCGCACCGAGAGCCCGTTCGTCCTGGATCGTTGGCGGCGCCGCGGAGCCAGAGGCCATGAACAGCGCGGCCAGCGCGCTGATCGAGATCCCCGCCCCCCACCGAACAGACATGGTTGCGCGGAGCTGCTTGAGCATCTTCCTACTCTAGCTCCGGGCATGGATCTTCACATGCCGACCGACCTCAGGCTCCCGAGAGGGCCCCAAGGGTTGCCGCGGCCTGCCACGGCCGGTCCAGAGCTCGATTCGGATTCGGTGGCCAAGCGCCGACCTCCTGGGCGTCGACAGCGAGGTCGCACGCGGCGTCATGGGCGGACGAGAGTTCGCGCCCCCATGGGTCCCGCTGCGGCTAGGCTGAGTCGATGCTCCGACGCATCGCTCCGCTCTGCCTCCTCGCCGCCTGCGGCACGGACCAGGAGGCTGCGGCCCCTGGCGCCGACGCAGCCCCCGCTCCCCCCGCCACCCGGCTCCGCCTGTTCGACGGGATGGACGAGGCCCGGCTCACGGGTCCGGAGTCCAGTACGGCGGCGGCCGAGGGCGAGACGATCACCTACGACTTCTCGGAGGGCGCCCGGCCCGACCAGATCTGGTTCGCCGAGCCGCGCCAGCGCACCTTGGACTGGAAGGCAGAGGGCGCGACCATCATCGACGAGGGGGGACGCGAGGGGGCCGCGCTCCAGCTCGGCCCCGGCGTGGCCGAGGACTACAGCCGCGCGGTGATGAGCCTCCCCGTCAGCGGGCGGAACCGGGTCGTGGTCGAGGGGCGCCTCCGCGTCGAGGGCTCCGCCGTGCTGGACGAGCGCAGCGGCCG
>CAJQPT010000088.1 GCA_905480285.1 uncultured bacterium
TAGATGGCGCCGGACTGCTTGGCCTCCTCGAACATGGCGTCGGGGAAGGCCTCGCCGTGCTGAAGGAAGTAGTCGCTGCCGATGGGCAGCTCGTTCTTCTTCAGGGAGAAGCCGAAGACGTCGGCCGCGGTGTCGGCGACCTTGAAGGCCTCCTTGGTGACCTCGGGGCCGATGCCGTCGCCGCCGATGATCGTGATGTCGTATTGGCTCATGGAACCTTGGGGGTGGGCCCGCGCGCGGGCGACCAATCAGGTGAGACCGCTCAGGCGGTCGGGACCGGGGATCGGAACATCCCCGGGGTGTAAGCGATGATGCGTCCCTCGATCGCGCTGGCGGCGACCGTGAGGGGAGACGCGAGATAGAGCTGACCCGGGCCGCTGCGGCCCCGGAAGTTCCGGTTGATGGCGCTGACCGAGACCTGCTCGGCGTGGTCCGAGACGCCCGGCCCGCAGCCGATGCAGGCGCCGCAACCCGGGGAGATGACCTCCACCCCGGCCTCGCGGAAGATCGCGTCGAAGCCCCGGTCGCGGGCGTAGTCCCGGACAGCGGTCGACCCGTACTGCACGACCATGGTCACCCCGTCGGCGACCTTGCGGCCCGCGTCCAGCGCGTCCTTGAGGACCGCAGCGTAGAACTCGAAGTCGTCGGCCTTGCCCGCGGTGCAGGAGCCGGCGTAGGCGATGTCGATCTTGACGTCGCCCAGGTCCGCGATGTCCTTGCCGTAGGTGGGGTCCCCGGGCTCGGCCACCATGGGCTTGAGCGCGGAGAGGTCGACCGTGTGGACGCCGCCCGCGTACTCGGCGCCGGGGTCCGGTGCGACGAAGTCGGCCGCGATGGCCTCCGGGGACCGGCCGCCCCGGCGGGGCGACAGCCACAGGGCCAGGGCCTCATCGCCCTCGCAGACGCCGGACTTGGCGGAGCACTCGGTGGCCATGTTGCAGAGCGTGGCCCGCTCGTCGGGCGAGAGGGTCGTGAGCCCAGGGCCGCCGAACTCCATGACCCGGTCGAGGGTGTCCTCGCGCTTGGCGTAGGTGTCCAGGATGTGGAGCATCACGTCCTTCGCCGTGCACCCCGGGTCCAGCTCGCCGACGAGCTCGAAGCGGATGGACTCGGGGACCTTCACGAAGGTGAAGCCCGCCGAGATCAGCCCCGCGTACTCCGTCGCCCCCACGCCGTAGGTGAGCGCGTTGCTGCCCCCGCCCATGCAGGTGTGGCTATCGGTGGCTTGGATGAAGTCACCGGGGTCCACGAACTCCTCCCGCGCGACCTGGTGGCAGATGCCCGGCGAGACGCCGTCCTCGGCCGAGTAGTCACGCACGCCCGTGTGGCTCTGGAATTCGTTCTGTAGGCGCCGGAGGGTCTCGATGTCGGCGGTGAACGGCTTCATCCGCTCCACGCCGGTGGCGTAGAGCAGGTGGTCCTCGAAGATGGCGAACTTGGTCGGGTTCTGGACCTCGTAGTCGTCCCCGTACTCCTGCCCCAGGAAGTGGTGCACCTGGGCCGTGGTGAACTCGTGGCTGTAGCCGCCGTCCACCTTGACGAGGCAGACGTCCCCCGGCTGCAGAGAGACTGCGCCCTCGGCGCCGACGACCTTCGAGGCGAGGATCTTTTCCCCCATCGTCATGGGCCGAGCGGCGGTCGTGGGCACCGGGACGGCGACCTCGCCGGCGGCGTACATCTTCGCGAAGGGGAAGAGCCCGCCGGACTCCAGCATGACGCGGGTGATCGGGTCGTACTCGCCCGTGAGGTTCTCCAGCGGCACATCCTCGCCCGCCTGGAGGCGCTCGATGATGTCGTACCCCCCCATCAGCTGGCCGAGGTTGAGGTTGTTGCGCTCGTGGATGGGCGCGAACGAGTGCGCGATCACCAGCCCGATGCCGGACCACTTCTCGCATTGGGGCGCGGTCTCCCTGGAGGACCCGGTGCCCTTGCGCTTGCCGCTCACGATGACCTCGAACCCGCCGTCCATCAGCGCCCGCGTCCCGAAGACCCGCTCGCCGCTCTCGTCGAGCAGGCCAGCGTAGGCGTCGAGCGCGATGTCCTCGGGCCGGTGGCGGAAGCAGACCCACGCGGGGGTCATGGTGTCCGTGTTGATGTCGTCGAGCAGATCCGCAGGGTCCACGTCCGCCATGGACAGGTCGACCTCGCCGCGCAGCTGCCTGCGGATGAGCTCGAGGTCCTTGGTCAGGAAGAGCACCCGCTTGCCCGGCGTGAGGCGCACGACGCGCTCGCCAGCTTCGTTCTCGTGGATCAGCTCGTTCATTCTTGGGTCATCCTCGCCTCGCGGCCGGACCCGCAGCGGCGGGCCCGGGGCACGAGGTCATCGCCGCGTGGGTGCGCGGCCAGTGCAGGGTCGGGGACAAAGGCAGGGTCAGGGATAAAGGCAGGGTCGGGGACAAGGGCAGGGTCAACGACAAAGGCAGGGTCAGGGGGCAGGGATCAGGCCGCGGGGTTCTCCACGAGGATCGCGATCCCCTGGCCGCCGCCGATGCAGGCGGAGGCCACGCCGAACTTCTTGCCCGAGCGGCGCAGCTGGTAGAGCAGCGTCAGCACCAGCCGGGTGCCCGTGGCGCC
>CAJQPT010000089.1 GCA_905480285.1 uncultured bacterium
TCGAGGATCGGACCGCGCGCGCCGCGGCCGCCGAGGAAGCCTCCGGGGAGAAGGTCGCCGAGCTCGCCGCTCGCCGCGATGCCCTCCAGAGCCAGACCGAGGCCCTCTCGGTCGAGGCCGACGACCTGAAGAACCAGCTCAACGCCGCCGTCTCGGAAGCGCTCGATGGAGAGCGCTCCAGAGAGACGCTCGCCGAGCACGCCGCTGGCCTCGAGAAGGACCTCGCCAAGCTGACCCATCAGCTCGACCAGTCCAGGTCGGAGGCGGTCGCGATCGCCGCGGAGCGTGATGAACTCTTCGAGGCCGGAGCGGCCCTCGAGACGGACGTCGAACGGCTCAACGATCAGCTCGGGGCGGAGCGCCGCCAGTCCAACGAACAGACGACGGAGTTCGAAGGCCAGCGCGCCGACCTCTCCTCCAGGATCGAGTCGCTTCAGGCTGCGATCGAGACCGAGGTCCAGCGCGCCAATGTCGCGGACGAGGAGCTTCAGAGGACCAGCGAGGAGCGCGCCGGCCTTGAGGCCCGGGTCGAGGCGCTCGGCACCCAGCGCGCCGCGCTCGAAGCCGAGCAGGAGGCCCTCGAGGGCCAGCTCTCGGAGAGCCAGGCGCTCAGTCAGCGCACGAACCAGGAGCTGGAGCAGACCTCCGGGCAACTCCAGGAGGTCTCCAGCGCCCTCGCCGAGGCCCGCGACACCGCCGCGAACGCCGACCAGCGGGCCGCCGACCTCTCGACGCGGCTCGGTGAACGCGAGGCGGCTCTCGACGCCGCGGAGCAGTCGATGGCGACGTTCCGCGACGAGCAGGCCAAGGTCGTGGCAGGCCTCGGGGAGAACGAAGCCCGCCTCACGCAGGATCTCGAGAACCTCGGCGGAGAGCGCGACCGCATCGCGGGCCACCTCGAGGCCGCCGAAGCCGAGTCCAACGAGCGCGCGCGCGCGCTCGAGGAGGCTGGCGCAGAGATCGAGCGACGGACCAGCGAGATGGCCGGGGAGCGCGAGAGGTTCGAGAGCTTCGAGCAGGCCACCGGGGCCGAGATCGCCGGGCTCCGCAAGGAGATCGAGGAGCGCCAGAAGGCCGTCGAGGCCGTCGAGGGCCGCCTCGCGGAGGCTCGCAAGGAGAAGAAGGTGCAGTCCAAGGAGATCACCGCCCTTCGGTCCGAGGCCAAGAAGCAGGCGGCGCGACTCGCCAAGGCAGAGCAACGGGCGGAGGATCTCGACGCGAGGCTGAAGGCCGCGAGCGCTCGCCTCAACGACCAGGAGACTCAGGCCGACGAGCTGACGGCGGCGCTGGAGGCTGCGAACGAGCTGCTCGCGGACCGCTCGGGCCTCCTCGAGGAGAAGGGCTCCGCCATGTCCGCCGCGGCCTCGATGCTCGCGAATCTCAAGCCCATGCTGGCCGCCCTTGAGGATCAGTTGACCGACGAGGAGCGGGCCAAGAGGGCGAAGACCGGTAAGTCCTAAGCACTCAAAGCGGATAACACTTCGCCAACAAGCGGGCTATCCCCTTCCATAGGGATAGCCCGCGCCCTATTGCAGGTTGCTCGATGCGCCCTTAACCGCTAGTGTTTTCCCATCTGCCACCTCGACCCATAGATCTTCCCGATGGCAGCACAGTCCACTGGCCCACTAGCAACCGACACTACAAATGGCTGATCGCAAACCGAAAGCTGGCAAGACTCGTTATCGGAGAACGGACGAGGAACTCATCGCTGACCTCCAGAAGCGGATCGAGGATCTCAAGCAGCGGAAAGCTGCCAAGAAGGTCAAAGCCGATCCCGCAGCCAAGGAGATGAACGCGGCGTTCCGCGCCCTCACCAAGGCCGTGGAGAACTCGAAGAAGTCGTCCGACGCCGACCTCAAGCGCGCGCTCAGCGGCGCCCAGCGCACGCTCGCGGAGTACTACGAATCGAAGGGCATCAGCGTCCCGAAGGCCCGCAAGCCGCGAGCTCGCCGCAAGAAGTGACCTGAGTCACCACCCACTCCGGGAGCCCCCATCGCCGTTGAACGAGCGACGGGGGCTCCCGGCAATTAGGGCTTCCGGTCATTAGGGCTCCCGGCTTTTGGGGCTATCGGCATTTGAGGCTGTCGGCGTTCGGGGGAAGACCGGTCCACCACCCTGGCCTCACGTTGCAGGGGCTCCTGGCGCGGCCCCAGCCTCCACCCGTCCCGGGCCCCGCCTCCCCCAAAGCGAGGTCCGACGACCGACCTGGGGTGGCCGGGCCGTCCTGGATCGAGACGGGCACTCAGCCCCTTGGAATGTGCGTCTTCCCGGGGTCTGCCCGGAGCCGCGACATCCGGGACGAGCCCCCTTACGATCGGGGGCATGAGCGAGGGGGAAGACACGGGACGAGGCGCTGATCCTGCGAGCAGCACGGTGATCAGCGCCGGCGGCGTCATCGTGATCCGCCGTACGGAGGCCGGCGCCCGGATTGCGATCATGGAGTCCGGCGGGCTCGCGAGCCTGCCGCGAGCTGAGGTGGGCCCCGGAGAGAGCGCGGAGACGGCGGCTCGGCGCGCCGCGCGGGTCTTCATCGGAGGCTCGACGAGGCTACGAAGGACCCTCGGCGAGACCCGCGAGTCGACAGACGAGGGCCTGGTTCTGACCTGGTTCTGGTTGGCCTCAGTGGGCCGATGGACAGGTCCCGAACCGGCCAGCCCGTTCGCTCCCCCCCCCGGATTCCGGGTCCATTGGATGGAGGTGGAGGAGGCTCGCCTGTCGCTCGAGTCGGAGGACGAGGCGGATCTTCTCGCCCACCTTGGCCCGGAAGAACTCCGAGCGCACCCGAGCCCCCTCGCCTCGGCGGAGCGACGGGAGCTTCGAGCCGCCCTCTCCCTGACCCGGGAGCGGACCCTGGGGCGACACGGGGCCAGCGACGCACTCGAGAACAGCGATGCACTCGAGAACATGGACGCCGCCGGGACGTCCCTATCGCTTGGCGAGGCGCCTGATGAAGGGGTAGAGGTGAACCTGGAGACCGCTCGCTTCGAGCTCCACCGAGCGGAGCAGCGGCTGGCCCGCGGTGACCTCGAGGGAGCCCGGCGGGCCCAGGCTCGGGCGGCGCGCGCGGGCCTCTTCTCCCTCGACAGTTCCGGGCGGCGGGTGGAGTTCGCGCGGCTCTGGGGGAGCCTCCCCGATTCCACGCGCCAGGGCCTCGGGCTCGGCGGCTTCACCCCGGGGTTGGCCCCGGGACTGGAGGACCTCCTGACGCTACACGACGCCGCGGAGTCCGAGCGAGAGGAAGGCCACCGCAGGCAGGCCGCAGCCCGGGGCCACCAGGTTCGCGCGTCGCTCGCCCTCCTGGCGTCCGTAGCGGCGTTCTCATGGCTCGCTGCGGCCGCGCCCCTCGCCGTCGAGCACGGGTTCGACATCCCCGTCATGTACGTCCTTCACGCCTGCCTGCTCGGCGCCGTGGGAGGCTGGACCGGAGGCGCCTTGCGCCGTATCCGCTCAGCCGCTGGATTAGCGATCACCGGGCGACCCGTCGCGGACCACGAGGTCTCCAGCCGCAGGGACGCCGCCCAGGAAATCGCCCCCGTTCCCGTCTTCGAAGTCGCCCTCGGCGCAGCCGCTGGCCTGGCCGCGGGCCTCGCCCTATCGGGCGGGATGACCGCTTCCCTCTCGGGAGGCCACCTCGCCTTCGCAGCGGTGGGCACCTATGCGGCGGGGTGGTTCGGCGTCCGCCAGTTCGAGCGCCGCTGACTCACCGCGCCGCGTGCCAGCCGGGTCGGAGGTACCAGCCGGGCGCCGCGTACCAGCCGGGCCTCCCGTACCTGCAGGGCTTCAGTCGTCCGCCAGCAACTTCTTGATCCGGTCGACGTCAGCCTGAAGCTCAGCGGGCTCCCCGTTCCAGGTCCGGACGAAGGCGTTGAAGCGCTCCTCGGCGAGCAGGGTCTCCTCGTTGTCGATGGCGTCCTGAACCTCCTGCAGGGCCTTCAGCGCTGCGGTGGCGTTCGCGTAGGCGGATTCCACCACCTCGAGTCCCTCGCCCAGCCCCGCGCGCAGCTCGGCCTCCAGCGCGTCGGCGTTCTCGTAGCCCGCCCTCGGGAAGTTCGCCTGCGCGAACTCGACGAGGCGTCGGCCGCTGGCGTCATTGCCCGCGAAGAACTCGCCGGACGCCGCCTCGACAAGGGCATAGAAGACCGAGTTGCGGAGCACGGACGAGCGGGCGTAGAGCCCGAAGATCCTGTTGGCCTCGGCGACATCGTCCGCCTCGAGCGCCGCAACCAGGCCCTCCGTGGCGTCCCTTGGGTCGCTGAAGGTCTCGACGGTGGTCGCGGTCGAAGAGCAGGCGCCGAGGAGCAGGAGCGGGGCAAGGCGGAGGGTCATTCGGAGGAGCGGTCGCATGGCCGAATTTTGCGGCAGACCCGGCCGTCGACGCGACAGTTCCTTCGATTCCCCGCTCGCTGGAAGGGCAGCGAAGGACTCGAGTGGCCCGGGTGAGCGAAGATCCCGCGCGCCCGTGGACCCTGATGCGGGCGAGTCCTGCGCGCCGTACCCCATCCGTCGAGTCAGGTGATGGCCAGGCCCCGGCCGAGCAGGACGCCTCAGGATGCAGCCGACCGGCCCCCGCGCCCGAGGCGTCGGGTGACGGCGAATCCCAGGAGGAACAGCAGCGCCGCCCCGGCGACCTGGACGAGGTCCGGACGGAAGCGTGCGAGCGCCAGCCCGGCGCGCTTGAGGTCCCCCTTCGACTGCCCCTCCCACCTGCTGGCGTAGACCGACAGGTCCTTGGCGTCGACCGCCTCGACGCGGGCAGCCACCTGCTCCACGGGCTCTTGCTCCACGACCACGGAGACGATCGCCTTGCGGACGTCTCGGGTCGCGAGCTCGGGGTGTACCGGCTGCTGGAACGGGTAGAGCCCCAACACCGATCCCAGGAGGAGTCCGAGCAGCACACCGTGGGAGGGCGCCGCGAAACGCTGGAGCAGCGCCTTGAGGAGGTTGGAGAGGAGCGCGATGCCGAGGACGGCGCCGAGCACCACGGGAACGATGATCGAGAGGGACTCGACGGGGCTCTCCTTCAAGCGACTGAACGAGAGTGATCCGACGACCGTGTCGTACATCCCGAGCACGAGGAGGACGTAGGAGCCGCTGATCCCGGGGAGGATCATGCTGCTCGCTCCGGCGGCTCCGACGAGGAGCAGCACGGGGATCGTCGCCTGCAATGGGGCGCTCCCTCCGAGCGACGCGAACGCAGCCATGGCCGCGACGCCGACAGCCACGGCGACCACGGTCCCCGGTCGAAGGGGACGGCACTCGCGCCAGAGCTCCGGCGCGCCGCCGAGCGTCATGCCGATGAACAGCGCGTACATGACCGGCCGGTACTCCGTCACGAGGAGCACAGCCACCCCCGAGAAGATCACCACCGCGGCCCCGAGTCCCACCGCCATGACGGTGAGGAATTGAACAGAGGAGCGCTTGAGACGGAGCCTCGAGACGTCGGCCACGGCGGCGATGAACTGCTCGTAGAGGCCGATCGCGAGGATCATCGTCCCGCCGCTGATCCCGGGGACGAGATTGGCGAGGCCCATGAGGACCCCTCCCTGGAGCGCGCGGGCGGTGGGTACGGGAGGCTGCTGGTCGTCCATCATGGGCTTGAGCGCGTGGATCCTTGGTGGGGCCAGCTGACGCGTGCGGGGGTCTTGGGGCGCGATCGGAAGACAGGAGAGGGGCGCACCTGTCTCGCAAGGAGACACTTCCGTACGGCCCCGAGCCCACAATCCCCTTCCCGATCAGACACGGCCAGCCGTGAGGCGGAAATCCGGGGACGCCCCGACTCGACACACGGGCGGCACCCCCGCAGGATTGAGTTGTCTTTCTTCATCGTCCGCTCCAGGGCGATCCTTATCCTCGTTGGCGAATTCTGTCGTGCCGGGGCTCTCGGGCTCCGATCGCGACGCTTCTCGGGACGGCTTCTCTGCCCTGCACGGCAGGCCTCCACGTCGCGCCACGCTTCCTTCTGACTCGCGCTCTCCAACTGGTCCCGGACCTCCCCCCATGAAACTCTCCAAGAACTTCGTCCACGTTGCAGGCACCCTCGCCTTCGCGAGCATCGCCCAGTCCCAGGTCATGACCGAGGTCCGCATCTCGACCTCCGGCGTCGACCAGGAGTACGTCGAGATCCAAGGGCTCCCTGGTCAGTCCACCGACGGGCTCATGGTCCTCGTCGTCGAGGGTGACCCCGCCGGCGCGACCGGCGGTGTCGGCACGCTCGACTTCGCCTACGACCTGGCGGGCGACGTCTTCACGAACGAGTTCTACGTTCTCGGTAGCTCGGAGGCCGCCACGGCCTTCCCCGGCGACATCGACAACGCGTCCTATGGCGACAACATGTTCGAGAACAGCAGCGCGACGATCTATCTCGTCAACGTGCCGGACCCGATCAAGCGCCAGGACATCATCCAGACCTGGGCGGGTACCGACATCTCCGACCCCGTCGGCTCCCTGACCACCCGTATCGCGACGGACATGGACGTCGAGCTCCTCGACGCCGTGGCCTTCTGGGACGGCGACGCCGGCGACGTGTTCTACGACGGCGCTCCCGAGTTCGGGCCGGACGGCTCCTTCCTCCCCTCCGGGATCATCCGCGACGGCGGCTGCCCCGGCGAGTGGTGCACGGACGTGTTCGTCAACTTCTCGACGAACGGCAACCCGAACCCCCCGTACGCCGACCCGTCGCCGAACGCCATCAACCCGACGACGAGCTGCACGACGACGGCCTCCGCGGGCTCCTGCGGCGGCAGCGGCAGCGTCGGCACGCCGTACTGCTCGGCGAACAACAACAGCACGGGGAGCATCAGCGCCCTGGGCGCGAGCGGCACGCCCCTCGCAGCCTCGAACGACCTGACGCTTGAGGCATCGAGCCTCCCCGTCAACTCCTTCGGCTTCTTCCTCGCCAGCCTCGACAGCGGGTTCGTCGCGAACCCCGGCGGCAGCAGCGGCAACCTCTGCCTCGGCGGGTCGATCGGGCGCTACGTCGGCGCCGGGCAGATCAAGAACTCCGGGACCACCGGGGCCTTCTCGCTCGCCCTTGATCTCACCCAGGTCCCCCAGCCCACCGGGTTCGTGACCGTTGCCGCTGGTGAGACCTGGCGCTTCCAGGCCTGGCACCGCGACGCTGTCGCTGGGTCCGCGACCTCGAACTTCACCAACGGTCTCGAGATCGCGTTCCTTTGATCCGCTGACCGAGGATGCCCCGTCCCGACTCAACTCGGGGCGCAGGCGCAGGATCGGGGCCGTCTTCCAGCGGGAAGGCGGCCCCGCCGCGTTACTCTTGGACCCCGCCTCCTGCGGTCCACCAGCATGCGATTCACCCAGATCACCGGCCTCCCCATCGCCATCGTCGTTCTCGCCGCCTCGGGCTTCGCGCAAGGGCCGCCCCCTGGCTACTACTCGAGCGTCGACACGAGCACCGCGGCGTCGCTGCGCAGCTCGCTGCACGCCGTCATCGACGACCACACGCGGTATCCGTACACGAGCAGCTCCACCGACACCTGGGACATCCTGGGGGTCGCGCAGCGCGACCCCGCGAACTCGTCGCGCATCCTGGACGTCTACCGGAACCGCAGCTTCGTCCGGCAATCCGGAGGGAACTCCTTCTACAACCGCGAGCACAGCTGGCCGACCTCGTACGGGTTCCCCAGCAACGGGTCGGGCAACATGCCCTTCACCGACTGCCACATGCTCTTCTTGTGTGACGACGGCTACAACTCCAGCCGGAGTAACAAGCCATTTGGCGCCTGCAGCGCGGGCTGCGGAGAGCTCACCACCGACTCCAACGGCGGCGTGGGCGGCGGCAGCGGTGTCTTCCCTGGCCAGTCCAACTGGACGTCAGGCTCCTTCACCAACGGGACGTTCCAGGTGAACGTGTTCAACCAGGGAGATATCGCCCGAGCGCAGCTCTACGCTGACGTGCGCTACGAGGGCGGCACCCACGGCGTCACCGGGGTCTCCGAGCCGAACCTGATCCTGACGGACAACACCGGCCAGATCGCCGCCTCGAATACCGGTCAGAACGAGCCCGTCGCGTACATGGGTAGGCTCGCCGTGCTCCTCGACTGGCACTACTCCGATCCGGTCGACGCCTTCGAGCTGACGCGCAACGACGTCGTGGCCTCGTTTCAGGGGAACCGCAACCCCTTCGTTGACCACCCAGAGTGGGTCGACTGCCTGTTCGCCGGGCTGTGTGAGCCCGGTGCCGCCTACTGCTCCCCCGCCGCGTCCAACTCCACGGGGCAACCCGGCGTGATCGAGGGCCGCGGCAGCGCCGTCATCGCCAACGACGACTTCCGGCTGCTCGCGAATCAGCTGCCGACGCAGTCCGCGGGCTTCTTCCTGTGCAGCCAGACCCAGGGGTTCATCACCAACCCGGGCGGGAGCGCGGGCAACCTGTGCCTCGGCGGCAACATCGGCCGCGTCGTCGGCGGCCAGATCCTCAACTCGAGCTTCTTCGGGAGCTTTGCGGTCGCGGTGGACTTCACCTCGCTGCCCCAGCCCACCGGTCCGGTGAGCGCAGTGATCGGCGAGACCTGGAACTTCCAGGCCTGGTACCGGGACGCCGTCGCCGGCCAGGTGACCAGCAACTTCACCGACGCCTGGTCGGTGACCTGGCAGTGAGTTGACCCGGCTGTGAGTCGACCCGGCTGTGAGATGAACGGGCGGTGAGCTCATCTCGCCGAGCGGGACTCACCGAGACCGGCTTCTCCCATGGCGAGCTGCGGCACGGCAGGGCAGGGCTCTCCCCGCGAGTCGCCGTCCCCCCTTGCCCACACGGCCTTGTCCACACGGCCTTACCCACACGGGCTTGCCCACACGGCGGCGCCCCGCCGCCCTCGTTCCCCGGTGGGGCTTCCGGTTTCCGGGCGAGGGCGCGAGCAACGCTGAGCCCCGACCCGTAGCCTCACGGTCATGGGTCGACTCTTCCTCTTCGACGGCACCGCCGTCGCCTATCGGTCGCACTTCGCGATGATGCGCTCGGGCCTCTCCGCGCCCGACGGACGCCCCACGGGCGCAACCTACGGCTTCACCATGGCGCTGCGCCGGATCCTCCGCGAGGAAGCTCCCGACCTGGTGGCCGTCGCGCTGGACGCCAAGGGACCGACGTTCCGGCACGAGCGCTACGCCGAATACAAGGCGACCCGTGAGCGGGCCCCCGAGGAGATGATCGAGCAGCTGGAGGACATCCGCAGGATTATCGCGGCGCACGGCGTCGAGCTGTTCGAGATCCCCGGCTACGAGGCCGACGACGTCATCGGCACCCTGGCGACGCGCGCCCGCGAGGCCGGACACGAGGTCAGGATCGTCACCGGGGACAAGGACCTCATGCAGCTGGTGGACCCGGGTCTGCAGCTGCACAACATCTTCAAACCTGGCGTGGACCTCGTGATCGAGGGCGTGGAGGAGGTGGAGGCCAAGTTCGGTACCACGCCAGACCACGTCATCGACGTCCTCGCGATCATGGGCGACGCCTCCGACAACGTCCCCGGCGTGAAGGGGATCGGCGAGAAAGGGGCCAAGAAGCTCATCGCTGAGTTCGGCTCCGTCGCGGGCATCCTCGAGCGCATCGAGGAGGTGAAGGGGAAGACTCGGGAGAAGCTCGAGGACGACCGGGAGAACCTCCTCCTGTCCCTGGAGTTGGTGACCATCGACACGGCCGTCCCCCTCGAGCGCGGCCTTGAGTCGATCACCCCAGCGACGCCGGACGTCTCGGAGCTGCGGAGCATCTTCCAGGACCTCGACTTCCGCAGCCTCGCCGAGGAGATGAGCAGCGACGTCCAGGTGGACGGGGCCGGCGACCGCGAGGACGTCCTCGTCCGCACCGAGGCCGAGCTCGACCAGATGATCGCGGAGCTCACCTCAGCGGGCGCCTTCGCCTGGGACACGGAGACCACCGGGCTCGCAGCGCTGCAGGTGGACCTCGTCGGCATGTCGTTCTGCTGCGAAGCCGGGCGAGCGTTCTATGTGCCGTTCAACCTCGACCCTCCGGTTCTCGAGGGAGGCCCCCCAGCGCTCCTTGACCGGCTCCGGCCGCTCATGACGGACCCCGAGCTCTTCCGTATTGCGCAGAACGAGAAGTACGACGCGCTGGTCATGGGCGCCCAGGGGATCAGCGTGCCCCCCCCCGCCTTCGACACGATGGTGGCGAGCTTCACCATCCACGGGTCCAGCCGCCGCCACAACCTCGATCACCTGGCCCTGGTCGAGCTGGGCATGACCAAGATCCCGACCTCGCACCTGATCGGCACGGGGAAGAAGCAGATCACCATGGCCGAGGTGCCCGTGGACGTGGTGGGCGAGTACGCCTGCGAGGACGCAGAGGTGACCTACCGCCTCTTTGAGCGCCTGTCCGTCGAGCTCAAGGAGACCGACAACGAGCCCCTGTTCCACGATCTCGAGATGCCGCTGGTCCGGGTGCTGACGCAGATGGAACGGCGCGGTATCCGGCTCAACGTCCCAGCCATCCAGGAGCTGGGCAAGGAGCTGACGCGCGACATCGACGCCGCCGAGCAGGACGTCCGCCGGTTGGCAGGAGAGCCGGGGCTCAAGGTGAACAGCCCGAAGGCCCTCGGGACGATCCTCTTCGAGAAGCTCCGCATCCAGGAGGAGGCCGGCGTCAAGCGGGTCAAGAAGACCAAGACTGGCTACGCCACGGATCAGGCGACCCTGAACGAGAACTACGGGGACGTGGAGATCGTGCGCCGCCTGCTGGAGTACCGCGAGGTCGCGAAGCTCAAGAGCACATACGTGGACGCACTGCCTAACTTCGTGAACCCGAAGACAGGCCGCATCCACTGCTCCTTTAGTCAGGCCGTCGCCGCCACCGGACGGCTCGCGTCGAGCGATCCGAACCTCCAGAATATTCCGGTGCGCACCGAGCGCGGCCGGCGGCTGCGCTCCGCCTTCGTCCCGCGCGAGCCGGACGAGCACGGCAAGTGGGTCCTCCTCGCGGCGGACTACAGCCAGGTCGAGCTCCGGGTCCTGGCCCACCTGTGCGGCGACGAGAAGCTCGCCCAGGCCTTCCGTGACGGGAAGGACATCCACGCCTCCACGGCGTCGGTGATCTTCGACGTCTTCCCCGAGATGGTCGACCGGACCATGCGCAGCCAGGCCAAGGCCATCAACTTCGGCCTGCTCTACGGCATGGGGCCCCAGCGCCTCGCGCGGGAGACGGGGCTCACCGTCCCGGAGGCGCGGGACTTCATCGACCGCTACTTCGCCGCCTTCCCGAGCGTGCGCGGCTGGATCGACGGCGTGCTCGCCGGCGCGAGAGAGCAAGGCTATGTGGAGACCCTCATGGGCCGCCGCCGGCAGATGCCGGACATCAACTCGTCGAACCAACGGGCCCGCGTGGCCTCGGAGAACGCTGCGGTCAACACCCCCGTTCAGGGCTCCGCTGCTGACATCATCAAGTGCGCAATGATCAAGCTGGACCAGCGCCTGGATGAGTCTGAGCTCGCCGCACAGCTCCTGCTCCAGGTCCATGACGAGCTGGTGCTCGAGGTCCCGGAGCGAGAACTGGACGCCACCATCGCCATGGTCAAGGACGCCATGGAGAATGCTGTGGAGCTCGACGTCCCCCTCGTGGTGGACTTCGGCTGGGGCGCCGACTGGCTCGAGGCGCACTGAGACGCACTGGCGCGGACGGAGGTGCACAGGCGCGGACGGAGGTACACAGGCGCAGGCTGAGGTGCACAGGCGCAGGCTGAGGCGCGCAGAGACACACCGAGGCGCCACCCGGAGCCCATAGGGACCGGCTGGGACCAAGGATGGGACCTGGCTCCCCGTTCGGGACGACCTGCGCCAAAGGGCTCCCGCCGGACCGCTTCGCCGCTCAAGGGATCCGCGGATCAGTCCGATACCCCAGATGGTGACACCGCACCCAAGGAACCCATCGACCATGTCCGCACCCAAATCAAACTCGCAGACCCTGACCCTGTCCGAGGCCAACTTCGCCATGGACTCCACGCCGGACCGCTGCGTGCTGCTCGACGGGGCAGGGTGCATCGTCCAGGCCAACGACGCCTGGTCCCGCAGCTCACGCCAGACGGATGTGGTCCCGCTCGAGAACGCCCGTGAGGGTGCGGACTACATGGCTGCCATGGGCCGGGCTGCGCTGAACGGGAACCGCGAGGCCGGCTCCATGCACGCGCAGATCAGGAAGATCCAGACCGGCGGAGCGGACCGCGCTCGACTCGAGTTCGACCGCCCCCTCCGCACGGGCGGAGTCGTCCGGACCGTCGCCACCATCGAGCGCGTCATGGGCCGCGACCAGCGCCTGGTCCTGGTCGCCTTCACCACCGAGGTCACCAAGGGGGCCGTCCGCCCCACCGTCATTCCCGAGGCCGGCTTCAGCGTGCCGGCCGGGAGCCGGTTCGACCGCCTGACCGAGGCCCTGGAGCACTGCACCGCGCACGCCGCGGTCCTCGACACCGAGGGCCGGATCGTGGCCGTGAACGCCGCCTGGCGACGCTTCACCATGGACGCCGGAGGCGACCCGTCGCGCACCGGCGTGGGCGCGGACTACCTGGCCGTCTGCTCCGCGGCCGCCAAGAGCGGTGACGGGCGGGCCAACCGGTTCCTCCGGGAGCTCCAGGCCGTCCTGCGCGGAGAGCGCCACACCTTCACGGCCGATGCTCGCGTGGGCATCGGCGGCGAGGCTCGCCCGTTCCGCGGGCGCGCCACGGCCCTGAACCTCGAGGACGGCGCCTTCGTGCTCGTCACCCACACCGACCTCGACGCTGCCCGGACCCCGACGCCCTCGACGGTTCGAACGGCGGCTTGAGTCACGGCCGAGCGCGCCACGCGCGCTGAGCCGGCGGCTCTGACGGGTCGACCCGCCGCCACGCTCAGAGACCTGGAACGCATGCGCGGCGTGCCATCCCCGGGCACGGAGCGGCGCGGCCCACGGGCGCAAGCGAGGGGAGCCTCACGCGGGCCCCCCCACCCCCTTGGGCCGCCGCGCCGCGCGCACCGACCCCCGTGACCTCTCTTCTGGGGTCCGCCTCGGGACCGGGCGACCGCTCACATCTGGGCCACCGCTCAGGTCCAGAGCCCCCGCTCCTGGCGCGGGGCCCTGCCTGCGTCCCAGCGCGACCCCCGATCCATGGCCCCGATCCATGGCCCCGATCCCTGGCCCCAATCCTTGGCCCTGATCTTGGGCCCCGTTCCTCGCCGGTGGCCTCTAGTCCTCGAGCGGGTGACCTTCGGGGCCCCCCACGCGCCCTCCGTCGAGCCCCGGCTGGACTTCGTCCTCGGGCGAGGCCTGGCCCGCAGCGCCGGTACCGTCGCGCCCCCGGGGAACCCCCTTGTCGAGGATCGCGGCGGGCACGACGACGCCCCGCCCGAACTTGCGCCGGAGCTTGTCGAGGCTGGGGGTGACCTTGGCCAGCTTCTCCGCCGAGGCGAGGTAGTCCTTCCTCGTGGAAGGCTCCGCCATGGCCCCGTTGAACAGGGTCTTCTGCACGGGCTGGCGCACATCCTCGAGGCGGCTGATCTGGACGCCGAGGAGCCGCAGGGGGCGGTCATCGATGCGGTTGAGCAGCTCGCTGGCGACGGAGTAGATGCTCGGCCCCAGGTTGGTGGCGTGGGCGAGCGTCTTGGTGCGTGTGACGGTCTTGAAGTCGCTGAAGCGCGCCTTGAGGGTCACCGTCTTTCCGCGGAGCCCCTTGTCTCGAAGGTGAAAGGCGACCTCCTCGGAGAAGCTCATCAGCAGGGCGCGGAGCTCCTCCTGATCGGAGATGTCCTCGGCGAAGGTGCGCTCCATGCCGTGCGACTTCTCCTCCCGCCGTGGCGTCACACGGCGCGGGTCGATGCCGTGCGCCAGGTCGTGGATCCAGATCGCCGAGGCGCCGAACTGGCGAGCCACGACCCTGCGGGGTCGGCTCGCCAGGTCACCGATGGTCCTCACCCCCATCCCCTGAAGGCGCTTCGCCGAGCGCGGTCCGACGCCGAAGATCTTCGACACGGGCAGCGGGTCAAGCACCGCCCGTTCCTCGCCGTGCCGGATCACGCGGAACCCGTCCGGCTTGTCGAGGTCGGAGGCCAGCTTGGCCAGGAACTTGGTCGGGGCCACCCCGACCGAGGCGACGAGGCTCGTCTCGCGCAGAATGTCGTCCTTGATCCTGCGGCCGATCTGCTCGGCATCGCCGAAGAGGCGCTCGGACCCGCTGACGTCGAGGAACGCCTCGTCGAGTGACAGCGGCTCGACCGTGGGGGTGTAGCGACGGAAGATCGCCATCACCTCGCGGCTGACCGCCGTGTACTTGTCAAAGTCCGGCGGGAGCAGCACCAGGTCAGGGCACATTCGCCTCGCCACCGCCGTGGCCATCGCCGAATGCACCCCGAAGCGCCGCGCCTCGTAGCTCGCCGCCGCGATCACCCCCCGGCTCGCGGCCGGGCCGCCGACGCATACCGGCAACCCCTCCAGCGAAGGATTATCACGGACCTCCACCGACGCATAAAAGGCGTCCATGTCCACGTGGAGGATCGTCAGGGGGGGCGGAGGGGCCATGGGCGGGGGAGCGGCCGAGCCGGGGCGAGGGCCGGACCCCAAGTGTCAACGGAGGGCTCTCCGCCCGCAACCGGTCGCGGGCGAAGCCCCGAATCGGTAGGGTCTCGGCCTCAATGCGGTTCGAGAATGTCCACATCGAGGCCCTGGGCCTCGCCTTGCCCCAGCAGGTCGTCACCTCGACAGACCTCGAAGGGCGGCTAGGTGCCCTGTACGGGCGCCTGGGAGTCTCCGTGGGTCGACTCGAGCTCATGAGCGGGATCAAGGAGCGCCGCTTCTGGAAGCCCGGGACGCGCCCCAGCGACGCGGCCGCCCGCGCCGGCAAGGACGCCATCGAGCGATCCGGGGTCGATCCTGCGAAGATCGGCTGCCTCATTCACTCCTCGGTCTGCCGCGACTTCATGGAGCCAGCGACGGCCTCGGTGGTGCACGCCCGCCTCGGTCTCAGCGCTGAGTGCGAGGCCTTCGACCTCTCGAACGCCTGCCTCGGCTTCGCCAACGCGATGTCGCTCCTTGCGAGCCGGATCGAGCGCGGTGAGCTCGAAGCCGCGCTGATCGTGAGCGGCGAGGACGGCGGACCGCTGGTCGAGGAGACCATAGCCGCGCTCCTGCGAGAGGGCGTCACCCGCCAGGACCTCAAGCGCGCGTACGCCTCGCTGACCATCGGCTCCGGCGCCGCGGCCATGGTGCTGACGAGCTCCAGGATCTCCCGGTCCAGCCACCGCCTCCTCGGCGGCGTCGCTCGCGCCGCAACAGAGCACCACGAGCTCTGCAGCGGCGACCGCGTCAACGGCTCGAGCGGACCGCTCATGGACACCGACTCCGAGGCCCTCCTGCAGGCCGGCAACGCCCTCGCCGCCCGGACGTGGCCGGCCTTCCTCGAGGAGCTCGGCTGGACCTCGGGCGAGGTGGACCGCATCGTCACGCACCAGGTCGGCGCCCAGCACAAGCGGACGCTGTTCGAGATGCTCGGCCTCGACCACGCCCGCGACTACACCTCGGTGGAGACCCTCGGCAACGTCGGTTCCGTGTCCCTGCCGGCCACACTGGCGCTCGCAACCCGCGACGACTTCATCCAACCCGGTCACCGCGTGGCCATGCAGGGCATCGGCAGCGGACTCCACTGCTTGATGCTCGGCCTGGAGTGGTGATCCCCCAGACGGCAATGGCCCCCATGTCCCCCGACTCCCTCCTCGACTGCGTCGCCCTCGAACCCGGCCGCCCCGCCGAAGCCTCCGTGATCTGGCTCCATGGCCTGGGTGCGAGCGGGCATGACTTCCCCCCCATCGTTCCCGAGCTTGGCCTGCCCGAGGACCACGCGGTCCGGTTCGTCTTCCCGCACGCGCCACAGATCCCCGTCACCGTCAACGGCGGGATGGTGATGCCCGCCTGGTACGACATCCTCGGCATGGACTTCGAGCGGCGCGTGGATGAGGCCGGCGTGCGGAGCTCCGCGGCACACACACGGGCCCTGGTCGAGCGCGAGAAGGCGGCGGGGATCCCCGCCGCCCGCATCGTCCTGGCGGGCTTCAGCCAGGGCGGCGCGATCGCTCTCCACGAGGGCCTCCGCCACCCCGAGCCCCTCGCCGGGATCCTCGCCCTCTCCACCTACCTCGCGTGCGACGGAGACCTGGACGAGGAGCGCTCTGAGGCGAACCGGGAGACGTCGATCCTCCAGTGTCACGGTACAGAGGACCCCATGGTCCTCCCTCGCATGGGCGAGGCCGCCCGGGATCGGCTCCTGGGGCTCGGCTACCCGCTGGAGTGGCGCACCTACGCCATGGCTCACCAGGTCTGCCCCGAGCAGATCACGGACATGGGCGCCTGGTTGAGGGGCACCCTCGGTCTCTGACTCGACCGCCTCCCCGGTCACGCGGTGGCCCTCCGAGCTGTTGTCCGGGCCATTGCCACGGCCTTGGCATGGGCCATTGTCCCGGTGCCTGCCCGCTCGACGGGCAAGCCTGCCGTCTGGACAACCGCCTGGCCCCCCTGGATCGCCGCGATCGCCCCTGGTGCTCCTTCGATCCACGCGGAAGCCGTCCCGTTTTTGACGATTACGGGGTCGACGCGAGTCCGCGACAGGTACAACTCTCGCTCGCAGCTTTCAGGAAAATCTGAAATGCGTTGCGAGCACGAAGCCAGGCCGCATGCAAGACCCCGTCCAATCGCCCACTGAAGCCTCAGCTGCCGCGCCCACCGGCGGGAAACTGGCCCAGGCGAGCGAACCCAGCCTCCTTGCCGAGGCCGGCTTCACGGGTCTCGAGCCGGAGCTCCACGCCGAGCTGGCCACCTTCGAGGCGTTCTTCAAGACCTTCGGTTTCAAGCGCATCCACGGCCGCGTCTGGGGCCTGCTGGTCCTCTCGGGGTGCCCGCTCTCCGCGAAGGAGATCGTCCACGAGCTCTCCATCAGCCAGGGGGCGGCGAGCGCCACGATCAACGAGCTGCTGGAGTGGGGCGCGGTCTCCTCCACGTTCGATACCGCGCGGCGCTGCAACGTCCACGAGCCGGTGGGCAACACGCTCTCGATCGTGGCCACCGTCCTGCGCCGCCGCGAGCAGGTCGCCTTCGAACACTTCAAGGTGGGCGCCGAGCGAATGCTCGAGATCATCCGCCAGCGCAACGGCGCGAAGGACCCCCGGGTCCTGACCCTGCGCTCGATCATCGCGACCTGCGACCTCGCTGACGCGGTCATGCAGCTCGTCTTCTCCAGCGTGTCCAGCGCGCTGGGTGACCCGCAGAGCCTTCTCTCGAAGGCCATCGGCACCGCGTTCAAGGTGGGCGTCGGCGTCCCCGCGCGATTCCTTCAGGCCGGCGCGGCGGCCAACCAAGCAGCGGACGCACTGTCCGAGCAACAAGCAGCGGACGGCCCGTCCGAACAAGAGGAGGCAAAGCGTGCCTGACCACTCCAGCAAGCCTCGCATTGTGATCACCGGTGTCGGTCTCACGAGCCCGAACGGCAACGATCTCGAGACGTATCGCAAGAACCTCCTGGCAGGGGTCTCCGGGGTCTCCCCCTACGAGATCCGCTACTTCGGCGAGACCGTCGCCGGCCAGTGTGACTTCGATAACCAGCGCCACCAGAGCCGCAAGACGCTCCGCCGCGGCACCCGCGCGGGCTCGGTCGCGATCTACTGCGCCAACGAGGCCGTGCTAAGCGCCGGCATCGACCTGGACGCCGTCGGGAAGCACAACGTCGGCGTCTACGTCGGCACGACCGAGCACGGGAACGTGGAGACCGAGCAGCAGATCTACGAGATCAGCAAGTACGACTACGACACCTCGTACTGGTCACACCACCACAACCCCCGGACGGTCGCGAACAACCCCGCCGGCGAGGTGACCCTCAACATGGGCATCACCGGCCCCCACTACGCCATCGGCGGGGCGTGCGCCGGCGGCAACCTGGGCATCATCCAGGGCGCCCAGATGCTGCAGCTTGGCGAGGTCGATGTGGCCATCGCCGGCGGCGTCTCCGAGTCCATCCACACCTTCGGTATCTTCGCGAGCTTCAAGGCGGAGGGAGCCCTCGGCGAGAACGCCGACCCCGCCAAGGTCAGCCGCCCCTTCGACAGCGATCGGAACGGCATCGTGGTCAGCGAGGGCGGGTGCCTCTACGTCCTCGAGCGCTACGACGACGCGGTGAAGCGCGGCGCGAACATCATC
>CAJQPT010000090.1 GCA_905480285.1 uncultured bacterium
GCCACCGATCAGGAACATCCTTGACTCGAAGAGCAGCGCGCAGGCCCCCTGCCGGGGCCCCTGCAGAGATGAGTCCGCTCGCCACGAGTCGCTCGCGGGGTCGTAGACCTGAACCTCGGAGAAGGCCGAGGAGGCGTCCGCGCCCCCGAAGACGTAGAGCTCATCATCCCAGAAGATCGCGGGCCCCGTGGAGGACCTCGGCAGCGGGAGCGGCGAGAGCTGCCCGGCGGCGCTGGACTCCCAGCTCCCGGTGGAGGGATCGAAGGCCTGGACCAGATTCACTCCAGCCTGAGGCCCGAGGGGGCCCGTGCGCCCCCCCATGATGAAGACCCGCTGCCCATCCGAGCCCGACGCCGCGAGGTGGACCGCGGCCGGTAGAGCCGGCAGCGCCGACCAGCTATCCAGGGAGGGGTTGTAAGAGGCAAAGTTACTCACCGTGCCCCCCGAGGGGGCAACGCCGCCCCCGACGTAGATCAGCCCGTCCACGAACTCCGCAGAGCAGCCGCCCGCGTCCCAGGGCATGGGGCTCCCCATGCTCCAGGTGTCAGAGACCGGATCGTAGATCTGGACCTTGCCGGCAGCGCCAGCGCCGAAGCCCCCGAAGAGGTACAGCAAACCGTCCGCCGCGACAGCTGAGTGACCTCCCCCGGTGAACGGACGGCCCGCGCGACCGACGGAGTAGGAGCCCTGAAGCACGTCGTACGCAAGCGTCTGGCTCGAGCCGGACCCGAAGAGGAACAGGTCACCATCGATCTCGGCGCCGCTGACCTCGGCGACGCCAATTGGCGCCGGCTCTGCCTCACGCCAGGTGCCAAGTTTCATCCCCGGCGCCGGCGGCATGTAACGGAAGCCGCCCGGAATCGTCCGGGAGTCCAGCCCAATCTGCAGCTCAACATCGAGGGCTCCGGTCGCTTCCCCTGATGCACTGGGCGGGAGGACCCCCACGATCCGGCCATCCGACACGGAGGTCACGGTGGCCGCAACCCCTCCGATGAAGACGCTGGTCGCTGCGACATTGGTCCCGAAGTTCTGGCCCCCCAGTACAAAGCGCTGGCCCCCGGTCGCGGGAGCCCGCCACGGGAAGATGTCGTAGGGGGTCAAACCGATCGCCGCGGCGTCGTCCGGAACCTGTGCGCGCACCCGATTCCCGTTGTAGTCAATGGCAAGCAATACGCCCCCTGGCCCCGCCACCACGTCCAGGCCGCGATTGCGGGGGAACGGAGCGGTGGCGACGTTGTGCAGCACAGTCGAGGTCACCTCACGCCCCGTCTCGCTAAGTGAGATCTGCCAGACCCCGGTGTTCCATTTCATGGCGATCAAGTCACCACGCATCGCCGAGTTGAAGGTCGAAGCTCGGTACTCTTCCAGACCGTTGGACGACGCATAGAGGAACCCGATCGGCGCAGCATGCAGGTGCGGGATCGAAGGCTGATCGTTCGCATGAAAGATCGCCTCACGCCCGTCGTAGCGGCCCCGCGCGCGGTTCGCCGAGCCGTAGTAACGACCGGGTTCCACGAGCTCGAGGGTGTCGCTCGTCGTCGGGTGTGGCATGCCCCCCTGCGTGGTCATGCTGAGCGACGCCGGGCCGTAGTTGTTGTTCGGTCCGTTGTCCGTCGCGTAGAGGTACCCGTTCGAGTGAACGACGAGATCGAGCGAGTTCCTGATGCCGGGCGCATAGACCTCGACATCCACGCCGCTGACGACGTCAATCTGCTCTCCAAGCACCTGGTCGACCACGAGCGAACCGGTCACCGAATCTTCGTACTGGATGTTCCCGTTGAAGCCCGGACGGGAGATGCAGATCTTGAGGAGCGCCGCGGACAACGGTGACTCAGGGACGTCCCCGCTCAGCGGCCACTTGATCCCGGCGTTGGTGTTGCTCCCGCTGCAGAGCAAGATGTCCCCGTTATCGTCCACGAACATGCCGTTGATTGCATGGTCGTGGTTCGACTGCGGGAGCCCGGTCACAAGCGGGAGAGGACTGTCAAAGTCCGGCCCGGTCAGAACTGAGATTTGCCCGGCGAAGCTCGACGAACCTGTGAAGGCGCCACCGCCGTTGAGGAAGTGCTCCCCGTGGGAAACGTAGACCTTGATGCTCGAAGGGTCGAGCGGGTCGTAGACGTCATAGGGGTTGAAGACCAGGCCGAGGGTATCTCGATTCGTCAGGTTGGAGACACCCGCCTTGAAGTCGTTCGAGAGCACGTTGTAGTTCTCATCGTAGGTGATCACGTTGATCGACCCTGCGAGCGAGGCCACGTACAGCTTCCCGTCGGGGCCCCACGCTGCACTCGTCGCCTTGCTCACGACCGCCGCCGCCGATTCGAGCAGGTTGAAGCGCACCGGAATCGGACCCGTCGGTGAGTAAGTGAACGTGCGCGCAGCGCTGACGCCATTCGGAGTCTCGACCGTCACGGCGATGGCACCCGAGCCAGGAGGAGACGTCAGGACAATGCGCTCAGCCGAGAATTCGTCGAAGTCCGCCAGGGCGAAGTCCTGGGCTCCCCAGTGAACCACCACCTGCGCACCGGGGAAGAACCCGAAGCCGTTGATCTCGATGCGGTTGCCGCCGAGGTCCGTACCCACGGTCGGCATCGAGTGGACGACCGGCCCGACCTGTGACTCGTCGTGGGTGAGCAGATCAACGATATCAGAAGCGACGCTCCCGCTCTCATATACCCCGAGCGCGACCGGCAGCTCGCTGAGTGCCGAGACGGCAAAGCGGACCTCCACCGAGTGTGCTCCCGCACCCAAGGCCAGCGGACCGGCGGCGGCGAGGCCATCCACGAAGAGGCGACGGTCGGCACCCCCTGTGGCCACGAACTCCAGCGTGCGGGCCACGGGGAGGTCGACGGAACCACTCCAGCGAACCATGACCTCTTCGGTGAACGGGGATTGACCTACCGTGCCCCCGCTGGCGAACAATTGCAGGCCGCTCAGGCGCTGCACGTAGTCAGGGGCGGCAGGCAAATTGTCCAGCAGGAACAGCGTCCCAGCGGTCGAGCCGTCGTAGTACTCCACAAGTGCACCCGGCACTGCTCCGGCGCCAAAGACACTCACGGTCAGTCCGTCCGCAGCGAAGTTCGGGGCGGCGTTATCGTCACCGACCTCCAGCTCCACGCCGGAATCACCCAGCGGGAAAGTGAATTCAGCGTCTGCCGTGGAAGCGACCGTTGAACCGTTGACCCGCCACATGAACGTCGAGAGCTGACGGCCCGGCTCGTGCGTATGAGACCCCGCTCCGAGCAGCATCACGGTCTCCAGGCCGTCCCCGTCGAAGTCGATGACATAGTCAGGGAAAGTGACTGGCACCGGATGCAAGAAGCCCCATCCAGCCTCCGCGCCGCCTGTGCCCGCGACGCTGGCGACGAGGGAGACACCACGCTCCACGGACTCCAACGTCAGATCGAACACATTGTCCTCGTGCTCGCTCGGATTGAACTTCACCGAGACGCTGGTTGACCCAGGAGGCACGACGATCGGTGGATCAATCGAGTAGGAACGCTCTCCGGCGCCCCCAACGTAAGAGGTGCCACCATGGTCGATCCGGAAGTCCTGGCTCGACCCAAGCGTTGGCTCTCCGAAAGTCACCCGATCGAGCTGACCGGTGTGCAGCCCCTCATTCACGACCACGAAGTCCAGGGTCGCTTCGGTGCCCTGATCCACGATTCCGTACGTCAGCGCTGCGGATGGCGAAGAGAGCACGGGCATCGAACGCACGGAGACCGCGCTGACAAGCGCCTGCGCCACCGAAGCGTCGAAGCTGAGGTCGAGAACGCCGTCCGCCACGGTGATCTCGAAGGGGTCAGAGGAGTAGGCGGAGAAGCGGCCGACCTCAGCAAAGAGGTCAAGGTCATCAATGATCACCGCACCCTCTGCGAGTACATCGAAGAGCCGCTGGCCGGGCCCCTGCTTGACCGGCTCCCAGGCGAGGATGCGGACCTCGTAGGTTCCGTTGGGGAGCGGCATCGAGTAGCCGAACTGAGTGCCCGTCCGGACCCACTGGAACAACCCATCCAGGTCGGTCCCCTGGACAGGATCGGTCAGCCGGGCCAGAGCGCCTCCGTTAAAGCCGTACTCCTGCACCCAGACCTCGCCGCCGGCCTCGACAAATGCCTCGGGCGCCGCGGTGAAGAGGAGATCAGCGCCCGTGGGGCCAAGCGCCCTCGCGGAGAGGTTGACCTCCAGCGGCGGCGCCCCCTGCCCAGCTTGGCGCGCGGAGAGCGTTGAATTCGTAGGCCCTGCGGCGAGCGGCACGAACTGCACGTCCACACCCACACTCTCCGCCGGAGCGAGCACCAGCGGCAGCGCCGACTGGCTCGCCGTCGAGAACGCGCCCCCACCCCGGACGACCAACTCGGTGAGAGTCACAGGAGCCGAGTGGAGATTGGTGAAGAACACCGTATCCGCCACCGAGGACTCTCCGGCGCGGATCTGGTCGAAGGCCAGGCTTGTCACAGAGGGTGCCAGTGGCGGCGCCTTGGCCAGCGGCCCCATGTTCCCGTCCGAGAGCATCACGAGGAAGGAGGACCCCGCTCCGAGCGTGGCTCCCTCCGGTGCCCCGACCCCCGGCGCTCCGCCATCGAGGAGCGTGAAGAGCGCTCGCTCCCCGGGTTCAGGCAGCCGATCGACAACAACCGTGATCGGGATGTCGACGGCTGTCGCACCAGCAGGAATGACGGCCGGCCCGGCGGCAAAGCTGATGTCCCCCGGACCCGCAGCCTCTCCAGACACCTGGAAGGGAGCCACCACGTCGAGTCCAGAGACGGTGTTCAACTCGACGCGGAGATTGAAGCCACCTGACGCCTCATCCACCACCGTTCGGAAGGCAGGGAACTGCACGACCGGCATCGGGTCGTCCTCCACGAGAGTGAGTACGTGGGTCGCGCTCGCACCGGCCGTGGCCCCTGTGACGGCACCGAGGTCAATGACAAGCTCCTCGTCTCCCTCGTACAACGCGTCGTCCACCAGGGTCACGTCAAACTGGCCGGCAGTGGCTCCCGCGGGAATCACGAGCGGCTGCGGGAGGAGGTCGAGATCGACCCCGCCGGGTGTGGCGCTCCCGGAGAGCAGCAGCGAGACCGTCACGTCGGATGAGGCCGCGGCGCTCAGCTCCACCCCGATCGCGATGGGGCCTGCCGATTCCAGAAGAGAAGACGCGGGCGCCGCGAAGGTGACGACCGGGAGGGTGTCGTTGTCCGTGATCGTGAGGACGTGCGAATCGGGTGAGCCAAGGCCTGCCCCGACCGGGCCGACCAGCGTCACCACGGCAGTCTCCGAGGGCTCCGGATCCGTATCCTCAAGCACCTCGACTTGGACGATCCCGCCGAGCGCCCCAACCGGGATCGAAAGGGACGTCGTGAGGAGGTTGACGTCGAGCCCCCCTTGGGCCGTGCCCCCCAGGGTCAGGTCCACCGTGACCGGCTCCGAGGCATAACCATCCAGCTGGACGGCGAGGCTTTGAATGCCTGCAGCCTCGTCCACAACCGACGCCGGGCTCGAGAAGCTGAGCGACGGCTGCGGGCCGTCATCATCGATGATCAGGAGCGTCGCCGTCGGAATGGCGCCCGGGGTGGCGCCGGTCGGGGTCCCGAGGGAGAACACCGCGGTCTCTGCCCCCTCCAGGTCCGTGTCATCGAGGATCGTGACATCGACGGCGCCTGCGCTGCTCCCCGCGGGGATGGTCAGGCTTGCAGGAGCGAAGACGAAGTCCGCGCCTTCGGTCGCCGAGCCGGACGCCGTGATCGGCACCGTGACATTGAATCCGCTGACGGCGCTGAGCTCGATGCCCAGGGCTGCCACGGGATCGTCCTCTACGACGGTCGCGCCGCCGGACGCGAACGAGATGGACGGCGCGTCGTCATCATCAAGGATCGTGAGGTCGTGCGTGGTGATCGCGCCATAGACGGCGTTCTCAAGAGCGCCGAAGCTCACTCGCAGGTCCTCGTCGGGCTCATCCATGGGGTCGTTTACCACGGAGGCTGCGATCGAGGCCGTGAGGCTACCGCCAGGGATCAGGAGTTGACTGGCAGGGGTGACCGTGACGTCCACCCCGCCGGGCGTGGCCGCCCCAGAGAGCGTGAAGTCCAGGACCACATCCTCGGTACGGGCGCTCGACAGGGTGAGCGAGAGGGTAGCGATGCCGGCTCCCTCTGCTAGCGCGGAAGCGGACAGGTCGAAGCCCAGCGTCGCCGCGGGCTCGTTGTCTTCGATGACCACCTCGTGTACGGCCGT
>CAJQPT010000091.1 GCA_905480285.1 uncultured bacterium
CTGATGTTGAGGAAGCGCGGGCCGCGCTCATCGCGGGCACCACCTGAGCGTGGGGCGCCCGGCCGCCGTGGCCGGGCATCGAGCAGGTGCTGCCTGGCTTCAGGCGCGTCGCGCCTGGTACCTGGCACGCAGCACCGGGCACCTGGTACGCGGCACCGGGCCGCTGGCCCTCGGCCGGCCGTTCGAGCCTGCGCGGGTCGAGGGCCGGCAGGGTCCCGTTCAGCCAGGCCCTCGGATCCTCGCTGGCGAGACTCGGTGCAGGAGTCTGGCGAATCCAACCCCAGGCGAATCCAACCCCAGGCGAACCCAAGCCCAGGCGAGCGTCGAACCCCGGTGGGCGTCATGCCCGTTCGGCACAGCTCAACCGTTCAGCCGTCGCTCAACAGTTCCGCCGTCGTCCAACAGTTCCGCCGTCGTCTATCGGGTCGTCCGTCGACCCTTCGGTCGGCCGTCGCCCCTCCGTTCGGCAGTCGCCGCTTCGGTCGCGCGCCGTCAGTCGGACGTGGGACCGACCCAGTCACCGAGGCGCGCATTCACCATGGCCGAGATGGCATCCGCGGTCTGGCGATAGGTCTCCAGGGGGCCGCCGTAGGGGTCCGGCACGTCTCCGCCCTCCGGATCCAGGAGCTCAACGTTCGCGGCCGCGTTCCCTGGCAGCATCGAGAGCAGCGCGTCGCGGTGCGAGGCGGTCATGCAGTACACGCGGTCCTGATCCGCCACGAGTTCCGCCAGGGCCGGGGCCGAGCGGTGGTCTCCGAGGGCAATGCCGCGCTCGGCAAGGGTCGCGATGGCGTGGGGCGACGCGGGTGCGCCCGGGCCGGCATAGACCCCCGCGGAGCTGATACGGAAGCCGGACTCAGCCTCGTCGCCAGCTTGGAGTGCCTTCCGCAGGGCGGCGCGCGCCAGGGCCTCGGCCATGGGGCTGCGGCAGGTGTTGCCCGTGCAGACGAAAAGCAGCCTCTGGCCAGCTGTGCGCTTGATCTCTTCCATGGTGACGATGCCCTCTCTGAGCAGTTCTATCCCACCGGGCCCGAGGCGCGCCACCGTGGAGGCCTCACCAATCGCGCAGGGGCCCCCGTCGAGGATGGCCGCCAGCTCGTCGTCTTGGAACGTGGCTGCGACCTCCGCGGCGGTGGTGGCGGGCTCCTCGCCCGCTCGGTTGGCGCTCGTCATGACCACGGGGAAGGGTGCGGCGCCAAGAACCGCACGGGTGGCGTCGTGGGCCGGCGCGCGGACCCCTGTCCACCCATCGCTGGAGATCAACTCGAGCCCGGGCGCCGTTGAGCGCAGGACGAGGGTGAGGGGCCCGGGCCAGTATCGAGCGGTCGTCCGCTCCACCATGGCCGCGAGGGCCACGCTGCCCGAGAGGTCCCCTGGGCCACCGACGTGCCAGGTATAGGGCCGAGTCTCGACGGAGCCCTTGATGGCTGCGAGGCTCGCCAAGGCCCCGGGCCGGTCCGCGCGGGCGGCGAGCCCGTACACCGTCTCGGTCGGCATCGAAATCACGGACTCTGACTCCAGAGCCCGGACCAGGCGCTGGATCACGTCTGCGGCCGGGCGCTGGCCCGCAGGGACGGGGAGGTGCTGCGACTCGCTCAAAGGAAGGGCACGGGGACGCCGTGTCCGGTTAGTCTGCCGCCGGGCCGCCGCGCTTCGCGACGTTTTTGGTCGATCCGCCGGCCCCAGACATGGAAGAGGAGATCGATTGGGATAGCCGGCCTCCCTCGGGGCCCGAGGGAGAGGTCAGCGGGCGTCGGCGGATGCTCGCGCGCCTGGCGGGTGGGCTCGCCCATGAGATCAAGAACCCCCTGTCGACCATGGCGATCAACCTGACCCTCCTGGAGGAGGAGTTCCAGCCCGCGCCTGGGGGAGACGGCGGTCAGTCGCCCGCGGAGAAGCGCTCGCTCAAGCGGGTCAAGACCCTCCAGCGCGAGGTGACGCGCCTCGAGGGCATCCTCGAGGACTTCCTGCGCTTCGTGCGTGGTGGCGACATCAACCGGGCGCCCTCGGACCTGGTGTCCCTGGTCCGCGACGCCCTTGAGTTCGCCGAGCCGGAGCTCGAGGCCGAGGGGGTCCGGCTGCACGCCTTGCTGCCCGGCTCCCTCCCGCTGGTGATGCTCGATGAGGGCACCTTCCGGCAGGCCCTACTCAACCTGATCGTGAACGCTCGCCAGGCCATGCCGGGGGGCGGGGAGCTCATCGTGGAGCTGCGCCGTGAGGGGCCGCGAGCGGAGCTGACGATCACCGACTCGGGGGTCGGGATGTCTCCCGATCAGCTCGAGCGGTGCTTCGACCTCTACTATTCGACCAAGCGCAACGGCACCGGGCTCGGGCTCGCCACGGTGAAGCGGATCATCGAGATGCACGACGGTGAGATCGGGGTCATGAGCGAGGAGGGGCGCGGGACGCGCTTCGTGCTCTGGCTCCCGCTCCTGCAGGAGATCAGGCCCACGCGGACCGAACCTCAACCATCAGAACCGGCGGGCCAGGATACGGCCGGCTCAGGAGGCAGCGATGACTGACGAGAGCGCGGGCAAGATCCTCATCATTGACGACGACGAGGGGCACGGCGAGGCCCTCGGGGACGGGCTCGAGATCGACGGATACGAGTGCGTCATCGTTGGCTCGGGAGGCGCGGGTGTAGCGGCGCTGGAGGAGGGTGCCTACGACGCGGTCTTGACGGACCTCGTGATGCACGATCGCTCCGGGCTCGAGGTCCTCCAGGAGGCGAAGCGCCTGACCCCCGACACGCCGGTGCTCCTGATCACCGGCCACGCGACGGTGGAGACCGCCGTGGACGCCATGCGCGAGGGCGCTGAGGACTACCTGAGCAAGCCCGTCAAGCTGGCGGAGCTCCGGGCGAAGCTCTCAAGGGCGATCGAGAAGGGGCGGCTGCGCCGCGACAACGAGTCGCTCCGCTCCGAGAACGTCGAGCTGCGCCGGCAGTTCGACAAGAGCTTCGGCTTCGATGGGCTGCGCGGGCACTCCAAGGAGATGACGCGCGTCTTCGAGATCCTCGCCCGTGTGGCTCCCACCAACGCGACCGTGCTCGTGCTCGGCGAGAGCGGGACCGGGAAGGAGCTCATCGCCCGGGCGATCCACACCAACAGCGACCGGCGCGATCAGAACTTCGTGGCGGTCAACTGCGCGGCGCTGACCGATGGGCTCATCGAGTCCGAGCTCTTCGGCCATGTGAAGGGAGCCTTCACGGGGGCGGTGAGCGACAAGGAGGGGCGAGTGGCCTACGCCGACGGCGGGACCCTCTTCCTGGATGAGATCGGCGACATGCCCCTGGCGACGCAGGCCAAGCTCCTGCGGGTGCTCGAGGCGAGGGAAGTCGTGCAGGTGGGCGGCAACGACCCCCGATCCGTGGACATCCGCCTGGTGGCGGCCACCAATCGAAACCTGCGGGAGATGGTCCAGGACGGCGAGTTCCGCGAGGACCTCTTCCATCGGCTCCAGGTGGTCGAGCTCATGCTCCCGCCGCTCCGCGAGCGCACCGGAGACGTGCCGCTCCTGATCGACCACTTCATCGAGGAGTTCCGGGATCTGCACGGCCGCCAGGTGGACGGGATCTCACCCGAGGCGCGCGCGCTGCTGGCGCGGTACCGGTGGCCCGGGAACGTCCGTGAGCTCCGCAATGCGGTGGAGAACATGGTGCTCCTCGCCGGCGGGGTCATGCTCTCGGTCGACGACGTCCCCGAGTCGATACGGGCGGCCACCGGCGTCAGCGGAGGGGACACCGGCACGGCGGCCGGTGTGGGCGGCTACGACCTGGCCGGCCGGTCCCTGGATGAAGTGGAGCGCGCGTTGATCCGGGCGAACCTCGAGCTCATGGACGGCAACCGCAAGAAGGCGGCCGAGGTCATGGGGATCGGCGAGCGGACGCTCTATCGCAAGATCAAGGAGTACGGGCTCTCCTAGGCTTTCCCGCGCTGATCGAGGTTCACGCCGCGGGAGCGAAAGATCTTCCAGGAGCCTCGCTCCAGGCGCAGGTCGAGCTCCGCCTCGAAGTTCCAGTAGGGCTCGGCGGGTTGTCCGAGCGCGCCCTTCCTCAGCAGAACCTTGACGCGGACCGTGCAGGTCTCCTCAGCGCGATCGCGGTCGACGCTGCTGCTATTGACGCTGCCGCTATCAAAGCTGCCGCCGTCCCCGCTGGGGAGGAATTCAATCCAGGTGGCCGCATCAATCTCGGGGACCAGGTCCCCGCCCCCGTCGCGGAGGGCCGAGCGGAGGTCACGCCGCTCCGTCCCGGTGTCCTCGTCCATGTAGGACCGCGACACGAAGCGCCTGACGCGCTCCTGATCGTCCTCCTGAATCGCCTCAACCAGGGCGCTCAGCTGCCTCCGAACCTGGACCTCACGGTCACCGAGCCCGGCCAGGATCCGGGAGCCCCCGAAGACCAGGAGGAGCAGGCCGCAAAGGGACCATGCGAGGGTCGAGAATCTCATGACGATCAGGGGCGTAGCGGGGCGAGGCGGGGGACGGGGCGTTGAGAGCGGAGGCGAATCGGCGCTCCGAGCAGGGTAGACTTCCGACGCGTCGAGCGATCCCGTCGGGTGTCTCAATTCGGCGGCCGCGCTCCCGGAGGAGCTCCGAAGACGGATGATCCGCACGTACCCACAAACCGGTCCCTGGCGCCTGCCCGTCGGTCGCGATGGGGGCCAAGCGCTCGCGCCGCGGGCGACAGGCAAGGGGGAGAGCGCGGGCGCCCGGCTGGCCTCATCGCGGTGCCGGCATGCCCTCAGGTCCGCGTCGGTATCGGGAGGGGCTGAGCCGTGTTGAACAAGGTCCAAAGGCTCTTCGACAAGGTCAGGCGCCGCTTCGCCCCCGAAGTGCCGACCCGCTCCCTCAGCGAGTGGGAGGCCCGCCACGAGGAGACGGTCCGGACGTCGGTGGAGGCGGTGCTGCCGTACCTTCCTGAGGAGGGCATGTTCCTCGATATTGGCGCGAACATCGGGATCTTCACGCGCCTGCTTCGTGAGGCCCGCCCCTCAGCCACGGGAATCCTCTTCGAGCCGGTGGCGCGCTACGCCGAGATCTGCCGGGAGCGGTTCTCCGGTGACGACGGGATCGAGGTGGTCCACGCGGCGATGGGGGACGAGGACGCGGTCCGGACGATCTACAAGGCCGCGCATAACTACGGCGCCAACTCGCTGATGACCGAGATCATGTTCGATCGGCGCCCGAACTCGGCGGTACGTCCCGACACCGTGATCGAGGAGGAAGAGATCCAGCTCGTGCACGGTTCTCGGTGGCTCCTCGGGCGGGGGATCGAGCACGTGGACATGATCAAGACCGACACGGAGGGCTACGACTACGCGGTCCTTGACGGCCTGAGGGAGTGGCTCGTGAAGACCGGTTGCCGCCCGGTGCTGCACGTGGAGCTCCTGGCCGAGGACTATCACCCGCTCGCAGACCGGCAGCGCCAGGCGCTGGACGCCTATGTCCCCCTTGGCTATCAGGCGGTGGACCTCGAGCGGGACCTCTCCGGGACGGTCGGGGACGTGTTGCTGATTCCGGGTGAGCGGTCGTCGGAGATGGCGCCGCAGGGAAGCGCGCCGCAGTCATGAGCCCCGGCGGCCCCTCCTGGGCGCGTCGGGCGCTGGGCAGCCGGTTCTTCCGGGAGTCCAGCACGTTGCAGGTTGGGGCCCTGCTGGTGGCCGTGAGCAACTTCATCGGGGCGGTGGTGATGACCCACGTCCTCGGTGCGTACGAGCTCTCCATCTTCTATCTCGGCGTGAGCTGCTACTCGCTGCTCTGGGCGCTCCTGAACCTCGGTCTCGCCAACGTCGTGACGAAGCGGATCGCGGCCGCGATCCGGAGCGGCTCCGAGGACATGATCCTCGGCTGGATGGGGGTGTTCCTCCGCCTGTCGGTGCTGCTGGCCCTTGGCGCCTTGGCCGTGGGCTTGCTCGTATTTCCGGCCGGAGCCCGGTTCGCCTTCGATGGGGATGGGGATCGCATCGCGCGGCTCGCCAGCGCCCTCGTGCTGATCCCGCTCCTCGACGTGCTCCGAATTGTCTGCTGCGCAGCCCTGCAGGGAGAGCGCCGGATGGCCGCCCTCGCGCGGGTGGACATGGGCCATGAGCTGTGCCGGCTGGTGCTCGTGGTCTCGGGGGCGCTGGCCTTCGGGGACGCCTGGGGCGCGGTGCTGGGGCTGCTCGCCTCCTCGGTCTGCGGCAGCCTGCTGGCGCTGGACGCCTACGTTCGTGAGAGAAGGCGAGCGGGCTCCCTCCTCCCGCCGCTCCTGGGCGCCGCGCGCTCCACGGTCGTCCCCGCCCGGGACGCGCTCCGCGAGGGGGTCCAGGTCGGGCTCGTTCGCAACGTCGACTCGCTCGGGGTGCAGACCCTGCCGACGCTCATCCTCGGGAGCCTCGGCGATCCCGGCTGGGTCGCCTACCTGCGGATCGCGCAACGCATGGTCTCGGTGGCCCGGGTGGTCATGCAGGGGATCAATCGAACCGCGCTGCCTGCGCTCTCGCAGCTCGCCGGCGTGAGGGACGTCGCCGGGCTCCGGAGCACCTATTGGCGAGCGAGCCTGCTCTCCGGCGTGACCATCTCGCTCGGTCTGCTGCTTGTTCTCCCGGCGCTGCCGTTCCTGCTCCCCCGGCTCTTCCCAGCGGACTTCGTCGAGCCCCTGTGGACCATGGTGCTCATCCTGACCCCGGGTCTCTGCATCGTCAGCTTCTCCGTGGCCAATGACGTCTTCTATCTGGTCACAGACCAGATGGGCGTGGCGATCAAGCTCTCGCTCCTCGGGCTCGTGGTCAACACGGCTCAGGTGGCGTTCTTCGCCTGGTGGATGCCGACCATCGGGGTGGCTATCGGCCTCACCGTGACCTGCCTCTGGAGCCTCGTTCACGTTGCCTACGCCTGGCTCTGGTTCAGGCGCCACCCCGAGCTGCAGCCCAGCATCGCCCGATGACCGACCCCTTCGGAGCCGCTGAGGCCGTCCTCTTTGATCTGGACGGGACGCTCTATCGCCTCGCGCCCATGCGCCGGCGGATGCTCTTCGAGCTTCTGCGCTGGGGGATGATTCATCCCGTCGCCTTCCCCCGATTGATGCGATGCCTGCGCGAGTTTCGCTCCGCGCGCGAGGGTTTGCGGGACTTCGCTGGAGACGCTGAGGCCCTCGCCGATGTCCAGTTCGAGGTCCCCGCGAAGCGCCTGGGGGTCCCGGCGGAGGAGCTCCGTGAAATGGTCGAGGAGTGGATGTTTCGCCGGCCCTTACCGTTCCTGGGGGGAGCCGCCTGGCCGGGCCTCCGAGGGGTGCTCCTTGAGCTGAAGGGGGCTGGAATGCGCCTGGGGGTCTTCTCGGACTACGCTCCGGAGCGGAAGCTGGAGGCGCTTGGAGTCCGTGATCTGTTCGACGTGGCCCTGGCGGCCACCGACCCGGAGGTGAATCGCTTCAAGCCGGACCCCCGCGGGTTCGTCGTCGGGGCGGCGAGGTTGGGAGTGGCGCCCACCAAGACCGTCTATGTCGGGGATCGGGCCGACGTGGACGGGGTCGGTGCGGAGGCCGCTGGGATGGCGAGCGTGATCCTCGCGGGCGCCGACGGCGTTGGCCCACGCTCGATCACGATCCGTGAACTGGGCCAAGTGGTGGCTCTCCTCACGGGGTCCTCCAAGGGGTGAGTTCGGGAGCAACGGAGGGTTAGTTCCGGGGCAGGTCAGGGGCGGCCCACCATCTGGGGCGCCAGCAAGGCGTAGTGGCGCCCTGCGGCGGCGGTGGCTGGGTCGCAGCCTGAGGGAGGGCAAAAAGGCCGGGTCGAGGACCCCCGCTGCGGTGAGCCCTGACGGATGGGTTGTTCAGCGCGGGCGTCACTCGCGCTCGTCCCTGAAATAGAACTGCTGCCACCGTCGCGGCGAGGCGAGCACTCGCGGAGCGGGGCTGTGGTAGAACGGGTAGATCGCATGAGTGGCTTCAAGAAACTGGGCTCGAAGGGCAACGTGGTGCACCGCGTGGTGCTTCCTGGCCCGACGAGAAGAGCAGGCGCCCGAGGTACCGGACGCAGCGGGGCGAGCCTGCGACGTCCAACCGCGGAATCGGAGGGCCGTTCCCCCTCGCTGCCGGCGGCGTGGGGACGCGGCAGGCCGGCCCCGCCGGTCAATACGCCGGTTGATGCGCCGGCCCCGGCGGCCGACTCGGCCGCCGCCCCGCGCTCGCCCTCTGAAGCTCGCCAAGGGCAGCGGGAAACCGAACTCCTTCAGCGGCGGATCGACAAGCTCTCGAAGTTGTTGACCGAACAAGAGGAGGAGATCCGGAGTCTCTCAGGTGCCCGTGGCCCCCGGCGGAGTCCCGAGTTCGATGAAGGGGCGGATGAAGAAGCGACGCCGGTCTACGACCTCGTGAAGCCGGGCGCGCCTGAGAGCCCGCGAGGCGAGAAGCGGCGCGCCTTCATGTCGAAGTTGTTCCAGGCCAACCTGGATCTTCGAGAAAGCGTCAACAAGTCGAGAGCCTGAGCCGATCAGGGCTGGGCAGGCGGCCCCCGCCGACGTTCTCGCTGCGGCCCTTTTCCGCGAGGCCTTCACACGCCATGCTAAGGCATCGCGCAGGCAGGCCGGTTCTTCGCGCGACGGTAGGGGGCACCACCCAAACAACATGACGAACATTCAGACGGACGCTGCGGACGGGCCGGGCCAGGACCAGGGTGTCCTCTACGTGGGCATCGATCTCGGGACATCCCGCACCTCCGTGACCGCGAGCAACGGGGTGCGCGAGACCATCGAGTCCTTCGTGGGCTACCCCAAGGACCCGGTGGCCATGAAGCTCCTTAAGAAGGACGTCCTCTTCGGCTCGGAGGCGCGGGAGAAGCGCCTCTCGCTCAACCTCCATCGCCCGCTCGAGCACGGCGTCCTCAAGTTCAACGCCGACGGCAGCGAGAACCAGGAGTCGCGGCGGGCGGCCATGGACCTCGTGAAGGAGATCGTGCGCCTCGCCAAGCCCCGGAAGGACGAGCTGGTGTACGCCGTGATCGGCGTGCCCGCGCAGGCGCAGATCAACAACAAGGACGCCATCCTCCAGGCGGCGCGGGAGTCCGTTGACTCCGTGATGCTTTGCTCTGAGCCGTTCTCCGTGGCCTATGGCCTGGACATGCTGGAGGACGTCCTCGTGATCGACATCGGCGCGGGGACCGTGGACCTCTGCCGGATGCACGGCACCATGCCGGAGGAGTCCGACCAGATCACGATGAACACCGCGGGCGACTTTGTGGACGAGGAGCTAGGTAAGGAGATCGGGGCCGCCTATCCCCAGGCTCAGTTCACGAAGCAGATGGTCAAGGCCATCAAGGAGCGCCACAGCACGGTCGACGCCAACACGGAGAAGATCACCACCGAGCTCCCCGTGGAGGGCAAGCCCACCGCGTTCGATATCACAGAGCAGGTCCGCACCGCGTGCCAGCGCATCGTGCCGCCCATCGTCGAGGGGCTTGGCAAGCTCATCAGCACGTTCGACCCGGAGTTCCAGGAGCGCCTCAAGAAGCGCGTCCTGCTGGCGGGCGGCGGTAGCCAGATCCGAGGCCTGGATCGCGCGATCACCGAGGAGATGCAGCGCACCCTCGGCGGCGGCAACGTGATTCGGATCGAAGAGCCCATGTACGGCGGCGCCAACGGAGCGCTGAAGATCGCGCACGACATGCCCGAGGAGTACTGGGAGCAGCTGAAGTGAGCGACCCCGGAACCCGGGAGCAGCAGGCGGCCGGCGACCCTCCCGAGGGGCGCCGGCCGTCGCTTCTTCCTCGGTCCATCGCCTCTTGGCTCGTGGCGCTGACGCCTTGGTCCGCGACACTCCTGCTGACGGCCGTCGCGCGCTCGGCTCCCGAGACCGTCGAGAGCCTCTATTCCCGCGGCCTCTATCCCGGCGTCGCGCAGGCCGTGGCGCAGGCTGCGCACGGCTGGGCAGCGCTCACGGGGTCGGAGCTGAGGGGCGGCCCGTTCCTGTCCCTGTCCGAGGCCGGGCTGCTCGCCATGGCCGTGGTCGGGTGCTGGGCCCTGCGGCGTGGGTGGCGCCAGGGGGGCGCCGGCGCGGTGGCCCGACAGGTGCTCGCGGCGAGCGGCGGCGGCGCCCTTGTGTTCCTGTTGCTGTGGGGACTCAACTACTCGCGCCTCCCCCTCGCGGTGTCGCTCGAGCTCGAGGCCTCGGGGGTCACGGCCGCGGAGCTGGATCGGGTCGCTGCGGATCTTGAGGCGCAGCTCGCGGTGGACCTTGAGGGCCTCGACCGCGTCGAGCGCGCGACCGAACCCGCGGCGGCCCTGCGCGCGGCGCGTGACGCGTGGCGCCAGGCCAGCGAGCGGGAGCCATCCCTCGGCGTCGGCACCGGCGTCCTCGCCGGCGTACTCGCCGGCGTGCTCGTACGGCCCGCGCTGTCAGGCGCCATCGTGAGCGGCGGCATCAGCGGGATCTTCAGTCCATTCACCCAGGAGGCGCATGTGGCCGGGCATCTCCCAGAGCCTGACTTGCTCTTCACGGCGTGCCACGAGCTTGCCCACGCCCAAGGATGGGCGCGGGAGGATGAGGCCAACTACCTCGCCTGGCGGGTCGGCAGCCGCGCGGCGGATCACAGCTTGCGGGCGGCGGCGCGGCTGCTGGCGCTGGCGCATGTGCTGGGCGCCCTGGGGCGCGCGGACCGGGCCGTGCTGGTGGACCGCCTCGAGGGGCTCGACCCGAGGATCCAGGAGGCCCTGGAGGAGCGTGCGCGATTCTGGGACCGGGAGCGCTCGCCCGCGGCGAGCCGGGCGGCGTCGGCGGTCAACGATGCCTACCTGCGCAGCCAGGGCCAGGACGGCGTGGCGTCCTACGGGCGAATGGTGGACCTGCTGGTGGCAGAGTGGCGCGCGGCGGGTGGGACGCTTCCTGTGGGAGATCCGCGCTGAGGTCGCGGTTGGAGCGTATATCCTGGCTCCATGCCGAGCCCTCTCCTCGCCGTCCTTCTTGCCGCGTCCGCCACGGCCGCTCCCGCGCTCTCCAAGCCGACCGCCTGCGCTCCGAATCAGGAGGTTTCCGACGAGGCGCGCCAGGTCCTGTCGCGCATGCAGATCCCCGAGGGGTTCCGGGTCGAGATCTTCGCCAGCGAGCCGATGCTCGCCAATCCGGTGGCGTTCTGCTTCGACGTCTTCGGTCGCGTCTACGTGGCGGAGACCTTTCGTCACCACAAGGGCGTCACGGACATTCGGAGCCACATGGGCTGGCTCGAGGACGACCTCGCCATCAAGACGGTGGAGGACCGGGTCGCGATGTTTCGCAAGCACGAGGGGGAGGACGGGCTGCGGGATGGGTACTCGGTGGAGACCGAGCGGATCACCCGGCTGGTGGACACGGATGGAGATGGGGTGGCCGACGAGGCCACGGCCTTCGCCGCGGACTTTGCAGACCCTGCCGCAGGGATTGGAGCGGGGCTCCTCGCGCGGCGGCGGCTGGACGGTGGGACGGAGCTCTGGTTCACCTGCATCCCTGATCTCTGGCGCCTGTTCGACGAGGACGGCGACGGCGTCGCCGAGCGCATGGACCAGCACAGCACGGGGTACGGCTTGCGTGTCGCGCTCCTCGGCCATGACCTGCACGGACTGGTGATCGGCCCGGACGGCCGGCTGTACTTTTCCATCGGAGACCGCGGGTTCAATGTGACGACGGACGAGGGCGAGCGGCTCGTCAGGTTCGGGACCGGCGCGGTCTTCCGCTGCGAGCTGGATGGCTCCGGGCTGGAGCTCTTCTGTGACGGGCTACGGAACCCCCAGGAGCTGGTCTTCGACACGAGCGGGAATCTCTTCACCCTCGACAACAACTCGGACGGCGGCGACAAGGCGCGCTGGACCTACCTGCTCAGGGACAGCGACACCGGCTGGCGCCAGGCCTACCAATGGGTGCAGCGGCCGACCGCGCGGGGCCCCTGGAACCAGGAGCGCCTCTGGTATCCCTACTTCGAGGGGCAGGCGCTCTACATCCTCCCGCCCATCGCGAACTTCACCAGCGGCCCGTCGGGCATCACGACGTACCCCGGAACCGGCTGGGGGAACCGTTGGCACGACACGTTCTTTGTGTGCGACTTCCGCGGGAACCCGGGCTACAGCGGTATCTACTCGTTCCGAAATGCCGCCGAGGGCGCGGGTTTCCAGTCCGAGGAGGTGGAGAAGTTTGTCTGGGACGTGCTCCCGACCGATGTGGACTTCGGCGTCGACGGCAACCTGTACTTCTCCGACTGGGTGAGCGGCTGGAACCAGACGGGCAAGGGCCGCATGTTCCGGGTCGTCCCCGAGGTCCGCGACGAGGCCGAGTCCGGCCTCGTCTCGGAGGTCGCCGCCCTCCTGCAAGGCGGGCTCGATGGGCTCGACGACGCCGCGCTCCTCGCGCTGTTCGAACACCGGGATCGGCGAGTCCGCCAGGAGGCGCAGCTCTTGATGGCGAGCCGCATCCTCTCCGCGGGTGACGACGCCGTGGCCGAGGGCAGCCTCACCCGCCTCCTCGAGGTGGTGACAGACCAGGAGGCCCAGGCCCTTCAGCGGGTCCATGCCCTCTGGTGTGCGGGGCACGTCGGCCGGCTCATGGGGGCGGGCAGCGTCTCAGCCATGCTGCGCTCCGCGTCGCTGGACCAGGCGCTGCTCGCAGCCCTGGGCGACCCTGACGCCGAGGTGGTGGCGCAGGCCCTGCGCGTGGCCGCAGAGCGCGAAGCGGTGGACTTCCCCAGGGAGGCCCTGGAGCTGTTGAGGGGCCACCCTGAGCCCCGGGTCCGGCTGCTGGCCGCTGAGGCCCTGGGGCGGCCGGGGCTGCCCGAGGACCTGGAGGCTGCCGCCTTCGACGAGCTGGTGGACCTCCTGGAGTCCGAGGGGCCGGGCGACCCCTGGCTACGCACGGCAGCCATCTGTGCCCTGGATCGCATGGGGCCCTCGGCGCCGGTGTCGGCGCTCGCCGATCACCCCGCCGACTTCGTCCGTCAGTGCGCCGTCGTGGTGCTCCGGCGGCGCGGCGATCGTCGGATCGCCAGGTTCCTCGCCGATCCCGCGCCCGCCGTACGGGCGGAGGCCGCCCGTGGAATCCACGACGCGCGGGTGTCGGCGGCCATGGGGGCGTTGTCCGCTGCGCTCCCCAGCCTCGCGGAAGGTGGCGATACCACCACGATCCGGCGTTCTCTCCATGCGTGCCGTGAGGTGGCGACCTACGCCAGCGCCTCGCGCCTGCTCGAGTTCGCTTTGGATGAGCGCGCCGATCGGACCCTTCGGGCCGAGGCTCTCCGGGTGCTGGCGTCGTGGACCCGTCCGCTCACGCGTGACGGGGTGGTCATGGACCACCGCCCGATCCCCGCAGCCGCGGTGGGCGACCTCCGCCTGGCGGCGACGGACGTGGACGGCGGCGAGGCGCTGGGCAAGCTGACCCGCAGCCCCTCGCTGGCGGACGCCGCGGTGGGGACGGCCCTGCTCGAGTTGATCGAGAGCCTGGACGACCCAGCGCTCGACGCTGCGGTCCACCTGGCGGCCGTGGCCGGCCAGGCCGACGCGAATGCTGAGGTCCGCCGACGTGCGTACCGGATGCTCTTGCGTCGAGCCCCGGAGGCCTCGGTCACTGCGGACCTCACGGCCCGTTCGGCGGTGCAGGCGGGTAGCCCACTCCGCGCGGCGGCGCTGCTCGAGGTGCACGGCGCCGCCGCGATCTCGATCGTGGCCGAGGAGGCGCGTGACGGGACCGCCGAGCGCAGGGCAGATGCCCTCCGGGTCCTCGCGGGCTTCCGGGACGACGCCGCCAGCGCGGCGTTCCTCGATGAGGGCGCGCGGCTCAAGGGCGATGACAGCACGCTGCTCGTGGAGTGGTTGCGGTACGCCGGTGGAGCCGAGGACGACGCCGTCAAGAGCGCGGCGGCGGCGATGGAGGCGGAGTGGGAGGCGTCCGAGGACCCCCTCGCCCGCTGGCGCATGTGCCTGGAGGGCGGTGACGCCGAGCGAGGCCGGCGGATCTTCTCGTCCAAGGCCGAGACGAGCTGCATGAAGTGCCATGTGGTGGGCGACGAGGGGGGCTCCGAGGCCGGTCCGGCCATGGACGACGTGGGCAAGCGGCTCAGCGCCGAGCAGCTCCTCCGTTCGATCGTCGAGCCCAACGCCGAGATCGCTGCGGGCTATGAGAGCTGGCTGATCATGACCGACGACGGTGAGACGTTCTCCGGGAGGATCCTCGAGGAGGACGCCGAGGTCCTGCTCCTCGAGACGGCCCAGAAGGAGCAGCTGGAGTTCGAGATCGTCGAGATCAAGGCTCGCCGCCGGGATGTGTCAGCCATGCCCTCGAACGTGGCCTCTCACCTCTCAAGGTCCGAGATGCGCGACCTGATCGCGTTCCTCTCCTCTCTCCGCGGCCAGTGAGCCCACTGCGCCCCGCCGCGGCGGCGGGCGCGGGCCCGCAGGCTCACCACTCAGTCGAAAGCGATGGACACCATCATCATCCGGGCAGACGCGAGCACCGCCCAGGGCACGGGCCACGTCATGCGTTGCCTGGCTCTCACGCTCGCCCTCGAGGAGCACGGTGTGGCGGTCATCTTGGCGGTCGCAGAGTGCCCCGAGGCCCTAGTGAAGAGGGTTGAGGCGAGCGGCGCCCAGGTGGAGCGCCTCGCGGTCGAGGTGGGGTCCCGCGAGGACGCGGCGGCCACGCAGGCCCTCGCCCGCCAGTCGGGTGCGGGATGGGTGGTGCTCGACGGCTACAGGTTCGACCTCGCGTTCCAGCGGGCGCTGCACGGCGGCGGCTTCAAGCTCGGGTTGGTGGACGACTTCGCCCACCTTGAGGGGTACGAGGTCGACCTGGTCCTCAATCAGAACAGCCACGCGCGAGCGGAGGACTACCCTGGGGTTCCGGCGCTCCTCCTGGGCCCGAGCCACGCGCTGCTGCGCGCTGAGTTTGTTCAGGCTCTTCACGCTCTTCATGGGCGCGCGGCCAGATCCCATGAAGGGCCCGTCCAGAGGCTGCTCGTGACCATGGGGGGCTCCGATCCTGGGAACGCGACCACGTGTATTCTGGAGGCGCTGGGAGCCCTTGGGGACGGGCAGCTTGAGACTCAGGTCCTCGTCGGCGCGGCGAACCCCCATCGAGCTGCCGTGGACGCGATGGCCTCGGGGATCCCGGGGTGCCGAGTGCTCGATCCGGTGAAGGACATGGTGCCCCTGCTGGAGTGGGCGGATCTCGCGGTTTGTGCAGGGGGCAGTACCCTGTGGGAGATGGCGGCCTTCGGCGTGCCCGTCGCCTGTGTCATCCTCGCCGAGAACCAGCAGCCGATCGTCGCCGATCTCGAGCAGCGAGGGGTGGTTGTCGACCTCGGCTGGGACCGGGAGCTGGACGCCGAGCGCTGCGCGAAAGAGCTGGGGTCCCTGCTGGCGGACGGCGCACGCCGGCAGCGAATGAGCGAGCTCGGGCGCAGGCTGGTGGACGGCGCGGGGGCAGCGCGGGTCGTGGCGGCCCTCGTGGAGGTCACCGGTCAACCTGCCCGGCGCTGACGCTGTACTGCGGCTCGTCCTCTGTTCTACCGCACCGTGGGCGACCTCTGAGCGCCCCTTCCGCGAGAGTGGATCCCTGACGTGCGCCCTTCAGCGGCGGGAGCGTGTCGTGCCCTGGGGGCTGGGTGCCTGGGGCCTCGGGGGCCTGGGGGCCCGGGTGCCTGGGGGACTGGGTGCCTGGGGGACTGGGTGCCTGACGGACTGGGTTGCTGGGCCCCCAGGAGACCGGGCTTGCTGGGCCCGCGGAAGACGGGGAGACGGGGCTTGGGGGCTGCGGTGAGGCGTGCCGGTGGGCTGAGGGGCTCGGAGGTCGTCTTGCGGGGCGCCAGGCGCCGTTCGGGGTAGAGCGATGTTGCCCGGGTCTCTCGCTTGGGGACTGGGCCGAGGAGGGATCCAAGGGGTGCTCAAGGGCTCGTGGCGGTGCGGTCGACGTTTCCCTTGTCGCCCTACGCGGGCGCACTATCCCCATGGCCAACCCCGGAACGCTGAGCTTCAATCCGAGCGGCACGCCGCTGTTCACGGACGACGAGGTTCGTTCGCTGATGCAGATCGAATTTGATCGAGCGCAGCGCTATCGCTATCCGGTGGCCTGCCTGCTGATCGAGATCGACCGGCTCCGGGATATCCAGACCATGCACGGCTTCGATGCGCGGCTGACGATCCTCCAGGCGCTGGTCGAGCTGCTGCAGGGCGAGACCCGAGCGGGGGACCTGCTGGGCACCGTGGTCGATGATCGCCTGATGGTGCTCATCCCGCACACCATGCCCGCCGCCGCACGAGCGATCAGTGAGCGGGTGCTGAGCGGCGCGCGCCAGATGGAGTTCGTCATCGGCGGCAAGTCGATCCGCGTGACCGCGTCCATTGGCGTAGCGCACAACCAGGACGATGCGGCGAACTCGGTCGCCACCCTGGAGCGCGTGGCCGAGGAGGGCCTCGCCGTCGCCGTTGGGAATGGCGGGGGTCAGGTCGCCCAGACCGAGCTCTACGAGCTGTACGAGAAGGAGCCGGCGCCAGAGGCCCCCGCCGTAGGTGACGTGGAGGAGCTGCTCGCCAGGGCCGAGAGCATGGGGTACCGGCAGCGCCTTGAAGGGCTCGTGGCCGGCGGTGCCCCGCTGGAGTCGGCGGCCCAGGAGGTCGCCAACGAGGTCGTCCAGCGCGCTGTTCAGCAGGAGCGCGAGCGCTGGAGCCGGGATCTCGAGATGGCGAATGCGCGGATCGAGGCCATGTCGACGACGCTCAAGCAGGGGGGCGATCGTGCAGGTGTGGACCGGGACCTCCAGCAGCTCAATCGGCGCATCGAGAAGCTCACGCGCTCCCTCGAGACCACCGAGGCCGAGATCGCGCGACTGCGCGCGGCGGGCTCCACGGACGAGGGGGTGGCCTCGGTCTATCGCGAGGTCCAGGGGCTCGACAGCGACGAGAACCGCGCGGACCTCAAGCGCGACCTGATGGGTGCGATCTTCCAGGCCAACCTGGACCTGCAGTCGCGTCGCAGCGCCTGAGGCTAGTGCAAGCAGAGCGCCCGCGCCGCCCTCTTGGGGCGACGCGGGCGCTCTCGTTTATGGCCGGATTCGAGCCCGGTCAGGTGCGGATCACGGGCAGAAGAGCACGGACATCGCGTTGCTGAAGTTGAACGTCGGCGCCCCGGCGACGTTGTCGCGGAAGAAGCACTGGAAGTTCAGCGTCATGCCCGGGAGGATCGCCCCGGGGCCCGACGACTGGTTCGGGTCCGTGAAGTCCACGGCCCGCGCCACGCTGCCGAGGATGCCCGCCTGGACCGCGGGGTAGAGTCGCACCGCGGGCATCTGGGCGGTGCCCATCACGCAGAGGTTGCCGAGCCCGCTCGGAGCCTGCGTCTGAACCGGCCCGTAGAAGAAGAGCCCGACGGTGAAGGACGGGAGGCCGGAGGCGGCGATGACGAAGTTGTTGTCCGTGATGCTCGCGGAGCCGGTGGCGGCGATCTGTGCCGGCGCGCCGGAGCTGCCCGCGTTGGAGGAGCAGTAGGTCGTGAAGCCGCAGGCGGGCGGCTCTTCGGTGATCTTCCAGATGCGGCCGCCGCTCTGGGTGACGATGTAGACCTCGCCGTCGTGGTCCTCACCGAAGGAGCTGATCGAGCTGATCGAGCCGGAGGTCGGGCGCAGCTCGACGGTGCGGTCCGTGAAGTTCTGAACCGAGCTCCCGTCGTACTCGATGCTCCAGATCCTGTTCGAGCAGTAGTCCGCGTAGAAGTACGTGCCCTGGAGGCTCGGGATCGCGCTGCCGCGGTAGATCATCCCGCCGGTCACGCTGCAGCCCTGGCCGTGGTTGTATTCGAAGATCGGATCGAGGAGCGCGGAGTTGGTGCAGCTGCAGCCGGACAGGCCCGTGCAGCGGGTCCCTTCCTTGCAGCGCCAGCCGAGGTTTTGGCCAGCCTGGCCAGCCGGGATGAAGTCGATCTCCTCCCGTTGGTTCTGGCCGACGTCGGCGATCCACATGTCACCGGTGGCGCGGTCGAAGGTGAAGCGCCAGGGGTTACGCAGGCCGAGGTGGTAGATCTCGTTGCGGACCGAGCTGTTGCCGAGGAAGGGGTTGTCCGCGGGGATGAACGGCGACGCGATGTCCACGTCATAGCGAAGCATCTTGCCCAGCAGCTGCTGACCGTTCTGGGCGCGGCCATTCGGGTCGTTGCCGGAGCCGCCGTCGCCCAGACCGAAGTAGAGCTTCCCGTCGGGGCCGAACTTGATGCAGCCGCCGTTGTGGTTGGAGAAGTCCTGGTTGACCTGCGAGATGAACTGAACGCGGGTCGGGTCGGCGACGTTCGGGTCGGAGGACACCGCATACTCGGCGACCCGTGAGTTGCCGGAGTTGTTGGTGTAGCTGACGAAGAAGCGCCCGTTCGTCATGTAGTCCGGGTGGAACGCGAGGCCGAGGAGGCCGCGCTCGCCGCCGGAGGCGACCTCGGGGTTGATGTTGAGGAACGGGGTGGTGATCAGCGTCCCGTTCTCGATGACGCGCACGCGGCCTGCCTGCTCGATGACGAAGATCCTTGAAGGGTCCCCGGGAGCGAACGTGAGGTCGGTCGGGTTCTGGAGGCCCGAGACGAAGAGCTCGGTGGTCAGCGGGGCCTGCGCGGAGGCGGGCGCTGTGATCAGCAGGCCGAGGCCGGCGAGTGCAGAGGCGAGGAGTGTGCGAAGCATCATGGGCGTCCGTGGGACGTGGAGCGGAAAGCGAGGGCCGGGAGGGCTCTCGGACTCATGGGGCCAGGAGAAGGGGCCTTGGGCCCGGTCTAAGACCTGAGCTTCAAGGGAGGGAATGCGGGTGTCAAGCGCGACGATGTGCCGTCCTCAGGTAACTCCCACGATTGGTGGAGGCGATCGTACCCCTGGAGGTTCCCACTCTTGAGTCTATCCCGGTCTGCCCTGGCGGCTACATTCCCTGAACCTCGCGCTCCGGCGAGCCCATATCTGCGACATGACGCTCCGTATGCCCCGCTGGCTGCCTCCTCTCGCCCTGCTTGGCCTCGCGGCCTCCTGCGGGGAGGGAGGTGCGTCCAGGCCCCGGAACGTGCTCCTGATCACCATGGATACGACCCGGGCGGACCACCTGGGCGCGTACGGTCAGGTCCGATTCGAGACACCTGCCCTGGACGCGTTGGCTTCCGAGGGGGTGGTCTTCGAGCAGTGCAGCTCCGCAGCCGCGACGACGCTGAGCTCCCACGCGTCCCTCATGACGGGCGCCTATCCGCTGCGACATGGTGTCGTTCGCAACGGGTTCAGCGTGCATCCCTCCAACAGGACGCTGGCGGAGGCCCTCAGTGACGCCGGGTTCCGGTGCGCCGCGTTCGTCGCGTCCTCTGCGCTGGTCTCGGCCACCGGGATGAACCAGGGCTTCGGCGTCTACGACGAGCGCCTCGACCTCCCCGCCTCACCGGGCGGAAACGACCAGGCGCAGCGCCGCGCGGGCTCCGTCACCGACGCGGTGCTCGCGCACGTGGACGAGCAAGAGGCTGCCGGAGCAGAAGGAGGCCTCTTCCTCTTTGCCCACTACTTCGACCCCCACGCTCCCTACGGGGCCCCGGGTTCGGGGGACGTGGGCGGCTTCGGGGACATCGAGTCCGCCGTTGGCGCGCAGCAGCAGCGCGTGCTCGGAGAGGGACCCGGCCAGCAGGCGGTGATCGGCGGCGGGCTGCCCGCAGCCCTCGCCGGGCCGACGGGCGCCGTCCCGAGCCCTGCGGACGAGCGCCTGGCTGCCCTCTATGGCGCGGAGGTCGAGTACATGGACGGGGAGATCGGGCGGCTATTGGCCGGGCTGGCGTCCCGGGGCGTGCTCGAGGAGACCCTGGTGGTGATCACCGCGGATCACGGCGAGACGTTCTGGGAGCAGGGCAACTTCTGGAATCACGGGCTCTGGGTCGGAGAGACGGACGTGCACGTGCCGCTCATCGTCCGCGGCCCCGGCGCGGCCCGCGGCGCCCGGGTCTCCACGCCGGTCTCAGGGGTCGACGTGGCGCCGACGATCCTGGATGCGGTCGGGCTGGCGCCGGGGCCGGGCGATGACCCGGGCCGCGGCCGGAGCCTCCTCCCTGCCCTGAGCGGCGCGGAGATGCCTCGGCGAGCCGTGTTCTCCGAGGCGACTCAGCCCGGACCCCGCCTCGAGGGGGCCGAGGGTCTCCCCTGGGCCGGGGCCGCCAAGCCCCAGGCGGTCCGCCTCGGTCCGTGGAAACTGGTCAAGGCGCCTTACCTCGGCGTGCGTCAGCTCTTCGACCTCGCCAGTGATCCGGGAGAGCGCCGGGACCTCCTCGCGGACCCTGTGTTGACGCCCACGTCGCGGGACGCGCTCGAGGACCTGGAGCGTGCCCACGCGGTCTGGGTCGGCGCCGCCGCGCCGCGGCCCTCTGCCTACGACCCGGACCAGGCTGAGGCGCTCCGCAGCCTCGGGTACGGCGGCGATCGGTGAACCTCCGTCGCGGCGCCTGCTCGCGCGGCTCTCAGCGCAGTGACCTTCAGTCCGCGTGACGGGCACCCGGGCGACTCACGAGGCCAGACCGAGTGGCCCGCGGGAAGGCGCCAAACGGTCAGGCGACGACCCTGCCGGCCAGCTCCAGGGCTTGTCACCGAGTTCAAGAGGGCCTGCTTCACTCGCTGCGTTGGTCCGAAGCGCAGCGCTCAATGGGGGAGCCACGCCCACCCGGGCTCCGCCGTCCAGGCCATCGCAATCGGCGAGCATCCCGGGGGCCTCCGCCATCGGCGGTCATTCCCCCCCCCGCGGTCGTCAGCCGCGCGGGATGGGTCACTCGAAGCTGCCGTGGTGGCGATAGAAGAAGCGGTGGAGGACCTTGCCGTCACGGACGAGCTCGCCGTCCACGAAGTAGAGGGGGAGCCGCTGATCGCCAGCCTCGGTGCGCTCCGCGTTCATGGCGAGCCGGATGCGGTCACCCGCCTCCACGGAGAAGGGACGGACCGGGAAGAACGACTGACGCCAGTGGGTGGGCGGGACCATGGGGGAGCAGGACAGCTCCACGTCCGGGGTCAGGTCCACCTCGAACCAGCCGCCGAAGCCGTGCACGGTGCCGGCGCGCTCGACCAGGAGGGTCGCGGCGGTGGTGAAGAAGAAGTCATCTGCGCAGGCATGGTCGAGGTCGATGTCCAGCACGTCGGCGGGGGTGCCGAGGAGCGACGCCGGCTTGAGATCGCAGGCCGCGGTGATGAGGCTCTGCACCTCAGCCTCGATCAGGCGGGAGTAGTCGAGGCCGTAGACCGGGCGCTCCCACAGGCCGAGCCCGAGGTCCTGGTGCACGTGGCTGTCGTCCACGGGCGCGACGCAGAGCCGGAGGGTCCGCGGCAGCATGTGGCCGCCAGGCTTCATGTAGCGGTCGCGGGCGTCGATCACCGACTCGAACATCAGCTCAGCCAGGCCAAAGAAGCCCATCCACTCGGAGATGATGAGGTCGTAGTCCCCCTCGAGGTCCAGGTCCTCCATCCGTCCGCGGTGGAAGGTGATGCGGTCCCCGAGGCCGTTGTCGGCGGCCACGTCTCGGGCCACGTCGATGATGGCCGACGAGTCCACCGCGTCCACGTGGGCGGCCCCAGCGCGGGCCGCGAACATCGACAGGATGCCAGTGCCGGTCCCCACGTCGAGCACGCGCTTGCCCTTCGCCACGGACTCGATCGCCCGGCGATAGCTGTCCGTGCGGGCGTGATCCTGGATCATGAGCCGGTGGACGCCGGGGTCCGCGTAGCTCGCGAAGTAATCGTGGTCGCTCGAATAGCCTTCAGACATGGGCGGGAGGGTGCCAGAGGGTCGGGTCACGGGGTTCAGAATTCGGCGGTTGGCAAGAAAAGAGCATTGGGGGCAAGGAGCGCCGCTCGATGGCTGAGGGCAGGGAGCGCGGGTTGAGCAGGTGATGGTTGAGATCGGACCTCGCGGGTTCCTATCGTCGTGCCATGGCGAGCGAGACGACCCAGGCCGGTCCGGCCGCGCGCGCTGCCGCGGCAGGCGCGCTCGACCCCGGCGCCCTCTTCACGCTGGAGGAGGCGGCGGGTCGGGTGCGCGTTCCCATCGAGGATCTCGAGGCCCGCTGCGACCGCGGCGAGCTGCTCTTCGAGACGCGCCGACGGGGCCGCCAGGAGGTGCGCTGCGTCCGAGGTCTTGATCTTGCGGAGGCCTTCCCCGGCGCCCCCGACCCAGCCCGTTCGTTGGGCAAGGGCCGCTCATCCGGCGGCGCCAGCGTGCCCGATCGACCCAGCCTGGGCGGGGGCGCGGCGGACGGGTCGAATCCGCGCGAGCCCTCAGCGGCTTCCCCATCGGCCTCTCCGGTGACTTCCCCGGGGTCCCCTAAAGAGCCCTCTTCAGGTTCTTCTCTAGGGTCCTCTTCAGCGGGGACTGAGGCGAAGGACAGGGGCGGGGTGGCTGCGGATCCTGGGCGGGTTCAGTCCACTGCCGCTCAGGCCGCTGCGACTCAGGCCGCTGCGACTCAGGCCGCTGCGACTCAGGCCGCTGCGACTCAGGCCACTGCGACTCAGGCCACTGCGACTCAGGCCACTGCGACTCAGGCCGCTGCGACTCAGGCCGCTGCGACTCAGGCCACTGCGACTCAGGCCACTGCGACGTTCCCGGCGAGCGGACCTCGAGGCAGCGGACCTCGAGACAGCGGACCTCGAGACAGCGGAAACAGCGTCGCGGAGGCGGTTCGAGGCTCGGGGGCGAGCCGAGACGCGCTGATCGGGCTGTGCCAGGATCTGGAGACACGCCTGGACCTTGCCGAGCGAGAGCGTCAGGCGAGCACCGCCTCGTTGCTCATGGCCCAGCGGCACGTCCTCGACCTCGAGCTGCGAGGTCGCTCAGGGTCCTGGGTTCGAGCGGGTGGCGCCGCGCTGGGGCTCATGTCGGTCTCGGCGCTTGTCGTCATGGCGATGCTCCCCGGCTGGTTGGACGACCGAGCGGCCGGGCGCGAGGCGCTTCAGGGCGCCCAGCTCACGGCCGAGATCGGTCGGCTGGAAGCCTCCATGGGGTCGCTGGCCGCGGCCTCGGACGAGGAGCGAGCGGCGCTCTCTGCGCAGCTCGAGGCCCGTACTGCGCAGCTTGCGACCCGTACGGAATCGCTGGTCGCGGAGCGGCGTCTCGCGCTGCAAGCCATGGCGGACGCGGCGGCGGAGCGTGAGCGTGCGGAGGAGGTCCGGCTCGCGAACATCGAGCAGCTGAACCAGCTCGAGGAGCGGCTCGTGGCCTCCGACCGGCAGGCGGTCCGCCGCAGCGCTGAGCTCGGGGTCATCGTGGAGTCGAGCGCGCGTGATCGTGCGCGGTTCGACGAGCGCCTCGCCGCAGCGGAACGGTCTGCGGGGGCTGCGCGAGACGCCCTGAGCGAGGCCAGAGCTCGCTCCGCTGAGGAGCGGCGCCGCTACGAGGATCAGCTCGCCGCCGCGGAGGCGGAGCGTGCCGCCCAGCACGCCGCGCGCGCGGCAGAAGCCCAGGCGCTCCGGGCCGAGATCCGTGGATTGATGGCCGAGCTTGAGCTGGGTCAGACCCGAGCCGTCGCGGCGTTGGAGGCCGCGGAGGCAAGGCTCCTGATCCAGATGGAGGACCGCACCACCTCTGATGGCGGGGTCTTCACGGAGGTCAGCGCCCCTGGCGCGGTCGCAGCGTCCGCCGCGGGGATGCCCCTCCCTGAGGGTTCAGTTCCCGTCGAGGTATGGGACCTCCCGGAGGCGCCGGCCGGGTCCTGGTGGACCCGGGCCCTTCGCTCGATGGTCGGCCGCTGAGGGGTGATCCGCTCACGGGGTCACCCACAGGTGGCCCGGTGCCGCACGGCGCGCCTGTAGTTTCCCTCGAGGCCTGTGGTTCCCGGTAGGGCCTGTGGTCTTCCGGGTAGTCGGTGGTCTCCCGTGGGGCCGGTGGGCTCTGGTAGGACTGAGGCTCGGGCCGCTGGGGTCGACGGATGGCCTCAGCGGGTGCTCCAATGCCGTCAGGGGAGGAAGGTCACAGAGACGGCGTCGGTGGTGTTCGAGGTCGCAGCGCCCCCGCTCGCGTCCCGGAACCAGTACTGGAAGTTCCATGACTCACCAGCGTTGATCGACGCCGCGGACGGCAGCCCGGAGAAGGGGATGGGGAAGTTCACCTGGCCGGTGAAGCCCGAGCTCTGGATGAAGTTCGAGAGGCGGAAGATCCCACCGCTGAGGCAGAGGTTGCCCTGCCCGCCTCCGAGCCCGGTGGAGAACCCCTGGGTCTCGGAGAAGATGAAGTACCCGAGCGACAGGGTCGGGAGGTTCGATGCGTCGAGGGTGAGGGAGTTGGCGAATAGGCTCTGGGAGCCGGAGGCCTGGATGATCCCGGCGGCTCCACTGGAGTTGGCGACCGACGAGCAGTAGCTCGTCGGCGCAGGCGCGGTGTAGTCCGCGACGAGGCTGCCCTGGACGTCAAAGTCCGCGGTGACGCCGGAGCCAGGGTCGGAGAGCTGGAAGTTCAGCTGCAGGGGGGCGTTCAGGCTGAGCGTGGACCCGTTGGCCGAGATCGTTCCATTCAGGGGCTGAGGCGTGCTCATGGTCCCGGTCAAGTCGCCCACCGAAGGCGACCCGCCAAGGGGCGTGATGGTCGACGTCCCGCTGACGGTGGTTGAGAAGAGATTCACCACGAAGCTCCCGCCGTTCACGCTCCCCGCGTTGGACTGCAGCTCAAGGCGGAGGTTGCTGATGACGATGGTCGCGAGCGCTGGCAAGAACGGGACGGGGTTCGGGATCTCGGCCACGAGGTCCGGCGTGACGAGCACGCTCTCTCCGGGAACGAATTGGATGGTCTGGATCGGGAGGCCGCCGGTGGTGGCGATGATGTTGCAGGCGCCGACCAGGGTGAAGTTCGGCGGGTTACCGACGATGGGTCCCAGGGACGTGGAGCCAGAGAAGGTGAACTGCGAGGCTGCTTGGTCGACCGTGAACGTGGCCGGGCTCTGGGCTGTAGCCGTCGAGGCGAGCAGCGTGGAGAGCGCGCTGATGAGGAGGAGGTGTCGCATGGATCCGCTTCGAGAGTGCAGGGGGAGATCCTTCAATCCTGCCTCGCTGCTGGGGTTCGTGCCATCTCCAGCGGATCCGGCATGCCCTAAGCTGGCGGTGGGAAGCCCCACCGTGTACACAACGATCCATGGCTCAGGAAGAGACAGGCGACCTTGAGGGCGCGGCAAGCGGCCCCCAGCGCCGCTCCACGTCCCCGGAGGCGGCGTGGGATCCCGAGCAGTGGTGGTCCTTCGGCGAGGCCGCAGATCGGGCAGGCGTGACCCATCGGACACTGCAGGGGTGGGCGGAGCGAGGGGAGGTGATGGTCCGGACGGCGTGGCGAGAGGGCACCGAGTTCCGGCTCGTGCGGGCGGGTGACGTCGCGCGCCTCGCGCCGGAGGCGGCTGGCCTTGTGGGGGAGTCTGCGCCGCTGGAGCAACGGGCCCTCTTCACCGGGCCGAGGCGGTCCGCCCTCGGGGCGGGCGCGCCGCCATCGCCGCTCAGCCCTGCGGGCGCGCAGCCGGCTCGCTACGACGACGATCGCGATGCCTTCAGGCGCACGGCCGAGCTTGAGATCGTGCGCCTCAGGGAGGAGCTGAGCTCGCTCCGCCGCCGAGGAGACGCTGGCTCAAGCCGCGCCGCGGCTTCACCGGCGCCCATGGACCTCTGGTCGATCGAGGAGCCCCGTCGCGCTGGCCTTCAAGGCGGGAGGCCCTGGGGTCCCCGGCGACTGGCCGTCTTCCTGGCCGGGCTGACGCTGGGGCTGAGCGTTGGCGTGGCCTGGGAGCGTGGTTCGCTCGCGGACCGCGAGCCTCTCGACGCCGCCCAGGGAGAGCCGGCCGGGACACCTGTCTCTCTCGCCGGGCTCACCGGACGGGACGGGCTCGCGGGACCGGACGGGCTCGCGGGACCGGACGGGCTCACGGGACCGGACGGGCTGGCGGGCTCCGGTGGTTCGGCTGGCGCCGCTGAGGCAGCTGGGCCGGCAGGTCCATCCAGCGCATCTGCGCTTGGAGACCCGACGCTTGGAGACCCGACGCCTGGAGACCCGACGCCTGGAGACCCGACGCCTGGAGACCCGACGCCTGGAGACTCGGTGGCTGGCACGGCCGAACCGGCGGTCGCCGGGCCGATCCGTGCTGCAAGCGTGGCCGCGATCACGGCCCCCAAGCTCGAGAAGGTCGCCCCTGGGCCAGAGGTCGCCCTTCCCCTCGGGCTGGGCGCGTGGCTCGAAGGGGGGCGCGGCGTGTCCTTCAGCTCACTGGACGGAGCTTCAACGTGTGCCTTCGGCAGCGGAGACCTCGCGACGCCCGCTTCGCGCTTCGTCCTCGGTAGCTGCTGGGGTGAACTCGCCCCGGGGGGAGCGACGGTCCTCGCGACCGACCGGGTGGAGGGGGTGGCGTGCTGCAAGCACCACGCGGCGGTCCAGCGCTTGAAGGGCGTCGCTTCGACGCCGCGGGCGCTCGAGGTCGCCATGAAGGAGGCCGAGCAGGCCGTCAGGGACGGGCTCCTGCCGCCCATGCTCGAGCTCCGGGCCGATCGTTCGGGGCTGCTCCTCGCGCGCGCGCTCACTGGAGGGTGGCGCGCCTCTGGCTTCGACGGTCCCGTGGCGGAACGCACCCACGTCTGGCGCCTTGCGGACGGACCCGAGGGGACGCCGGATGGCGTTGGGGCGCGGCTTGAACTCCACAGCTGGGTCGAGCGTGGCCTTGACGGCGCGTATGTACCGTTCCGCCTCGTGCTCGAGCTGGGCGGCAGCACGTCGGGGGATCGGGCCCTTGAGTTTCAGTGGCTCGAGTGAGGTGACGCCGCGAGCGTGGACTGACCGTCGCCGGTCTCTTGCGGGCTGGCTGATGGTCTCCCTCGGGGTCTTCCTTGCCTGGGGCGGAGAGCGGCGGAGCGCGGTGGATGGCGCGGGCCTGACGGCCGGGCCGGGCCTCGTCGTCGGGGTCGAGACCGACGCCGACCAGGAGCAGCGCTCGGCGCCGCTCTCGCTCCCGATCGACCGGCCTGACCGCGCGGGCCGGGCCGCGCGGTCCCTGGCCGCGGCGCTGTGCACCCTCGGTCTGCTGTTGGCGCTCCAGGCTCGACGCACCGGGCCCCACGGGCAGGCTGTGGTGCCGCGAGGGACACCGGGAGGGGAGCCGCTTGGCGACTCGCGGGTCGCCCAGCCCGGTGGGGTTGCCGATGGGGTGGCCGGTGGCGTTGCCGGTGGCGTTGCGGGAGGCGTGGCCGGGGGCATGAGAGCTGGCCTGGCTGGCGGAGTACGCCGCGGAGCTCGGTGGCTCTGGGCGGCGCCGGGGGCGATCGGAATCTTCTGGCTGATCCGCCCGGTGGCCGCTCCGGGCGACGGCCTGGCGCTCTCCGGCCTGCTGCTCCTGCTGAGCCTGTGCCTGCTCGCGGCCTGGCGCGACTGACAGAGCCCTGGCAGTGGCTCCGGCAGTGGCTTCGGCAGTGGCTCCAGGATGGCCCCGGACCCCCGTCCGGCGAGCGATCCGAACCCGGCTAGTCGGGACTGCGCTGTCCGGACCCGCGGGTGCCCAGGATCAGGGCGGCTGCGAGGAGAGCGAACGAGGTCGCCAGGGGCCAGGGCTCGGCCGGCTCGGAGAACGGCGGAGCCAGGGCCACCGTGACGGCCAGCGGCACCTTGAGGTTGTTCATCACCGCGAGCGACCCGACGCCCACCTGGGTGGCCCCTCGGTTCCAGAGGAAGAAGGCCAGGCCAGAAGGGATGAGGCCCAGGTAGGTGATGACCCCGACCTCGCGCGCGGTGAGCTGGAGATCGGAGGCCGAGACCGTGCCGATCGCGATGGGGGCGGCGAACAGGAAGCCGCCGAGGAACATCCAGCCGAACCTGCCGGGAGTCGCCGTGGAGGGGGACTCGAGCTTTCTATACAGGACAAGGCCTGCGGCCCATGCGAGGTTGGCGCCCTGCACGAGGCCGACGCCCTTCCAGTAGCTGGCGCCGCCGAGATCGTCCCCCAGGAATTCCCTGCGCAGCACGAAGGCGGCCGCCACGGCTAGCGCCGCTGCTCCCCAGACTCTCGCTGGAGGGTGACGGGTCACGTACCCCTCGAAGAACACCACGTAGAGAGGGGTCGTGATCGTCAGGAGCGCGACCTCGTGGCCCTCGAGAAACCCGTAGGCCTTGTGGACCAGGAAGTACATCAGGCCGTACTGGAGCGCGCCGATGGCCACGAGTTGCGCCGCCCGGAGCTTCCCAGGCTTGCGCACGGCCCGCCTGGAGAAGGTCAGCGGCGCGAAGGCGATGAACGCGAGGCCCAGGCGCGCGGCAGTCAGCAGATTCGGGTCGATGTCGTTCGCGCCGATGAGCGCGAACGACAGGGACCAGAGCAGCGATGCGAAGAAGAGGAGGGCCAAGGCCAGGGGGCTCGTGACCGGTGCCGGCCCGCAGGCTCGCGGGCGGGCGGCCGCGGTCAGTCGATCTTGTAGACCCCAGGCGTCGGGATCGGGTACAGCCCGTCGCTCCCCGGGAGGGAGCGCGGGACCGTATCCCAGGTGAGCTCCTCGACGTCGGGTCGCAGGAGCCGCGTGGAGTTCAGCGCCTCGTCCCAGGTGATGGCCTGGCCCGTGTAGGTGGCCATGCGACCGAGGATCGCCGTCATGGTCGCCTCGGCGCCGCGGATGGCTTCGTTGTGCTCACGTCCGGTGCGGATGGCCTCGAAGAGCACGTCGTGCTCGCGCTGGTAGGCGTCGCTGTCCTTGCCCTCGAAGCGCCACTTGTCGCCGCCGTAGGTCTCGATGCGCCCGGCGCCCACGTTGCAGGTGCCGCCTGAGCCGTGAACGTGCTCGCTGACGCTGTTCCAGACCTGCTTCTGGTGACGGCATTGGCTGTGCATGCGCGTGCCGTCCTCATAGATGTACTCCACGGCGTGGTGGTCGAAGATCTCGCCGTGCTTGGCGCCCTTGCGCACCTGGCGGCCGCCCATGCCGACGGCCTTCACGGGTGTCTGTCCCATGACCCAATTGCCGACGTCGAGGTTATGGATGTGCTGCTCGACGATGTGGTCGCCGCAGAGCCAGTTGAAGTAGTACCAGTTGCGCATCTGGTACTGCATCTCGTTCCACTGGGCCTTGCGGGGCTTCACCCAGACGCCGCCGCTGTTCCAGTAGACGCGCAGGGCCACCGGCTTGCCGATGGCGCCGTCCTCGATGGCGCGGATCGTGTCCTGGTACTTGAAGCTGTGGTGCCGCTGGAGCCCCACGCCGACGCAGAGCTTCTTCTCCTTGGCGACGGCCGCCGCCTCCATGACCATCCGGATCCCCGGGCCGTCCACGGCGACGGGCTTCTCCATGAAGATGTGCTTGCCCTTGGAGACCGCGTAGTCGAAGTGCTCCGGGCGGAACCCGGGAGGGGTGGTCAGGATGACCACGTCCACGTCCTCGTCGATGGCCTTCTTGAAGGCGTCGAACCCGACGAACTTACGCTCGTTCGGCACATCGACCGCGTCGGGGTGGGCAGCGGAAATGTTGGAGAGGGACTCCTCGAGCCGATCAGGGAAGGCGTCCGCCATGGCCACGAGCCGGTTGTTCCCCGTGTTGAGCGCCTGGCGGCAAGCGCCGGTGCCGCGGCCTCCGCAACCGATGAGGGCGACCCTCAGCTCGGCGTCTCCGGCGGCGGATTCCTGCGCCGAGGCGAGGGACGGAGCCGCCGAAAGGGAGGCGGCCGCGAGGGTGCCAGCGCCCTGAAGGAAGGTGCGACGGTCGAGGGGGGTGATCGGTTCACTCATGGGATCGAGGCGGGAAGTGGGTGGCGGGGTGCAGCGACGGCGCGACCGTCTCTCAGCGTTCAGCGCGTCGCTGGCGGTCGTAGATCTTGGTGATGGAGTTGAGATCAGAGTCGTGGAACTTGGCCCACTCCTCGGGGGGCGGCGGGTTGAGGGGACGGACCACGCGGAAGCCTAGCCAGGGCGCGTCGGTGTGATACCAGATGCTCTTGGGGAGCTGGGGGTCCTGGACCTTCCAGTCATCGTTGGACCCACGCCGGGATGCGCTCCTCAGGCGCTCAGGGTCATCGTCCCAGTGGCCTCCCCTGGCGACCCTGGGGTACAGCGCCTTCGGCCAACGGATCGGGTCGACGACCGGACCCTCCTTGGCCTGGAGGGCGAGGTCGGCGTAGCCGTCCTTCGAAAAGGCGTCGAGGCACCACTCTGCCACGTTGCCGTGCATGTCGTAGAGGCCCCAGGGGTTGGGCTTGCGCGTGCCGAGCTTCATGTACTGGCCGTCGCAGTTGTCGAACCACCAGCCGTGGTCGTCCAGCTCGCCTTCGGGGAAGGAGAAGGCGCCGGTGGTGCCGGCGCGGCAGGCGTACTCCCACTCCGCCTCGGTGGGGAGGCGGTAGAAGCGACCGGTCTTCATGGTCAGCCACTTGGTGTACTGCTTGGCCGCGAACTGGGTCATCGAGATCGCCGGGTAGCCGTCCACGCCCATGTCAAAGTCCATAGGGACGTAGGGCGGCGTGGGGCGGCTGACCGCGTCGGACCAGGGGTCCTGCTCGGCGCGGCTGCTCCCCTCGGTCGCGGTGCGGGCGCGCATGTCCAGGGAGTCCATGTACTGGCTGTACTCCTTCCAGGCGACCTCGTTTGTGCCCATCCAGAAGGGGGAGACGCGCACCTTCACCTGGGGTCCCTCAAAGTCGCTCCTCCCCTCCTCAGCGGCGGGGCTGCCCATGAGGAACTCGCCGCCGGGGATCGGCGTGAGCTTGAAGGTGACGGCGGTGCCCGTGATGGCCTCCGAGTAGGCCTTCATGCCGGCCTCGTCCGCGGCGTCGGCGCCTTCGACCTTGGTGGCCGGCGGCGGGCCAGGGGGGGGAGCCGGGTAGACCTCCTGGTCTCCATCTTGGGCGTCGGCCGGGACGCAGAGGAGCGCGCCGATGACGGCGGCGCCGAGAGGCGCGGCGAGGCTGGTGGGTCGAACTCGGGAGAGCGCGCGTCGAATCGTCATGTGGGGCGTCATGGGGTGGTGGGGACCGCCGTAGTCTGGGGGAGATGGTCCATCGACGCCACGGGTCTTCTTCGAGCGCTGCCAGTTGGCTGGGTTGGATCGCCGCGTTCGTGGCGGTTCTGGCGGGGTGCATCGGCCCCCACGGTCGATCCGAGGCCACGGCCCCGCGGTCCAGCGGCGCGGAGGCCGCCCCTGCCCTCAGGGTCTATGAGCACCTCGCCATGGGGACGCTCTTCCGGCTGACGCTCTGCGCCTCGGATCCCGACCTCGCCGACCGTGCAGCGGCGGCGGCCTTCCGCCGGGTGGACGGGGTCGAGCGCGTGGCCACCGACTACAAGGCCACCAGCGAGGCGCGCCGCCTCCCGGCGGCGAGCAGCGGCCAATGGGTAGAGGTCTCCGCTGACCTCGGACGGGTGCTCGGGGCCTCCAAACTCCTGGTTGAGGCCTCGCAGGGGGCCTTCGACCCCACGGTTGGCGCCCTCACGCGGCACTGGCGTCGGGCGCTTCGCCGGCATCGCTGGCCCGCCCCATCGGTCTGGGAGGGCGCCTCGCGGTTGGTGGGCTGGGACGAGCAGGTGAGCTACGAGGACGACGGCGTGCGGCGGCGCTGCCGGGTCCGGGACCCCGAGCTGCGGCTCGACTTCGGGGGAGTGGCCAAGGGAGTCGCCGTGGACGAGGCGCTGGCGGTCGTCGAGGCGCTCGGGATTCACAGGGCTCTCATGGACGGAGGCGGCGACCTGCGGGCCCTCGATCCGCCCCCCGGCGCCGACGGATGGCGCGTCGAAGTGTTGCCCTTTGGTCAAAACTCGACCACCCGGCTTCGATTCCTCCTGGCGCGTGCCGCGATCGCAACCTCGGGCGACACCTACCAATCAGGGGCGCTCGAGGGATCACCCCTTGAGGGGCTGGCCGGGGCTGGCGTGGAGGGGGCTGCGATGCACTACGGGCACGTGATCGACCCTCTCTCCCGGCTCCCGCTGATCTCCCCGCGCGCCTCGGTGATGACCGCCGCGACGGCGGCAGAGGCGGACGCGCTGGCCACCGCACGGCTCGTGATCGGTCCCATGGAGACCGGTCGCGTCGCCTTGGAGCGGGGTCTGTTCTTCGGAGGTGAGGATCAGGAGCCTTGCGTCGGGCGGCACTTCCCGCACGATGGGGCGGTGCCGCTCCCAACGGTCACGCCCAACGCGGCCCCGAGCCGGTCCAACGAGTCCCTCCTACGACACCGCGACGAATGAGCCACTCTCCCAACGACTCCTCCTTTGACGAACAAAAGGTCGGCGCGAGCCGCCGCCAGGTCCTCCGGGCCGCCGGCGCGGCCACCGCGCTCGGCGCGACCTCGGCCATCGCAGGCGCCACGGCGCGGCAGGACGACGACCCGCCGACGCTCCGGCTCGGATTGGTGGGTTGTGGAGGTCGCGGCGGGGGCGCGGTGCGCGATGCTCTCCGTGCCGATCCGAACACAAAGCTCGTGGCCATGGGCGATGCATTCGACGACCGGATCTCCTCCAAGCTCGCCGAGCTCAACGCAGAGGAGGAGTTCAAGGGACGCATCGACGTGCCGAGCGACCGCGCGTTCGCCGGCTTCGATTGCCACGAGAAGGTCACCGATAACTGTGACGTGGTGCTGATGGCCTCGACGCCGCACTTTCGCCCCGCGCAGGTGGAGTACGCCGTCAAGGCGGGCAAGCACATGTTCGTCGAGAAGCCCGTGGCCACCGACGCGCCCGGGCTGCGCCGCATGTGGGCCGCGTGCGACGAGGCCAAGGAGAAGAACCTCGCCGTGGTCAGCGGGCTCTGCTATCGCTACCAGAACGCCAAGCGCGCCACGATCGAGAAGATCCGCGAGGGCGCGATCGGCGACATCAAGGCCATCGAGTGCTCCTATGACACCGGCGCCCTCTGGCACCGCGGCGAGAAGCCGGAGTGGAGCGGCATGGAGACCCAGCTGCGAAACTGGCTCTACTACACCTGGGCTTCGGGGGACCACATCGCTGAGCAGGCGATCCACAACCTCGACAAGATGATCTGGACCATGGACGACAAGCCGCCCCTGTCGGTCAAGGCCAACGGCGGCCGCATCGTCCGGACCGACCCCAAGTACGGGAACATCTACGACCACTTCAGCGCGGTCTATGACTTCGGCGACGGGGTGAAGGGCTTCTTCTCCTGCCGCCAGATCGCCGGCGCCTTCCGCGACGTGTCGGATCACGCCTATGGCACCAAGGGCATCGCGCACCTGCAGTCCCACCGGATCGAGGGCGAGACCAACTGGCGCTACCGAAACCCCGGGGTGCCGGACAACATGTACCAGAACGAACACAACGAGCTGTTCGCCTCCATCCGCGCGGGCAAGCCCATCCACAACGGCGACTACATGTGCCGCGCGACGCTGCTCGCGCTCATGGGCCGTATGTCGGCCTACACGGGCCAGGAGATCTCCTGGAACCAGGCGCTGGAGTCCAAGGAGGACCTCGCGCCCAAGAGCTACGACTTCATCGACAACCCCGTGAAGCCGGTGGCCCAGCCGGGCATCACGCCGTTCGTCTGAGCCACGCTTCAGGACCTCTTCTGGAGGTTCCTGCCCATCGGAGCCCGTGGGATCGTCGATCCTGCGGGTTCCGGTCCGTAAAACTAGGGCATGACCGACCCCGCACCCGCCGGCCCCCGCCCGGCTCCGATGGAGCCGCCCTCCACCGAGCGCCGGATCCAGACCGTTTGCCTCCTGATCCTGGCCTCCATCGCGGTCGGGGCCACGCTGCAGGCGCTGCGGGACGTGATGATCCCCTTCGCCCTGGCCCTCTTCCTCGCCCTGGCGCTCTCGCCGGTCGTGGACCAGCTAGCCGCCCGCACCCGCCTCTCCAGGGCGGTGTCGGTGGGCCTGACCATGCTCCTCGGGGCGCTGCTCCTGGTCATCGTCGGCGGCGTGGTGGCCTCGTCGCTCAAGGAGTTCGAGGCCATCGGAAAGACGGCCTCCGAGGGTCAGGCCGAGGGCGGGCTCGACGCGCTGCTCAAGACCGTGGGCCTCGATGCCTACGCCGACAAGATCGAGGAGACCCTCCGCGGGCTCCTGCCCCAGCTCGTCAGCGTCCTGGGGTCGCTGCTTTCCCAGGGCGTGACCGTCCTCATCTTCATGATGTTCCTCCTGCTGGAGCAGGGCCGCCCGGGCCGCTCCAAGGGGGCGGGGGCCGGCGCGGCGGCGGGCTCGATGCAGAGCACGGTGCGCGACGGCGTCCAGCAGTACATCTCCGTGAAGATGGTCACCTCCGCGGTGACCGGCATCGCCGTGGGCTCGATCCTGATGGCGCTCAAGGTGCCAGCGGCGGTGCTCTTCGGGGTCCTGACGTTCATGCTCAACTTCATCCCGACCATCGGCTCGGTGGTGGCCGTGGCCTTGCCAGTGCCCGTGCTGCTGGCCGGGGGCGCGGACTTCTTGACCCTGGGCCTCGCCGTGGCGCTGCCCGGCGCCGTGCAGTTCGTGGTGGGGCAGATCTGGGAGAACAAGCTGCTCGGGGATCGGTTCGATCTGCGGGCCTCGGTGGTGCTGCTGGGCCTGGTCTTCTGGGGGCACATCTGGGGCATCGTCGGGATGATCCTCGCGACGCCGATCACCGCCGTGCTGAAGACGCTCATGCGTGGCTCCGAGCTCACCCAGCCGGTGGCCTCGCTCATGGGGCAGCCTGCTCCCAAGGCGCCGGACGCTCCGGACTGATGGCCGGGGCCGGATCGATGATCGAGGTCGCCGCCGCCGTGATCGTGCGCGGGGGGCGGGTCCTGGTGGCCCGCCGGGCCAGGCCGGCGTCGTTGGCTGGAATGTGGGAGTTCCCCGGCGGCAAGCTCGAGCGCGGCGAGACCGGGCAGGAGGCGCTCGCACGGGAGATCGTCGAGGAGCTGGACCTGAGGGTTGAGGTCGGCGGTGTCCTTGGGAGCTCTCTTCGAGTTCCTCCGGGCGAAGCCGCGGCGGACCTGCGGCTGACCGCGTACGCTGCGCGCCCCGCGGACCAAGACCAGGAGCCCCGGCTCGTGGATGGGACCCACGACGAGCTCCGATGGGTCACCGCGGGGGAGCTCCCGTCCCTCGAACTCGCCCCCCTGGACGTGCCCCTCGTGGAGGGCGCCGTCGCCTTCCTCGACGCCCCAGATGATCACCTTCGCTGAATCCCAGGCGCTCCTCGAGCGCCTCGACGTCGCCGATCGCGCCCACCGCACCGAGCGCTGTGACCTGCGCGCCGCCCGCGGCCGCGTCCTCGCCAGCGACGTCAGGATCGACCGGGACCAGCCGGGCTTTGATCGCGCCACCATGGATGGCTACGCCGTGGTCCCCGACGGCGACCGAGCGGACTTCGACGTGGTGGGCACGGTCACCGCGGGCACCTCCCATGAGGGCCCCCTGGGCCCGGGGCAGGCGGTGAGGATCATGACCGGAGCGCCTGCTCCTGGGGGCACGACGGTCGTCCCCGTGGAGCGCACCTCCCCTCTCGAGGACGGGGCCCGCGTCCAGCTTGACGCGGCACCGGCGCCGGCAAAGAACATCGCCTGGCGAGGGGAGGACGCGCGCGAGGGCGACACCCTCGTGGCGTGCGGTACGCGCCTCGGCCCGGCCCACCTCTCGGTGGCCGCGATGGCTGGCGCGACGGAGGTCGAGGTCTTCTCGCGCCCTAGCGTCTCGGTCGTGACCACCGGCGACGAGGTCGGGGCGTCTGGCAAGGCGGGGATCCGGGACAGCAACGGCCCCCTGCTCGACGCGCTCATGAGCGCCCTGGAGGTCGAGGTGACCCGCCGCCACGCCAGGGACCAGGAGGGCGAGCTGCGGGCCGCTCTCGAGGGCGCCGCCGCCGGCGCCGACGTCGTGGTCACCACGGGCGGCGTCAGCATGGGGGAGCGCGATCTGGTCCCGGCGACCCTCGCCGAGCTCGGCTACGAGACGGTCTTCCACAAGGTCCAGGTGCAGCCGGGTAAGCCCGTCCTCGTGGCGCGCCGACCGGACGGCGCGCTCTTCGTGGGCCTGCCCGGGAACCCGGTCAGCGTGCTCGCCACGGCGCACCTGTTCCTGATGCCCGCGCTCGGCCTCTTCCTTGGCGGCTGGCGCCCGGCCAGCTTCGACGTGCCCATGGCCGGTGCCTACGAGCACAAGGGTCGACGCCACCTGTTCCTGCCCGCCTCCTTCGAGGGCGGCGGGGTCGTCCCCGCGCGCTGGAACGGTAGCGGCGACCTTATCGCGGCTGCCGCAGCGGACGGGCTCGTGGAGCTCCCCGTGGGCGCCACCTTCGCGGCGGGAGACCCCGCCCGCTTCATCCCCTACGTCGGCCACGCGCTCGCTGAGCGCGCCGCGATGCCGCCGCGTAGCGCGCGCTGATCCGGACGCTGCACTGAGCGCAGCGCCTCCCCAACCCCTCAATGAACGTGTCCGGCAATCGCCGGTGAGTGACCATGACGAACAAGGCGAAGATCGGTGTCGTGACCGTCTCGGACCGCGCCAGCCGGGGAGAGTACGAGGACCTCGGGGGGCCCGCGATTCACGCGACCTTCGAGGAGTACCTGACCTCCGAGTGGGAGGCCGTTCCGCGGGTGATCCCGGATGATCAAGGCCTGATCGAGCGGACCCTGGTGGAGCTGATCGACGAGGAGGGGTGCGACCTCGTGGTGACCACGGGCGGCACGGGGCCCGCGCCCCGGGACGTGACCCCGGAGGCCACGGAGGCGGTCATGCACAAGCCCATGCCTGGCTTCGGGGAGCTCATGCGGCAGGTGAGCCTGCAGTACGTGCCCACCGCGATCCTCTCCCGCCAGACCGCGGGGATCCGCGGCAAGGCGCTCATCGTGAACCTGCCGGGCAAGCCCAGCGCGATCCGCCAGTGCCTCGACGCGGTGTTCCCGGCGATCCCCTACTGCCTCGACCTCACGGGGGCGGCGCGCCTCGAGGCCGACGAGGCCGTGATCAAGGTCTTCAGGCCGAAGAAGAAGTGAGGGTGCGCCGGGCGGCGGCAGGTGCGCCCGGGCCGGCCCGCGCCCAGGCGGCTCAGGGTCGACGCGTCGGGAGGCGCAGGATGTAGCCAGCGCCGATCAGCGCCAGCGCCGCGACCGCGATGGACGGAGCGAGGCGCTCGCGGAGCGGCACCAGCAGGGCGAACGTCACAAAGCCCGCCATCATGGAGAGCGCGGTGAGCTTGACCCGCAGGCTCACGCCCCGCCCGGCGCGGAAGTCCTCGATCAGCGGGCCGAAGGTGGGATTGCGGAGCAGCCAGGCGTAGAGCCGGGGAGAGCTCCGCGCGAAGCACGCGGCGGCCAGGAGGAGCAGCGGGGTGGTAGGCAGGCCGGGGACGATGACCCCCACGGCGCCGACGGCCACGAAGGCGAGGCCCAGCAGCGCCCACAGCGCCCGAGAGAGGCCAGAGCGTGAGCCCGCGAGGCGCTCTGCGGCCGCCACGCGCTCCGCCTCGCTGGGGGGCGTGCCGTGGGGATGCCGATCGGGCTCGGTGGGGGCCATCTCGTGGGGCACGGCGCCGTCAGCGACCGCCTGAAGAGCTGCCGGAAGAGCTGCCGGAAGGGCTGACGGGGGAGGCTGCGCCGCGGGGTGTTCCACTCGGGGGGGCGTCCCCTCGGCCGGCTGGCGACTCCGACGAACGAGCGCGTCCTTCGAGCCTGAGTTGGATGACCTTGCGCTGCTCGGGTGTGAAGGACTGGGGGTCGATCTCAACGGCCACGCCCCAGGCCTCGAAGGCCTCATCGATCCGGTCGGCGTCCTGCAGCGCGATGCCGTAGTTATTCCACGTGCCCGCGCTCAGGTCTCCATCCTCGATCAGCCGCTCGTAGCCCTCGATCGCAGCGTTGAGCCGGCCCTCCTGTAGGTCGCGATCGGCGGTGATCCTCAGGTACCGCGCCGGCGCGGAATACTGGGGCACGACGGCCATCGCGGCCACGACGGCGCCGAGGACCAGCGGCGCCACCCAGCGACGCCGCAGGCCGCAGGCAAAGCCCATGAGCCCACCGCCGAAGTGGGCCGCGTTGGCCACGGCGAGGACGCCGAGCTCGGTGAGCGCGATGCAGAGGATGAACCACCCGAGGAAGAACCGGATCAGGCGGGCGTCGATCACGCCAAAGAAGCGCGGGTCGTACTTGCCCCTGGCGAAGGCGTAGAAGGCGAAGCCGTACACGATGCCCGAGAGGCCCACGGCGCTGTGCATCATGGCGGCCTCGAGGCCGCTGGCGGCGATGGCGCAGATGACCGTGAGGACGGCCGTGACGGGGGAGCCCATTCGGGATTCGATCACGCGCCCGAGCATCCAGACCCAGTAGACGTTGAACAGCAGGTGGAACGGTCCGCCGTGGGGCAGGATGCACGTCACGAGTCGCCAGGGCTCGGAGAGGGCGAGGCTGGGGAGCAGCATCAGGTGCTCCACGCTTCGCCCGCTGGCGTCGGCCAGGAAGGCGGCGATGGCTCCGACGATCATCACCGCGGTGACGGGGAAGCGCTGGGCGTCTTGGATCAAGCTCATTGGGAAACTCCGCCGCGGCCGCTGCGGCGCCGACGCCGCGTCGAGATGGCGGCGAGCACAACGATGAACACGATGACCGCCGGGGTCCAGACCAGGCGGGGCTTCTCGGGAGGATCAGGGGGACCTTCGCGCTCCCCGGGCATCTGATCGGGAGCGGGGGTGCTGGCATCGGAGCCAGGGCGGATGGACACGGGCAGGGGGCCTGCGCTCAGCGTCCGGTAGCCCGGCGGATGGGCTTCAGGGTCGAAGGTGACCAGCGTGACGGCCGGCGTCGCGGTGGGGGCGGTGGAGGTGGCCTCGAGGTCGTACCGAAAGACGCGCCCGAACTGCCGCTCGGCCCTGGTGCGCTCGCTGCGTGTCCCGACCAGGCGCAGCCCGTCCACCGCGGCGAGGCGCGGCTCAGCCCGACCCTCGTTGAGGCTGCCGCCGAGAACGGCCACCTCGAACTGCAGAGTCTCGCCCACTCGAGCCCGATTGGGCTCGATGCTCACCTCCATGGTGAGGGGGCCGACGGCCCCCTCGAAGTCGATGGGCTGATCCTCCTCGGGGAGGGGGCGCACCGCGAGGGAGACCGAGGGGCCGCGGACGGAGCGCTCGACCCGCTCCACTGGCACCGAGCCGCGCACGAGGTCCTCCCTGAATGCGGAGCTGACCGCGTAGCGCCCCGTGGCCTCGGGCAGCCGGATCGGGCCCGGGCGACGGGCGCGGGCGAAGCGAGTCAGGCGGAGCCGCGTCACCCTCGGATCCGGATCCTCATCCTCGGCCCGGACGATCTCGCCGTCGAGGACGAGGGAGCAGCCCCCACCCTCCTCTCGGGGCAGCAGCTCCAGCGGCTCCATGGACTCCAGCGGCTGGAGGGCTTCGAGCTGGAGGGGAAGCCCGAGGGGTTGAGGGAAGAGCTGGACGAAGCCGCCCTCGTCGGTCGCCGTCGCCGTGACCTCGAGGGTTAGCTCGAATGTCTGCCCCGGGTAAATGTCCCCGGCGGGCACGACCCACCGCAGCTCGATCTCCTGGGCCTGGAGAGGGCCGCCGGTCGCGAGAGCGATGGCCGCTGCGAGGGCCAAGAGGCCGTGCCGCAGCCGAGGCGCGGGGATAAGGGGTTGGAGTGGATGGACCATCGGGGCGGGCTTGCCTGAAGGAGCGATGAGACCCTAGCCCATCGTGTGACTAGGATTGGAGCCCTGACATCGGATCTCCGGTGCCCAAGACCATGATCTCCATCCTCGCCCTCGCCGCGTCTGTCGTCCCACTCGTCGCCCCGCAGGACCCGACCCGGGGTGCTGATCCCACCCAGGGGGCGCCCGCCTCACAGGAGGATGCTCGCCAGAGGTCCGACGGCCCCGCGGCAGGCAGGCAGCAGCCCGGGTCGCAGGCGCAGGAGGGCGCGATCCCCGGCCCGTCTCCGCTCCAGCGGGGCGGCCCCGCCCCCGGCAGCCGAGAGGCCATGTGGCCTGCGCCCACCGCCGAGGACTGGGCCAAGCCGGTGCAGATCACCTGGCAGCGCACCTGGGAGGACGCCATGGCGACCTCCAAGGAGACCGGCAAGCCGATCATGGTCGCGGTCAACATGGACGGCGAGATCGCGAGCGAGCACTACGCGGGCATCCGCTACCGCGACCCGGAGGTGGGCAAGCTCTTCGAGCCCTATGTCAACGTGATCGCGTCGGTGTACCGCCACAACCCGCGGGACTATGACGAGAACGGGAACCGCATCCCCTGCCCTCGCTTTGGCTGCGTGACCTGCGGTGAGCACATCGCCATGGAGCCCATCGTGTACGAGCGGTACCTCGACGAGACGCGCGTGGCGCCGCGCCACATCGGCGTGGAGCTCGACGGCACCGAGTACTACGACGTGTTCTACGCGCTCGACGTGACCTCGGTCATCGAGTCCTGGCGAGAGGGCATCGAGGACCGCGAGGACACCTCGCTCCCACCTAACAATGACAAGTCCGAGGAGCAGCTCCTCTCGAGCCGCTCGGTGCACGATCGCATGCTCGTGGAGCAGCGCTTCCGGACCGCGAAGCGCCAGGAGCGGCTCAAGGTCCTGGACCTCACCTCGAAGCTCGGCCTCGGCGCGCCCCTCGAGGTGCTGCGCCTCGCGCTCTTCGGTCTCGACGTGGAGGTCGCCTCCCGCGCGCGGAGCGTGCTGGCGGAGCAGCGGTCCGAGGCGGCCATCGACCTGATCGCAGAGGCGCTCGCGGTGCCGATGCCGG
>CAJQPT010000092.1 GCA_905480285.1 uncultured bacterium
CACTCGTGCTGGATCATCCCCGAGCGCGGCTCGTGGGTTGAGCTGAACGTCACGAAGAAGGAGGCGCTCAGCGTCCGGATCGACCAGAGCGGCAAGTTCAGCGCGGTCACCTTCCTGCGCGCCCTCGACGAGAACCTGGGCTCAGATCAGGCGCTCCTGCGTCAGTTCTACCCGACCAAGGTCGTCAAGAAGACCAAGTCGCAGACCGCCAACGCGTTCGCCAAGAAGATCACCGACCGCATCGCGGTGGGGGACATCGTCGTCCTCAAGACGGGCGAGGTCCTCGTGCCGTCGGGCATGCCGATCCCCGAGACGGCGGCCATCGAGATCGCCGGTGGCGACCTGGCCGAGGTCGAGGTCGTCGACGCCGATCCCCAGGACCTGGACATGCTCATCATCAACTCGCTCCACGAGGAGCCGGGGGTGAAGAGCCACGAGGAGGCCCTGATCAAGATCTACGGTCGCCTGCGTCCGGGCAACCCGCCGCAGATCGAGAAGGCTCGGGAGCTCTTCCACGAGAAGTTCTTCGACGTGCAGCGCTACCGCCTCGGCCGGGTCGGCCGCTTCCGTCTCAACCGGAAGTTCGACCAGGGCATCGGCGAGGACGTTCAGGTCCTCAAGCCCGAGGACATCGTCAACTCGGTGAAGTACATCCTCGACCTCCGCGGCGGCCGCGGCGAGATCGACGACATCGATAACCTCGGCAACCGCCGCGTGCGCTCGATCGCCGAGCTCGCGGGTGAGGAGTTCCGTAAGGGCCTCCTGAAGCTCCGCCGCACCGCCCAGGAGCGGATGAACCTCGAGAACCCGGAGACGGTCTCGCCGAGGACGCTGATCAACTCGAAGACCTTCTCGAGCGCGGTCGACTACTTCTTCGGTCGCTCCGAGCTCAGCCAGGTCGTCGACCAGGCCAACCCCCTCAGCCAGCTGACGCACGAGCGTCGACTCTCTGCGCTGGGCCCGGGCGGCCTGAACCGGAAGCGCGCGGGCTTCGACGTCCGTGACGTGCACCTGTCGCACTACGGCCGCCTCTGCCCGATCGAGACGCCTGAGGGCGCCAACATTGGTCTGATCTCCTCGCTCGCGATGTACGCGACGCTGGATGACTACGGCTTCCTCACCACGCCCTTCCGCAAGGTCGTGAAGGGTGTGCTCAGCGACGAGGTCGACTTCCTCCGCGCTGACGAGGAGACCGGGATGGTCATGGCGCCCATCGACGTCGAGCTCGACTCGAAGAACAAGATCCTCTCGAAGCGAGTCCTCGCCCGTAAGGACGGCGACAACGTCGAGGTGCCGCCGGGCGAGGTCGACTACGTCGACGTCTCTCCGAAGCAGATCATCGGGGTCTCCGCCGCGCTCATCCCGTTCCTCGAGCACGATGACGCCAACCGGGCGCTGATGGGCTCGAACATGCAGCGCCAGGCGGTGCCGCTCCTCATCCCTGAGGTGCCGGTCGTCGGTACCGGCATGGAGAAGGCCGTCGCGGCCAACTCCAACATGCCCATCTTCGCGAAGCGCGCGGGCACGGTCGAGTACGTGGATAGCCGCGTGATCATCGTCGGGGACGACGAGTATCACCAGCAGAAGTTCCGCGGCATGAACGAGCGCACCACCCAGAATCACCGAGCGGTGGTCAAGGTGGGGGACGAGGTCGAGTCCGGCCAACTGCTGGCCGACGGCGCGTCGACCCAGGGCGGCGAGCTCGCCCTCGGCAAGAACCTCATGGTCGCGTTCATGACCTGGGACGGCTTCAACTACGAGGACGCCATCCTCGTCTCCGAGCGCCTGGTCAAGGACGACGTCTTCACCTCGATTCACATCGAGGAGTACGACGTCGAGATCCGTGAGACCAAGCTCGGCAAGGAGGAGTTCACCCGTGACATCCCGAACGTCGGCGAGAAGGCCCTGTCCAACCTCGATGAGGGCGGCATCGTCCGCATCGGCACCTTCGTTGAGGCCGGCGACGTGCTGGTCGGCAAGGTGGCCCCGAAGAGCAAGAGCGAGCTGACCCCCGAGGAGAAGCTCCTGCACGCGATCTTCGGTAAGGCCGGCGTGGACGTGAAGAACGCCTCGCTCACGATGCCCCCGGGCACCCGTGGCGTCGTGATCGACGCGCACAAGTTCTCCCGCCGGGTCAACCTCACCGACGCAGAGCGCACCAAGGCGTTGTCGGTGATTCGTGACGCCGAGAAGGAGTTCCTGCGCGCGCTTCGTACCTACACGCAGCAGCTGCTCAAGGACGTCCAGGACAAGCTGGGCATGATCATCGACGACGACCTCACCGGCAGGCCCTTCGAGCTGGACGACACGTCCACCTACGACGAGCTGCGCCGCGTGAAGATCCTCTGCCTCGCCGCTGCGGAGGAGCACGATGACCGCTCCAAGCGCGACGCCTCGCTCCAGTTGATCCACGAGTTCCAGGTCAAGATCGACAACAAGGAGGCGGAGAAGAACAAGATCGTCAACCGCCTCAGCCGCGGGGACGAGCTGCCCACGGGCGTGCTCGAGATGGTCAAGGTCTACGTCGCCACCAAGCGGAACCTCTCCGTTGGGGACAAGATGGCCGGCCGCCACGGCAACAAGGGTGTGATCAGCAAGATCTGCCCCCGCGAGGACATGCCGTACCTGGAGGATGGCACCCCGGTGGACATCGTCCTGAACCCGCTCGGCGTGCCGTCGCGGATGAACGTTGGTCAGATCCTCGAGACCCACCTCGGCATGGCCGCGGCGGAGCTCGGTGTTCGCTGCGCGTGTCCCGCCTTCGATGGTGCGTCCGAGGCCGAGATCGAAGGGATGCTCACGGACGCGAACATGCCGACCTCCGGCAAGTTCACCCTGTTCGACGGTCGGACTGGTGAGCGCTTCGAGCAGGACGTGACCGTCGGGATCATGTACATGCTCAAGCTGCACCACCTCGTCGACGAGAAGGTTCACGCACGAGCCACGGGTCCCTACAGCCTCATCACCCAGCAGCCTCTCGGCGGCAAGGCGCGCTTCGGCGGCCAGCGCTTCGGAGAGATGGAGGTCTGGGCCCTCGAGGCGTACGGCGCGGCGGCGATCCTGCAGGAGCAGCTCACCGTCAAGTCGGACGACGTGGACGGCCGGACCAAGATCTACGAGTCGATGGTCAAGGGCCTCAACATCCTGGAGCCCGGTACCCCGGTGTCCTTCGAGGTGCTCACCAACGAGATCCGCGGCCTCGGGCTCAACATGGAGCTCCACAAGAAGGCCGTCCTCTGATCACTGCGCGCCGCGGGGGAGGGGCCTGACCCTTTCCCCCCCGCGGCGCACCCCCTGCGCGCAAACACACCCACACCTGGAACGCCCCCCGGCGTTCTGGACCCCCCGAGGGACGGCCCCGGCCACCCCGGACCATCTGGAGACTCGACCCATGACGCTGGCAGACGCCAAGTACAACCGGATCAACGACTACGGCAGCGTGACCATCGCGCTGGCATCCCCGGAGGACATCCGGTCCTGGTCGTACGGAGAGGTCAAGAAGCCCGAGACCATCAACTACCGCACGTACCGCCCCGAGCGGGACGGGCTGTTCTGCGAGCGCATCTTCGGCCCTGAGAAGGACTGGGAGTGCTCGTGCGGCAAGTACAAGGGCATCAAGCACAAGGGCATCGTCTGCGACAAGTGCGGCGTGATGGT
>CAJQPT010000093.1 GCA_905480285.1 uncultured bacterium
CGCTCGTAGCCAACATCGCGAAGCTCTCCAGCGCCGGCGGACGTCGGTTGCTTCGCTGCGCAAGCGGCTCGCTGGGCCTCCTCTGGATGACAGGGCTCTTGGCCCTTCCGGTGCTCGCGCTCGCCTTTCCGGCGTGGGAGATGGGCTCCTTCTACAGCTCCAGCTCGTTGGAGCGCCCGCCGGCTCAGGATTATCAGCAGCTCTACATCCCCAGCAATCCCTTCGCTGCGCTGGCGGGAGGGCTGATCCCCGCGGTGGCGCTCTTCTGCATCCTGGCGGGCGCGGTGAGCATCAATCTTCCGGGCAAGGAGCGGCTCATCGAACTGCTCGACCTGCTGGCGGAGCTGCTCACGAGGCTCAACCGGTGGGTGGTGCAGCTGACGCCTCTGGGGGTCTTCGGGATCGCCGCTCAGGCCGCAGGCACCCTCACGCTCGGCCAGCTGTCCCTCCTCCAGGGATACCTCATCACGATCGTGTTGGGGGTGGGTCTGCTCGCCTTCGGGGCCCTCCCTCTGATCGCGTCGGCCCTGACGCCCCTGCGGTATCGCGAGGTCATGGCGGCGGCCAAGGAGCCGCTCCTGACGGCCTTCGTGACCGGGAGCACCTTCGTGACCCTGCCGATGATCGTCGCCGGCGTGGAGAAGCTCCTCGAGAGCCGGAAGGTCGAAGGTGGGGTCGAGCCCTCGGCGCTCGTGGCGCTGGCGTATCCGTTCCCGCACCTGGGCAAGATCCTGAGCCTGCTCTTCGTCCCCTTCGCTGCCTGGTTCTACGGCTCACCCATGGCGTCAGGGGACTACCCGGAGTTTCTGGCGTCGGGGCTCCTGGGCTCCTTCGGGAGCCTCGTGGTGACGATCCCGATGCTCCTGGAGCAGCAGCAGCTCCCCGCGGACGTCTTCCAGCTCTTCCTCCTCTCCGGCGTCGTGGCCGCGCGGACCTGCGATGTGCTGGGGACCATGGGGATCCTGGTCTTCTCGGTGCTCGCCTCGGTGTGGATGGCGGGCGGCCTGAAGCTCCGTCCGCGGCGCCTCGCCGGAGGGGCCCTGGGCCTCGCGGTTGTCGGCGCCCTGCTGGTGGGCGGGACGCGCGCGCACCTCGCGAGGGGGTTCATCGAGACCCATGGCAAGCAGGACCTGCTGGCGACCATGATCTCCGCGGAGCCCGCCACCGGCATGGCCATCTATCTTGGGAGCGCGCAGCCCAACCCCGAGCCGCTGAGGCCCGGGGAGTCGCGGCTGGACCGGATCCGTCGACGCGGCACTCTCCGGGTCGGGGTCGCCATGGACCACCTGCCGTTCTCCTTTCTCAACCGGGACGGGGACCTCGTCGGGCTGGACGTGGATATGGCCCATCGACTGGCCCTGGACCTGGGCACAGCAGAGGGGCGGCTTGGGCGGCGAGGCGCTGCGGACTCGACTCCAGGGAGCGAGAGTGATGGGGGCATGGATTCCGTTGGCGGGGCGGCCGGCGGGCTCACCCTTGAGCTGGTTCCGCTGGACCTCTCCCGGCTCCGGGAGCAGGCGGAGGCGGACACCTTTGACGTGGCGATGTCGGGAATCGAGCTCACCCTGCGGCGCTCCGAGCGCGTCGACCTCACCGTGCCCTACCTGACCGTGACCGCCGCGCTGGTGGTCGAGGATCACCGCAGGGCGGAGTTCTCGAGCCTCGAGAAGATCGCGGCCATGGAGGGCCTGCGGGTGGCGGTCTGGCGAGGCGGGTACGCCTCGGAGCGCGTGGCGCAGCGGCTCGTTCACGTCGAGGGGATCGAGCTGGTGGAGCTCGATCGCCTGGGCGACTTCTTCGAGTCGGACGGCGCCTACGACATGCTCGTGACCAGCGCAGAGGTGGGCTCCGCGTGGACGCTTCGCTATCCCCAGTACGCGGTGGTTCAGGCGCTCAAGGAGCGTACGGGGGTCCCCCTCGTCTACGCGATCCCTGGACGTGACCCGGAGCTTCGTCAGTTCCTGAACCACTGGATCGAGCTCCGCACCGCCTCGGGCACCGTGGACCGGCTCCGCCGCTACTGGATCCTCGGCGAAGGAGCCGAGCCGTCTGCTCCTCGCTGGAGCATCGTTCGCGACGTCTTGGGCTGGGTGAAGTAAGCCGGCCCCGTGCGCCGACCCGCTTTGGTCACTGGAGCTGGACGCGGAGGTCAAATCCGTCGCGCACTCGACGGAGGGTGGACACCATGTAGGTGTCGTACAGGCCCTCCATGCCCTCCGGCAGCTTCACGCCGCGCTCCTCCTCACGGATGAGCTCGCGCAGCATTCCCAGGCGGAACGCTGAGACCGCAGCGGCTCCTTGTTGACTGTCGAAGATGGCCTGCAGCTTCGCGCCGGAGAGCAGCGAGCGCGCGGTCTCACCCCCGAAGGTGGCAAGAGAGGCGTCCATGACCCGGCGGGTCACCGTCGCCAGAAAGTGGTTGGCCCCGAACGCGAGGCCCCCGTCATAGGGCTCGACGCCCTTGAGGCGCATCTCCTCGAAGCCCCGCGTGTCGGCGCCGAAGTCCAGGTCCATGCGGACGGCGCCGAGCATGGCGTCGACCACCTCCATGATGGCGTCGGCGTCCTTGACCTTCGCGAAGAGCCCCATGTGGAGGAAGACGCCGAGGAGGTCGTCCTGCACGTCCGCCGGACTGAGGGCGTCCATGGGAGGCATGAAGAACATGCCGAAGACGCCGGTGAACTGCCCGAAGAACTCCTGCTCGAGCTCGCTCCCGGCGAGCGCGCTGCCCGCGGCGACCACCTGGTCGATCTGGTCCGCACCGCGCTCCTGGTCGTCCTCCCTGAGCGCCTTGAGGATCAGCGCATAGCAGCCGTTGAAGTCCCAGTTCATGCAGTGGAGCCCGGTCACCTCGGCCGGGATCCTCCCCAGGAGATCCGGGGGGAGCGGGCGCATGCTGTCCGCGAGGCGCGCCAGCAGGGACCCCGGAGTGATCTGAAGGTGGAGGCGGATGTCGATGTCCATCCCCGCCGGCAGGGCAAAGGTGCCGTAGAGGTAGGCGTTCTCGTCGAGCCCGATCAGGCGTGAGGGGTCGATCGACATTCCCTCGCCCGCGGCCCTGAGCGCCTCCGCGGCCTCTTCCCGGAAGAACGTCAGGTCCGTGAAGGCCTCCATCTGCCCCGCGGGGCCGTGCAGGGCCCTCGCGCTGCGGAGCTTGCTGGCGAGCGGGGCGATGTCGGCTTGCGGCGCGCCGCCGCAGAGCGCCATGGTCCAGGCCCGAACGCTGGCCTTGTCTCCGTAGATGGCTGCGAGGATTCGCGGCCCGCTGATCATCACCCTGACCGGGTCCGAGCTGGCGCCCGCCACCTCGATGGCCTCTCGTCCACGCGGGCCCGAGGCCGGCTCGAGGTCAAGCGGCACGGAGCTCTCCACCTCGCAGCCGCCAAGCTGCTGGAGGGTCATCCCCTCGCCGGCGGGCGGTGTGCTGGTGAACTGCCGCAGGGCGGCCATCAGGGGGACGCGGTCGCCCCTGGGCTCGACCATGAAGCCAACCCCCTGCTTGGCTTTGAAGAACACCGCCTCGCCAGCGAGCACCTGGCCAAGGTTGATCATGTCGTCGAAGTCCTCCACCGACATGCTCCGGAGCTGGTGGTAGAGGGGCTCTCCAGCTTCGGTTCCGAGGAGCCGGTAGACATCGTTGCGCTGGATCTGCTCGAGGACGACCGTGGCGTCCTGCAGGTGGAGCACGGTGTGGGCTTCAGCGGGGACCTGGTCCAGGAGCTTCGACTGGGCGGCGCCGGGAGCCTGGGCCACGAGGGCAAGGGCGGCGACGAGGGAGGGAGCGATGCGGCGGGTGCGGGGGCCAGCGGAGAGGATGCGTTGAATCATGGCTAGGGCAGGCTGTGCGGGTGCCAGGAGCGGGGGTGCTCGGGTGAGCGTGGCGTGGACACCGTCGTCTCGCCCCAGCCTACGGAGGGGCTACGGAGGCTGTCTTGCGTTGCGGCGATGCGGTCCGATTCGCCGGACTAATCGAAGCTCACTCGCTAGCCCCTGGCCTGGCGAACCTGCCACAGGAGTCGAATCCCGTGGAGCAGCGCGACCATCGTGGCGAAGACGCCGACGATCGGGATCCCAGCGATCACCGGTGGCGCCTTCAGCGCCCAGAGCATGGCGCCGCCCAGCAGCATGGCCGAACACAGGAGCCCGGAAACCAGGCGGTTGACCGTGGCCTCCAGCCCGGTGTGGACCATGTCGATCTTCACCTGGCCGCGCTCGATCCGGCGCGCGGTGTCGTCGAGGAGCCCGGGCAAGCGGCCGAGCAGGCGCGTCCAGTCTCGGCCGGTCTCCAGGGCCCGGCGCGCTCGCTCTCGGGGCGCGGCTCGGCGGAGGACGAGCTTCTCGCAGTAGGGACGCAGGACCTCCATCAGCGAGAACCCCGGGTCGAGGTGGCGGGACGTGCCCTCCAGCATGATCAGCAGCTTGACGAGCATGGAGATCGTCGGCGGGAGCTGGATGCGGTGTTGGCGGAGGGTCGACGTGAAGGCCTCCAGGAGAGGCCCGACTTCGATCTCGGAGATGGGCGCGGTGGAGAGCTCGCCCTGAAACTCGAGGATGTCGCGCCGGAGCGCCGCGTCGTCCACCTCCGGTGGGAAGACGCCGATCCGGCGCACGATCCTGAGGATCTCTCGCTCGTCGGCCTGAACAAATGCCAGCATCAGGTCGAGCAGGTCGTCCTGGGTCTCCCGGTCCACTCGTCCGACCATGCCGAAGTCGAGGAGCGCGAGGCGTCCGTCGGCGAGCACCATGACGTTGCCAGGGTGGGGGTCCGCGTGGAACACCCCGTCGCGGAAGACCATGTCCAGGAAGGCGTGCGCTCCGGTGAGCGCGAGGGCGCTGCGGTCTCGGCCCTCCGCGTCCAGCTGGGCGTCGTCCGCCACCGAGCGCCCGTCCAGGAACCCCATGGTCAAGACTCGCCGGGCGCTGCGCTCGGGGATCGGTTCGGGGAGCATGAGCCCCGGCTCATCGGCGAAGGCGCGGCGGAAGTAGGTCAGGTGGCGCAGCTCGCGGCGGAAGTCGAGCTCGCCGAGTACTGAGCGGCGCGCCTCTTGGATGACGGCGGTGAGCTGCAGCGAGCGAGCGGTCTCGTCGTGACGCTCCATGAGGGCGGCGATGGACGCGAGGATGTCGAAATCGACCTCAACCCGCTCCTCGATCCCCGGGTGCTGCACCTTGACGACGACGGCGCGCCCGTCGGCGAGCCAGGCGCGATGGACCTGGCCAATGGACGCGGACGCCATGGGCGCATCGTGGAAGTTGACGAAGAGCTCCTCGACGGGCCCTCCGAGCTCCTCCTCGACGATCTGGCGGGCCGTTGCCGGATCATCCTCGGGGGCTCCCGATTGGAGCTTCTCCAGCTCCTGGGCGATCTCAAGCGGGATGAGGTCGGGCCGAGTGCTCAGGATCTGGCCGAGCTTGACGAAGGTGGGGCCCAGCTCCTCGCAGGCAAGGCGTACGCGCTCGCCTAACCCGAGGCGGGCGACCTCCTCCAGTCCCTCATGACCGAGCCACCGCTGTAGGAACTCGGGCTCGATTCGCTCCAGATGCTCCGCGAGCCCGTACTTGACCAGGGTCCCGGTCACCTCCAGGAAGCGAGCCGTCTCGCGCTTGTATTGAGGGAGAGCTGTGATGCGCATGGGCGGGTGCGATCCGGGCGCCGGGCGGGCGGGCTCGCTGCCGCGATCCTAACGCAAAGGGAGCGGCGATCCTGACACCCCTCCGCCGTGCAGGGGGACCACCTCTTGCTGAGCCCGCAGAGCCCGCAGAGCCCGCAGAGCCCGCAGATCCCGCAGGTCCCGCAGATCCCGCAGATCCCGTCGGGGCCTACGGCGGCCCTGCAGCCCGAAGGGGTCCTCCGGACCGGGGTGCGCGCCTCCCACTGGGCGCCGCACGGCGCTGGCGTGGCGAGGGGATATGCTCGCCTTCATGAACCGTACCCTCACGCCCCGACGACTGATCCAGGGAGCGCTCACCCTGGCGCTGTTCTCCCACGCCACCGTCCTTGGGGAGGAGCCCCCCAACGTCGTGGTCATCGTCACCGACGATCAGGGGTGGGGGGATGTCGGATACCACAACCCGGCGGTGTACTCCCCCCGCCTCGACGCCCTCGCGGGCGCAGGGGTGCGCTTCACCCAGCACTACGTGATGCCGCAATGCACCCCGACCCGGGTGGCCCTCATGACCGGGCGCTATCCCTCCCGCTTCGGGCCCCAGGCGCAGCAGGCGAACAACGCGCCGGCCTTTCCCCTGGGGACGCCGACGCTCGCGACCTTGCTGAAGGGGGCCGGCTACTCGACGAACGCGGTGGGGAAGTGGCACCTGGGCTCCTCTCGGGAGCATGGGCCCAACGAGCACGGGTTCGACCAGAGCTACGGCTCCCTCGCCGGAGCCTGCGGCATGTACGACCACCGCTATCGGGCGGGCAAGTTCGCGGAGACATGGCACCGAAACGGGGAGATCATCCCGGGGTGGGAGAACGGCGTGCACACCTCGGATCTGCTGGCGGCGGAGGCCGTCCGTGTGATCGAGGCCGAGCGAGATCAGCCCTTCTTTCTCTATCTCGCTTTTCAGGCGGTGCACACGCCGCTGGACGAGCGTGGCCGCTTCACGGGACGCCCGACCCAGCTTGATCCCGAGGATCCCCTTCGGTGGCTCGATGAAGACGAGATCCCCTGGTTCCATGACCCTGAGGGGCTCATCCAAGGGGAGCCGGACCCGGAGAAGCGGCTCCTCCTCGCGGCGATCCATCACATGGACCACGCGATCGGGGAGGTGGTGGATGCGCTGGAGCGAACGGGGCAAGCCGCGAACACCTTGATCCTCTTCACCTCGGATAACGGTCCCCAGGGCAGCTGGCCGGGGAAGGCCTACCCCGATGACCTGAAGCTAACGGACTTCAATCAGCCCATCCCCATGCGGGGCAAGAAGACGGACACCTACGAAGGGGGCATCCGCGTACCCGGCTTCGCCGTGTGGCCCGGACGCATCGAGAGTCGGGACGAGGCCACGCCGGTGCACGTCGTGGACTGGATGCCGACCCTCGCTCGGATCGCGGGCGCACCGGCGACCGCATGGGCCACCCCGCCGGCAGACGGGCTGGCCACCGCGGCGACCGACGGCTGCGACCTCACTCCGCTCCTGCGTGGCGCGGCAGCCTCCGAGAAGCTGCGGACCCGCGATCTCTACTGGGTTTGGAGCTCCTCCAGCAATCGACGGGCCCTGCGGCACGGAGATTGGAAGATCGTTCGTTACGGAAAGAGGGCGCCCGCCGGTCCGAAGGACTGGCAGCTGTTCAACCTCGCCGACGATCCGGAGGAGACCACGGACTGTGGCGAGACGCACCCGGAGCGCCGCGCCGAGCTGTACCAGCGGTACCTCCTGCAGCGCGCGAAGGACCGGAGACCCGACCCGCCCTCCAGGGAGACGGCTGATCGGCCCACCAAGCGAGGGGTCTGAGCGGGCGGTGGCGGAGTCAGGGACAGCCAGGGGGCCGCGGCGGGACGTCCCGCAGCGGCCCCCTGGCTCGCGTTCGGCTCACGGTGCGGATCGCTCCGCCGGAACCGCTCTTGTCAGAGCGAGGGTGGCGCTCATGGTCGAGCGCCACGCCCCTTCCGATTCGATCAGCGCAGGGTCACGCTCACCGCGTCCGTCATGTTGGAGGTCGTCACGCCGCCCACTGCGTCGCGGAACCAGCCCTGGAAGTACCAGGTCTCGCCGCACTGGGCGGACACATTCCCCGTGGGCTGGGGGAGCGAGCGGAGGTCAGCGGCGACCGTGAAGGTTCCGCTCGGGCCGGAGTTGCCGATGACACCGCCGACGCCCCGACCGATGCTCCCGGTGAGGCAGAGGAAGCCCTCGGAGTTGCCGGGGAAGGAGATGGCCTCGGACTGGCTCGCGAGCAGGAACACAAAGGTGTCCATCGGCAGGCCGGCGCAGCTGAGGGTCAGGTCGTTACGCGCCAAGAGGTCCGTGCCCAGGGCATGGATCGAGGCGGAGAGGCCCGAGGAGTTCGGCTCGCTGCGACCACAGATCGAATCACCCACGAACTTGGTGGAGTAGACCGGGTCGAGAATGAGGTGCGTCGCGGGGAACCCGATGGAGCCCAGGTCCGTGGGCTCGACGAGACCGCAGCTCGCGGACGCGATGTACGACGGCGCGGTCTGCCCGAGGCCGTTCGAGCCCGGGAAGTAGACGAACTCGGCGGTTCCGGGCGTCTCCTTTGCGACCTCGACCACCAGGTCGTAGCCGAGGGTCAGGACTCGGGGAGACGCGAAGCGCACGGTGATCACCTGGTTGGCACCGTCCGGGACGATCTCCTCCTGCTCGGTGAGCAGGCTCATGTTCCCGTAGGAGAACGCTGCGCCTTCGGGGATGGAGTAGGCCCGGAGCAGGATGGGCTGACCGGCGCCCGTGGGGCTGGCGGCGAGCTCGACGCCGAAGGTGACGCCCTCGACGATGACCGCTCCGTCCACGCCGCAGTCGGCCGCGGGGCTGTAGCGACGCAGCCACTGGTTATCGACGGCGAAGTTGCTGGGGGCCCCCGAGGTGCAGGAGATGCCGCCAGGCTCGATCGTCTGGTTGTCCAGGCTCTGGGAGCAGGTCGGGTTCGGAGCCTCGGTCTCACCGCTGATGGCGAACGCGTCGAGGGTGCCGATATCGCCACCGGCCCAGTCGTAGATCTGGAGCTCGTAGGTGCCGCCCGGGATCACAGGGATCTGGCACATGGGGGTGTCGAAGATGTTGTCGGCCCCTTGACTCCATTGACCCTGCGGATCGGCGAAGAAGTACTGCTCGTACGGTCCCTCGATCAGCTCGGAGCCGTTGTTGCAGCCGGCGCCCGAGGAGGTCGGCCATCCAAGCCCGCCGCTCTCGACGACGCTGTAGTCCCCGATCACATCGCAGGAGGAACCAAAGCTGCTCGAGTTCATGTAGTTGACCCGGTTCACCAGGACGTGACCGGTGCCGTTCGGATCAAACAGCACGATCTGAAGGTCACCAATCCAGGTGTGATCCAGCCCGTTCAGGTGGATGGCGTCGATCGTCGCGGCGTCGGACGGCAGGGTCACGGTCGTCGACAGCGCCCCCCCAGGGGCGGGAATCGCAACCGGGAAGGTGCCCAGCCCGCCGCCGGTGTTGTCGGGGATCGCCCCTCCAGCACCAGTGACGTTGAACTGGGCAGCGGAGGGCGCGGCGAGTGCGGCCGCGGCGCTGATGAGGAGGGGAAGTTGCTTCATGGCAGGAGGCTCTTTTGTTGTGCCCGACGTGTGAGCGGCGGGCGGGGCAGTGGAGGCGGAGGTTCTCGTAAGGGCGGTTGGCAGCCCGCTCTTAAGGGTTTACCCGTCTGATGTGACGTCACTATAGGGAATGCCCGATGCTTTCGGGGTAAGCGTTCGGGGTAAACCCGTATTTGTTTCCAGCGCGAGGCCGGTGGTGCGGCTCTATTGCGCCTGCGGGCACCTGGGCGGGCCAGGGACGCAAGCTGGTCCATCGCCCCTGCGGCGACCTCAGGCCTCGGCCCTGACGGACCTCGAAGCCCAATGAACCTGGCCAGCGGAGCTGTGAACCCGGGCAGCGGAGCTGTGAACCCTGGCAGCGGAGCTGGCGAGAGGCCCGCTGGGGCCTTGCGGGACGGCGGGGGCACACACCTCGGGGTTGGATGTTGCATTTTGGCTTGATTTTGGGGTCGGAGGGGGACGATCGGCAGAGGGAGACGGACGGTCTGCAGGATGAGCGTGAACCCCATGGAAGCCCCCGAAAGAGCGTCATCGACCGATACGGCGGCCCGCAGGCGGCTGGGCGCGGGAAGGTCCGGCCAGGTCTTCGAGGAGACGCTCCCGGACGGACGCTCCCTCGCTTGCAAGGTGTTCCTGCCGGACCGCGCGAGCAGCCTCGTGAATCTCGCTCTCACAGGCGCAGTGAACCCCTATCGCTGGAACGCGGACGCCGTGGAATGCGCGGTGTTGCGGCGCAGGATCCTGGCTCCGCTCGTGAAGTATTGGTTCAAGGGGGCGCTCCGGCTGCCGGAGACCCACGGGGCGCGATGGGATGAGGAGCACCGGGCCTTCGAGCTGCGTGCCGAACGCGTCCTGGGCCGTCATACCCAGCTGCAGCATTCGCTCGGGGACGGTGACGAGGATGAGGTCAGCGATCTCGTCGGCGGCTTCATGCGTCCACTCCAGAAGCACCTCGCGGAGAGCGGCTTCGACGGGCTGCTCTGGCAGGCGGGAAAGGGGAACCCGGTGGCCGCCGCGAACTACATGCGAGACCTCTCGTCCGCGCCAGCACGCTGGGTCTGGATCGACGCCGAATCGGGCGTCCCGGCGCTCGTTCCCATGGCGTTCTGGACCCTCGCCACCACGTATCTCCCGCTTTGCGCCAAGCACCGCTGCTGGCTCTTCGACGACGTGGATTGCGCGCGACTCGCGGGCTACCTCGAGGGCAAAGGCGGCGCGCTCAGAGCGCAACTCGGCCATGAAGGCTACCGCGAGCTATGTGCCCTGGCAGCGGACCTCGGGGCGGCGCAGTCACGATGGCGAGCCCTGAAGCGGCACCAGCGGGGCGTCCAAGCTCACCTCGCCGCTGGGAAGCTCACGGCGGAGGATGCGCCGCGCTATCTGGGGAGCTCGCTGCGCTGGAACGGGCATCTGCTGCTCCGCGCGGTGACCTCCATGCCACGTCGGGTCAGGGGGCTCGCGGCGGCGGCCTGGTCGCGGGTGAACTTCCGGGGCAGCCTCCGCGGCCTGGCGTCCTACGGGCGGTTCTTCCTCTTGCGCTCGCGCCGACAGCGCTGGGCCAACCATCACGTCCGACGACGGGTCCTGGACTGGCGCAAGCGCGGCATGCTCACACCCGAGAGCGCCGCCGCGGTCAAGACCTCCATGGCCTCCGACGAGGCGGCCGAGTACGTGGCGGACTTCGGAGTGCATCTCGCGATC
>CAJQPT010000094.1 GCA_905480285.1 uncultured bacterium
AGCCCCGCGTTGCCCACGACCTGGCCGAAGCGCAGGAACATGATCACGCCCAGGATCGTGAGCGTGCACGGCGTGAAGACACCACCGAAGGTGCCGAACCGTCCGTAGCTGGGCGCGCGTGAGTCGGTCATGGAGGGGTCGTCCCTGGCCCCCCATGGGGGCGCCGGAGAGCGCCAGAGTGTGCGGGATTCGGCGAGCGACGCACGGCCTCTCCGGCGAGATCAGCGGCGACCCCCAACGGCGCCACCTTACGGGCCCTCGAGACCCCCAGATCGCGACAGGCCACCCGGCGCCGGAGGCGCCCCAGGTGCCGTCAGAGCGCGGCGCTCAGCAGCCCCTCGAAGGCCGCCGCGTCCACCCCGCGGGGGTTGAAGCGAGCCGTCCACTGCTCGTCCGCCTCGGCCGCGAGGACGGGGAGGTCTGCGGCCGTGACCCCGAGCTGCCGTAGGCCGGTGCTCAGCCCGGAGAGCTCGAGGAGGCGCGCGCACCGATCGGCCAGGGCCCCGGCGAGGGCCGCGTCGCTGGCTCCATCCAGGCCAGCCGCTGCGGCGAGGGCCGCATAGGTCCCGCGGATCGTGTCCCCGGCGGCCGAGTCATCCGCCGCGTTGAAGCGCACCACGTGGGGCAACATCAGGCCAACGGCCAGGCCATGGGGAACGCCGTGGTGGCGGGTGAGGGGGTTGGCCATGGAGTGAGCGACCCCGAGCATGGCGTGCTCGATGGCGAGGCCCGCCAGCGCGGACGCCCGCATCATGCTGGCCCGCGCGTCCAGGTCCCCGGGCGCCTCGAGCACCCGGGGCAGCCCCGCGCTGACGAGGGCGAAGGCGGAGCAGCCGTACTCCCGGCTGCGGCCGTCGGTGGACGGGTCACGGGGCCGCGCGACCGCGCTCTCCACTGCGTGAGCAAGGGTGTCCAGGCCCGTCATGGCCGTGACTCGGCGGGGCATCGAGAGGGTCAGCTCGGGGTCGAGGAGCGCGGCCCGTGGTGCCGCGGAGGGGTCGCCGCAGGCCATCTTGGCCCCCGTCTCGCCGTCCCCGATGAGCGCGAACGACTGGACCTCGGACCCGGTCCCCGCGGTCGTTGGCACCGCGATGAGTGGTCGGAGGGCGGCCGTGGCGGTGTCATGCCCGCGGTAGTCCTCCATACGGCCGCCGCACACCTCCACGAAGTTCGCGCCCTTGGCGGTGTCGATGGCGCTCCCACCGCCCACCGCGACATAGAGGTCCGGACCGAACGCGGCCGCCACGACGGCCGCCTTGGCCACGTCGCTGCTCTTCGGGTTCTCCGCGACGTCGATGTGGAGTTCGACCTCGAGCCCAGCGCTCCTCAGCACCTCCGCCGCCCGCGCCGCGTGCCCGGCAGCGGCGACCCCGGGGTCGGAGACCACCATGACCCGCGACCCGCCGAGCTCTGCGGCCAGCGCCCCCAGGCGGGCCAGCCCCCCGGACGCCTCGATGACCCGTGTGCGCTCGTCCTCGCGGAACATGGGCCCGCTGCCTACCAGCCGGCGGCGCGCTGGAGCGCGCGGCGCTCGTGCAGGAACTCGAACAGGTTGCCCTCGTGGGGTTGATCCCACTCCACCGTGGAGGTGGGGACCGGCCCGACGTTCAGCCGGCTGATCAACGGGCTCGTGGTGAGCGACTGCAGGAAGGCAGCGTCTCGGCTGAGCGCGGAGACCACGAGGCTCGGGCCCATGACCTCGAGCATGCGCTCCTGGGGCACCTCCACCACGCTGGTGAAGGGGAACATGTACTCGGTGTTCGCGAGGGGGTGCTCCATCGAGTCGCAGCGCACCACGGTCGGACGCAGGTAGACCGAGCAGCCGAGCTCCGCGCGGCGAGCCGAGCCGCCCCGCGCCGCCATGGTCACGTCGTGGGCGCCGCCCTTCTCGATGCCGGCGTCGATCGCGCCGCTCATCATGTCGGCAAACGCCGGGTTGGCGAAGGCGGCGATCTGCGCGTCCGGGTCGTCGTGGGGTCGCGGCTCGATCTGGGCGAGGCGCGCGGCGAGCGCCTCGGCGAGGGCCTCGCCGTGGCGCGGGATATAGATCGCGGAGGCGTTGATGCAGCTCCGGCCGCCGTTGCGGGCCACCGAGTCCACGTAGACGTCCATGAACTGCTCCCAGTCGTCCGCCACGTCGTCCCCCACCAGCACCTTGCTGCGGCCGGGCCCGTGGATCTCGATGCGCGGGTCGCCGGCGTACTTCTCGGCCACGCGGGCGTCGCCGAAGAGCAGGGAGCGGTCGCAGCACTCGAGCAGGGTGCCGGCCCCTTCGTGGTCGGTGGGATAGAGGCTGAAGGCCTCCGACGGGAAGCCCGCGGCCATCATCGCCCGCGCGATGCGCATGGGCGTCCAGGGCTCCTCGCGGCCCGGCTTGAGGGCCAGGGGCACGCCGAGGGCGATGGACGGGATCCAGAGCGAGTGGACGCCAGGCGAGTTGCTCGGGAGCACCGCGCCCAGGGCGCGGGCGCTGGGCGTGTACCACACGGGCACGCCGTCGTGGTCCCCGTAGCCCTGGTCGAGCACGCCGGGGTCCATGCCGCGCATGAGGCCGCGCAGGATGGTGGTCATCTCGGCGAGGACGAAGGCGCACTTCTCCATGTTGGCCCGCACCATCACGTGGGGCAGGCCGCTGGTGGAGCTGAGCTGCGCGACGTAGTCGTCGGCGGACTGCATCACGCCGTCGCCGATGGGCAGGTCGTCCTCCAGGAAGATCCGCGCCGCCTCGCGGCAGCGCTCGATCCGCTC
>CAJQPT010000095.1 GCA_905480285.1 uncultured bacterium
CCCCGGGCTGAAACGGGTACTTGTCGTGCACGGTGTCCCCGAGCACGCCCGCAGCGGCCTCGGCTTGGGCCATCCGGTCCGCCGGGACCTCGGCGCGCAGCGCAGGCAGGATCACCTCGCCGGTGTCGGCGTCCTCCACCCTGTCGAGGAGCCGCCGCGCCACGCGGAAGCTCGACGGCACCACGCCGCTCGCGTCGCCGGAGTGGATCCCCTCGGAGACAGTCGAGACCCGGAGGTCGCCGTTGACGTTGCCGCGCAGGGAGGTGCACAGCCACATCCGCTCGTAGTCTCCCGCGCCGCTGTCGAGGCACACCACGAGCCCCGGCGTCCCGATGCGCCCCTTGAGGTGGTCCACGTAAGCGGCGAGGTCCGGGCTCCCGCTCTCCTCGCTGGTCTCGATCAGGCAGACGCAGCGCGGGTGTGGCGCGCCCTGATCCTGCAGCGCTTCAAGAGCGCCGAGGGATCCGAACACGGCGTACCCATCGTCCGCCGCCCCGCGACCGTAGAGCTTGCCGTCCTCGACCACGGGCTCCCAGGGACCCTTGTTCTCATCCCAGCCGGTCACCTCGGGCTGCTTGTCCAGGTGGCCATACATGAGGATCGTGCCGCCGTCCGCGCCGGCCGGCATGCCAAAGGCGGGCACCTCCACGAGTAGCGTCGGCGTCAGGCCCTCGAGGCGGATGATCTCGACGGTCATACCCGCGAGCTTCCGCTCGCGGCACCAGGCGGCCGCCAGCTCGACCGCGTCGTCCAGGAAGCCGTTGGCCGCCCAGTCCGCGTCGAAGGCCGGTGACTTGGCCGGGATACGGATGAAGTCGGAGATGGCAGGGAGGATCGAATCCCGCCAGGAGCGGGCGACGTGGTCCCGGAGCGCAGCCGGGTCGAGCGTGGCGGAGGTCATGACGCTAGTGTGCAGGGAACATGGTCCCCCGTCACCCCGCACGTCGCTGCGCCCTCGGGCTCCTCGCCCTCACGGCCGCCTGCGGCGGAGGCGACCTCGAGGAGCCCGAGGTACCGAGCCAGAGCCCCAATCCCGATCCCCCCACCGCCCGTTGGGGCCAGGTCGAGCAGTTCCAGGCGGACCTGCTCGCCCCCCGCCACCCCTCCGATGGCAAGGGCCTGGTCCGCGTGATCCGCGCTCCCGATCGAGTCGTCGCAGGCGGCGTTGGACGGTGGACGTTCGAGTTCGAGGTCGCGGAGACAGGGATCGCCCCGGGCGGCTCGATCCACTTCATGCCGGAGCCCTTCTGGGGCTGGTCGACGCCTCAGGTCCAGCGCGCGGAGCTGCCGGGCTACACCAACGTCGCTGTCAGCCGCGCGGAGACCACCCTGGCGGCCGAGACCTTCGGCGGCCAAGACTCGGGCCTGCTCATTCTCACCGTGGGCGGCGAGGGACTGGAGGGCGGCGACCTGGTCACCATCGACTACGGCGCCGGCCCCGCGGGCTCGAGGGCGGACCGATATGCGGGCCGCGACGCCCGGCTCTGGTTCTCGGTGGACGGCGACGGCGACGGGGTCCGGGCCATCCTTCCGGCCTCACCTTCGGTGGACGTTGCGCCGCGAGCACCTGAACGCGTGGTGGTGCTGGGCCCGAGCACCGCTCGACCGGGAGAGGTCCTGCGGTTCCACGTGTCGGCGCTGGACGGCTGGGCCAACCGAGCCCCGGAGGTGGATGGCACGCCGTGGATCGGCCGCGCCACGCTCAAGGTCCTGGGCGCTCTCTCAGGGGACGTCCCCCTGCCCGAGACCGTGGAGCTAGACGAGCAGGGGTTCGCGACCTTTGAGCTCATCGCCCCTGCGCTGGAAGCGCCGGAGGTCCTGCGGGTCGAGGCGGCGTTGACGCTACCGGACGGGTCCATCGCCCGATCCGTCTCCAACCCGCTCCTCGTCGACCTCGAGGCCCCCCGCATCCTCTGGGGCGATCTCCACGGTCACACGGGCCGCTCGGACGGGACCGGGGCCGTCGAGGACTACTTCCTGTACGCCCGGGACACCGCCCGCCTCGACGTCCTCGCCCTCACGGATCACGATCACTTCGGCCCCCGCTTCCTCGACGAGGTGCCCGCGTGGCAGGAGGAGATGCGGGAGGTGACCGAGCGCTTCAACGCCCCCGGAGGGCTGGTCACGCTCCACGGCTACGAGTGGACCAGCTGGATCCACGGACACCGGCACGTCCTGCGCTTCGACGCTGGCGGCCCGATCCTCTCGTCCATGGACCCTGCGACGGACACGCCGGCAGAGCTGTGGGCTGCCCTCGAGGGCCAGCCGGCCATGACCATCGCACACCACAGCTCCGGGAACCCGATCCCCGTGAACTGGACGTACACGCCGGATCCGCTCATCGAACCCGTCACCGAGATCGTCTCCGTCCACGGCTCCAGCGAGGCGCGGGACGCGCCCCAGGTCGTCGCCGGCAGCCGAGACGGATGGTTCGTGCGGGATCAGCTCGATCGAGGCCTCCGCCTCGGCTTCATCGGCTCTGGAGACTCGCATGACGGACACCCCGGGCTCCCGCACCTGTCGCCCACCTACGGGTGGCGTCCGGCGACAGAGCGATCGGGGGAGGTCCCTGGCACCGGTGGACTGGCGGCGATCCTCGCCCCATCAGGCGGCCGGGCAGCAGTGATGGAAGCGCTCCGAGCGCGGGCCGCCTATGCCACGAGCGGGCCACGCTTGATCGCCCTCGTCGAGCGCTCTCCCGATGCCTCTGAAGGGAGCTCCAGGGTCAAGATCCGATTCCACGGCACGGCTCCATTGGACCGAATCGACCTCGTCCTGGGCCCGTCTATCGAGGGGGCTGCGGGGTCCGAGGTGCGCACCCTGCGCCCTGGAGCCGGCGACGCTGATCGCCCTGATACGCAGGCGATGAGCCTCATGGACGCCGCCTTCGAGGTCGACCTCCCCGAGACGCTCAGGCGCCGCTACTTCTACCTCCGGGTCGTCCAGGTCGACCGCGCGACCGCGTGGATCGGACCCTGGTGGCGAGACGGCCTCTCTGCCGGCGACCCTCAGGCCGAGCGGCGATCAGACTGACGGCCGCTGGCAGGATCAGGCGCAGTACCCGCGCTACACACCCTGTTCCGGCCCCCTTCCTTGGCCTCGTACAGAGCCTCATCCGCGGCCTTGATCAGGTCATCGAACGTCTCCATCTCTGGCGTGGCGATCGCCACGCCGAGGCTCACGGTGACGGACTCATGGAAGTCCCCGTGGTGGACAGCCTTGGCCTCAATCGCCGCCCGCAGGCGCTCCGCGGCGAGCGACGCTGTCTCGGCCGTGCCGCCAACGCTGAGCACGATGAACTCCTCACCTCCCAGCCGGCAGAGGACATCTGAGCCCCGGGTGTGAGACTGAAGATGGAGCGCGACGGAACGAAGGACGGCGTCACCAGTGTCATGGCCGAACTGGTCGTTCACACGCTTGAAGGCGTCGATGTCGACGATGGTGACCGCCAGCCCGCGCCCGTTCCGGTGCATCCCCTCCCACTCCTGCTTGAGCCGCTTCATCGCGTAGCGGCGGTTGGGCAGGTGGGTGAGCGCATCGGTGAGCGCGGCGGCACGCAGCTTCCGGGTCATGATCCCGAGCTCAGTCACCTGGCGCAGGCGGGCGCGCTCCGCGGCCTCTGCGCGTTCGCGTAGCTGGATCGCGCGCTCCGCGGCCCCCACACGCGCGAGCAGGATCCGGGGGTTGAAGGGCTTCCCTACGAAGTCATCCACCCCCGCATCGAAGGCCTCGACCACCTGCTCGTCGTCCCCGCATGCGGTGACGAGGATGAGGTACATGCGCGAGCCTGCCTGACTCCTACGGAGGGTTCGACAGAGATCGACGCCGCTCATCTCTGGCATCATCCAATCCGAGATCACGATCTGGGGCGTGTGCTCGAGCGCCATCGAGAGCCCGTCCGAGCTCGAACTCGCCGTCATCACATCGAAGTTCTGACGCTTCAAGTGATGCGCGAGGAGGCGCAGCATCTGCGGGTCATCCTCGACGACGAGGATGCGCGAGGGAGCCTGCCCATCGCTGCTGAAGCTATCCAGCGGGAGCAGCGGACGGTCCAGGTCCTCCTGGAACACGCTCGGCTCCGCCGCCTCCTCGGCAAAGTCGACGCCGATCTCGAAGGTGGTCGAGATGAGCGCAGACCGCATGCCTCGCCGCTCCATCTCCGCGGCGATGTCCTGGAAGCTCCCGGCCGATGGAACCGGGAGATCGATCAGTCGACCCCAGTCCTCGAGGCTCGGCACGATGGCGTCACAGATCGAGAGCAGGGCGTCAGGGTCCATGGCGAGCTCTTCGCCCACGTGCTGCAGCGACAGGAAGAGGCCGCGCCAGCGAGCATCCTCGATCTCCCAGCTCCCGTTCATCACCCGGGCGATCTGGCGCCCGCTCCGGACAAGGTCCAGGAGCTCGGGCGGCCCTCCTACGTCCACGAGATCGTCATCCGAGGGGTCGGGGTCCATGGCGCGCAGTAGCGCCACCTCCTGGAACTCTCCAGGGAGTCCCCAGTGCTCCATCAGCTCGGAGGTCACCTCGAAGTGATCGATGCCAAACTCGCGCGCCTCGACCTTGGCCAGCGCGAGGTCGGGAGCCCCTGTGTTGGCCTTGATGATGGCCGAGTAGCGCTCCGGGTGGACGCAGGCCAACGCGAGCTTCCCCACGTCGCACAAGAGGGCGCACGTGAAGGCCGAGGCCGGGTCAGGGAAGCGCGTCACCTGGGCCAACATGTGCACGGCGACGGCGGTCGCCAGTGAATCGGACCAGTACTGCTGGAAGTCGAAGTCCTTGGCCGCCCCGCGACGGTTGTCAGCGATGAGCGAGAATCCAAGGGCGACGGATCGCACCGCCCGCACGCCCAGACGCATGGTGGCCTGCGCCACCGTGTGCACCGCCGGCAGCCCGTCTCGATTCGCCGAGTTGGCGATCTTGATGATCCGGCCCGACAGGGCAGGGTCCGCGAGCATGGTCTTGATCAGCTCGTCGTAGGCGAAGTCCTCCTTCGACGTCAGCGTCAGGATCTTCAAGCCGGCCGCCGAGGGTGACGGCAGGTTACCCGTCAGCCGGAGCTCGTTGAACTGGGGATGCATGATGGGAGCGGGGGGCGCGGCCGCCCTCAGGCGGACAGGCGGCGCTTATGCGGCTCATCGGCACATGAGGAACTTTCCCTAGCCCCGCGAACCTGATTCCGGCCGAGATTCTTCGCCTGATACACCGCGTCGTCCGCGGCCTTCATCATCTCGGACACGCCGGTGAAGCCCTGATCAAAGGCCGCCACACCGAGGCTGACCGTCACGCTGCCCCGATAGCCGTCGGCCTCGACGATGTTCTCCTCAACGACGATCCTGACGCGCTCGGCGAGGACTCGAGCCTCCTCCAGCACGGCCCCACGGGCGATGATGAGGAACTCCTCGCCACCAAGCCGCGCGACCTGGTCTTCGCCCCGGAGCGTGCTGCTCATGACCTGAGCCGTGGACTTGAGGACCCGGTCACCCACGTCATGGCCGTGGGTGTCATTGACCGCCTTGAAGTGGTCGATGTCGACCATCACCACGGCGAACTGGGTGCCACGTCGATTGGCAGACTTCCACTCGGACTCGACCCGCTCCATAGCATGCCGGCGATTCGGCACCTCGGTGAGCAGGTCCGTCAGCGAGAGCATCTTCAGCCTGCGGTTGAAGTTGTTCTTGTCCGCGAGCTGCCGGAGGATGGTGCGGCGGTCCTCCTCGATACGCCGCTGGAGTCCCACGATTCGCATCCCTGCCCGAAGCCGAGCCAGGAGGAAGTTCGCGTCGAACGGCTTCTGGATGAAGTCATCGACGCCGGACTCAAAGGCGGTCACGAGGAGGTCCTCGGCTCGCGCACCGGTCAGGAGCACGATGTACATGGAGGACCCGCGCTTGGACCGACGCAGCGCCCGAGTCAGCTCGAGGCCGCTCATCTCAGGCATCTCTTGGTCGGCGACAATGATGTCCGGACCCTCGCGCATGGAGATCCGCATCGCCTCCGAACCGTTCTTGGCGAAGGTGACGTCGAAGCCCTGCTTGCGTAGCGTGGCGACCAGCAGACGGAGCGCGACAGGGTCGTCATCCACGGCGAGGACCTTGATCCTCTCGGACCCCAGCCCCCGCGCGTCCTCGACGGCGTCCGTGGTCGTGACGATCGTGTCTGCCACCACCGACTCGCACCTGATCGCGCCGCCGGTCTGCAGCTCGACCTCTTTCTTGAAGGCCTCGCGTCCCCGAGCGATCGCTTCCCTGATGCTGCTGAAGCTCACGTCGCAGGTGGAGATGTCGAGCCGCTCGCCCCACCGGCTCCACTCGCCCGAGATCTGCCCGAGCAGCCGATCGAGGTCGGCGTCGGAGTATTCGAGGACCTGCTGGAGCATCTCGATCTGCTCCCCCACCTCGTTGATCCTGCGCGGCGGTGTCGTCGCGGTGAAGAGCATGGCGGACGAGATGGCGTCCGCGAAGCGGAGCAGATCCGACAGAGAGTCGAGCTCTGCCGCTTCCTTACTGGAGAGCCTATCGAGGTTGAAGCTCTCGACGGCGGACGCGAACGACTCCGGGAGGCCCCAATCCAGCATCATGCAGTAGCAGATGGTGGCGTGATCGATGTCGAAGGTCGCATTCTCGGCCGCGAGAACGACGCTCATAGGCTGCCCGCGCGTCTCGAGGAGCACCTTCGCGTAGGGCTCACTGTGCACCGTCGCCAGCGCGAGCACCCCCACCTCGGCGAGCAGGCCCGCGACATACCCCTCCTCGGAGGAGACGCCGGGGACGTGCTGCGCGAGCGACTTGGCGGCGACCGCGCGGGCGAGCGAACCCGACCAGTAGAGCGGGTAGTTGAAGGCCTTGCATGACCCATCATCCCGCTCGGAGATGACCGAGAAGGCCAGCGCCAGGTTTCGGACGGTCGTCGCGCCGAGGCGCATGATGGCCGCTGAGACCGTGGTGATCGGCTCCTGGCCCGCCCGGTCGGCCGAGTTGGCGAGCTCCAGGATCCTGCCGGTGAGGGAGGAGTCCGACATGATCGCCTGCCCCATGTCATCCGCGCTGAACTCGTCGGTGCGCGTGATCTCGAGGATCTTGATTCCCACTCCCGCCGGCGAGGGGAGGGTGCCAGAGCTCTTGAGCTCTTCAAACTCGACGGGGATCGCGCGCTTCTGCATGGAATCAAGCCCTGAGCTGAATCAGATGGCACCAAGGACGGCCTTGAGGGCCACCTGGACCTCCGCGTACATGGCCACCGCCCGGCGACCCGTCAAGATGAGGTCTTCGCTCTGCTCGCTGGACCGGCAGTGACTCTCCAGCTCCGCGCAGCAGCGCGAGAACTCGACGGCCCCGACGTGCGCGCTCGATGACTTGAGCGCGTGCGCAGCCTGGAGGACCCGGTCCTTCTCGAGCCCCTCCAACCCGGCGTGCATCTCATTCACACGAGTCAGAGCCTCGGCGAGGAAGAGCTCGACGATCTCCGAGAGAAACTCGGCGTCTCCTCCACCTAGCTCTCGGAGGACATCGAGCGCCTTAGCGTCGAGGATCTCGCCGCCACCGTTCTCCGGGCTGTGGTTGTGGGCGGCAGGCCCACCAGAATCTCCGCTGGTGTTCATGGTCGTGGGTCTCACAAATGGAGTCATCGACCCGGCGCGCCGGTTCCCTTTTGCCTCCGGCGCAGAAAGCCAACCGGATCATTCCTCCGGAAGATTTTTCCGACCGTGAGGGCCGCGACGTCACTGACCTGGGGTCAGGGGGCCAGCGCTGCCAAAAGCCGACGTGAGGGCCTCCTTGAAGCGCTCCATGAGCCGCCCTGGCTCGGCGCTCCCGTCCCCCACATGGTCTGCGACCCGGGTCATCACGTCACCGCGCAGTCCACAGGGCGAGAAGCTCCTGTAGGCGTCGAGATCGGTGGTCACGTTGACGGCGAGGCCGTGCCAGGTCACCCACCCTCTGACCGCAACGCCGATGGAGCAGACCTTCTGCGGTCCGATCCAGACCCCCGTGAACCCCTCTTCACGACGGCCCTCGACCCCGACAGCGGCGAGCGATCTAATCACGATGCCCTCGAGCCAGCGGAGGTAGGCGTGCAGGTCCCGTTGCCCCTCCACCATCTTGAAGATCGGGTACGCGACTAGCTGGCCCGGGCCGTGGAAGGTCGCCTCACCGCCGCGCTCGATGGTCACCACGGGAAAGGGGACCCCAGCCGTATCTCCCTCCGCGGACCGCCGGCCCCGTGTGACGACGGCGTCGTGCTCCACGAGCAGGAGCAGGTCCCCGACCTCCTCCCTCAGCCGCGCCTGCAGCAGGTCCTGCTGCAGGCGATAGGTCTCCTCGAAACCGCGACGGCCCAGGTCGCGCACCTCGAAGGAGGGCCCGGAGGTGCTCTTGACCTCAGCCGGTTCGGGGCGGTCGTCGCTCGAGGTCACTTCTTCTTCGGCTTCTGATAGATGTGGACCGCCGTCCCGTGGACCGCCTCGGCGGCCTCCATCATCGACTCAGGGAGGGTGGGGTGGGCGTGAATCGTCCGCGAGATGTCCTCGACGGTCGCGCCCATCTCGATGGCAAGAGCCGCCTCAGCGATGAGCTCGGTGACCTCGGGGCCGACCATGTGGACTCCGAGGACCTCGTCCGTATCCGCGTCGCTGATGATCTTGACGAAGCCGTCCGTCTCCTGGAGCGTCATGGCGCGGCCGGAGGCGGCGAACGGGAACTGGCCCGTGCGGTAGTTGAGGCCCTTCTCCTTGCACTGGTCCTCGGTCAGGCCGACCGAGGACATCTCCGGCGAGGTGAAGATGACGGCGGGCACGCAGCGTGCGTCGTACTCCTCGTCCTTACCCGCGATGACCGCGGCCGCGACGAGGCCCTCGTGGGACCCCTTGTGGGCCAGCATCGGTTGGCCGGCGATATCGCCCACCGCATATATGTTCGGGACGCTCGTGCGCATCTGCTTGGAGACCTCCAGGAAGCCCTGCTTGGTCACCGTGAGCCCGACGCTCTCGAGCCCCAGCCCCTCGCTGTACGGCCGGCGGCCGACAGTGGACAGGATCTGGTCGCACTCGATCGTCTGCTCGCCCTTCTTGCCCTTGTAGGTGACGACCTTCTTGCCGCCCTTGTCCGCCCAGCCCTGGGCGAAGGCCTCGGTGACGAGCTTGATGCCCATCTTCTTGAGCGAGCGCTCGATGACCTTGACGCAGTCGCGCTCCTGGCCCGGGAGGGCGCCAGGCGTCCCCTCGAGCACGGTGACCTCGGAGCCCAGCTTGCGGTACATCATCCCAAGCTCGAGGCCGATGTAGCCGCCGCCGATCACGAGCAGGTGCCCCGGGATCTCCTCAGGGGTGAGCGCTCCCGTGGAGGACCAGACGTTGTCCTCATCACAGGTGAAGCCGGGGATGTTGATGGGCTCGGACCCCGTGGCGATGACGATGTCATCGCACTTGAGGGTCTGGTCGCCGTCGCCGCCGGTCACCTGGACCGTGTTCTTGTCGACGATCTTGGCGGTCCCCATGATCACCTTCGACCCGTAGTTCTTCAGCAGGCCGTGGACGCCGCCCGTGAGCTTGCCGACGATCCCGGTCTTCCACTCGACGAGCTTGTTCACGTCGAGGTCGACGCCCTGGGTGGTGATCCCCATGACCTGGGCGTGCTTGATCTTGTCCAGCAGCGTGCCGGCGGCGATGAGCGCCTTGGAGGGGATACAGCCGACGTTGAGGCAGGTCCCGCCCCAGTACTGCTTCTCGACGACGGTCACGTCCTGGCCGAGCTGAGCGAGACGGATACCGCAGACATAACCGGCCGGGCCGGCGCCGATGACGACGACTTTGCGCTTGGGAGCCATAGCTTGAAATCAGAGGGGGAAGGCGCCGTCGCCGGGCTGGGCGTGGCCCAGCTTCTCCGCGACAGCGATGAACTCGTTGTACTCGCGCCGGAGGTGATAGGGCACCTCGGCGTAGACGTCTTCGACCAGGGTCTTGAGCGCCATGGGCGGCGCCGCCTCCTGTTCGTGAATCACAGCGTCGATCTTGGCGAGCAGCTGCGTCTCGAGGTCGGCGCGCTCTCCCTCGGCGACGACGCCCCGCTCCATGAGGTAGCGCTCGTAGCGTGCGATCGGGTCGCGCTTGGCCCAGGCCTCGACCTCCTCGTCGGCCCGGTACTTGGTCGGGTCGTCCGAGCTGGAGTGCCCCAGCATCCGGTAGGTCTTCAACACAAGCATCGTCGGACCCTCACCGCGCCGCGCCCGCTCGACCGCCTCCGCCATCGCGCTGTGGCAGGCGAGGACGTCGTTGCCGTCGACCTCGATGCCCGGGAACCCATACGCCGGCGCCTTCGCCGCGAAGGAGCTGGCGGCGGTCTGTGCAGAGGAGGCCACGGAGATCGCCCAACCGTTGTCCGTGCAGACGAACACCGCCGGGACCTTCCAGACGCCCGCGAAGTTCAGCCCGCTATGGAAGCCGTTGGAGCTGGTGGCCCCGTCACCGAAGTGGATGGCGTGGACGGTGTCCTCACCGCGCCGCATCGAGGCGTAGGCCGCCCCCACCCCGTGGGTGATCTGAGTGCCAATGACGCTCGACCAGCTCGGGTAGTTGGTGCCCTTGTGCTGGAAGTGGTTGCACATCTGGCGCCCCTTCGCGGTGTCGTTCGCGTTGCAGTACATCTGCGCCACGTACTCCGAGAGCGGCAGGCCCCGCATCACGGCGGCGCCTCCCTCTCTCAGGCCCGACCAGAGCCAGTCCTCCTGCCGGAGCGGCGCCGCGGCGCCCACAAGGGTCGCCTCGAGGCCCGTCGCGGTCCCCACGAAGCCGATCCGGCCCGCGCGCTGGAGCTTGAGCATGCGCCCATCCATGCACCGGATCTGGAGCATGTGCAGGAACAGCGCCCGGAGCTCCGCATCGGAGAGGCCGGGAGGCTCACCGACGACGGAGCCGTCGGGCGCGAGGATCTGGAGCGCGGAGGACAACGTGGAGATCGAGGACAGGCTCAGAGGCTCAGCAGGCCGGGATCCTCGAGCAGCACCCGCATCCAGGCGAGGAAGCGGGCCGCGTCGGCGCCGTCCGCGAGGCGGTGGTCCACGCTGCACGACAGGTTCATGTAGTGGCGGACCGCAATCTCGTCACCGTTCGGGGTCTCGACGACGCCCGGGCGCTTGACGATGCGGTGGACACCGAGGATCGCGATGTCGGGGAAGTTGATCACGGGCGTCGCGAGCGTGCCGCCGATGTTGCCGGCGTTGGTGATCGTGAAGGTCGATCCCCGGAGTTCATCCGGCTTGACTTTTCCGTCCCGGGTGCGCTGCGCGAGGTCCGCGAGCTCCGCGGCCAGGTGCAGCATGCCCTTCGCCTCGACGTTCCGGATGACCGGAACCACGAGCCCGTTGTCCGTGTCGGTCGCAACGCCGATGTTGACCTCGTTCGGCATGACGATCTCCTCGGCGGCCTCGTCCAGGTGACCGTTCAGCGACCGGAAGCGGGTCAGCCCGTTGGCCACGGCCTTCATGATGAAGGGCATGTAGGTGACGTTGACGCCGTGCTGCTTGCCGACGGCCTTCGCCTTCGAACGCGCTGCCACGAGCTCCGTCACGTCGATCTCCTCTACCACCGTGAAGTGCGCTGCCGTGTGCTTGGAGCGCGTCATCGCCTCGCCGATCTTCCGGCGGATCCCGCGGTACGGGGTCTTCTGGACCTCGTGGAGCGTGGGGATCGGGGAGAGCGCCGCAGAGCTCGCCGCGGGGGCGGGAGCCGGGGGCGCTGCCACCGGGGCCGGCGGGGCTGCGACCGCGGGGGAGGCCGCGGCCGGGGCGGCGGGGCTGGCGGCACCCGACTTGGCGAAGGCCTCCACGTCAGCGCGGCGCACGACGCCGCCGCGGCCAGAGCCGCTGACCTGGGTGAGGTCAACGCCGAGCTCACGCGCGACGCGGCGGGCGCTGGGCACGGCGAGGACCTTGCCGTCGGCGGTGCTCACGCGGGCCGGCTGGGCTGCGCCAGGGCTCGCAGGCGCTGCAGCGGCGGCCGGGGCCGCTGCGGCGGGAGCCGCCGCCGGCGCGGCGGCGCCGGCTCCGGTGACAAGGTGGAAGATGACACTCCCCACCGGCACGGTCGCGCCCTCATCCACGAGGCGACTGGAGATGGTCCCCGCGGCCGGGGCGGGCACCTCGACCGTGGCCTTGTCCGTCATCACCTCGACCACGGGCTGGTGCTCCTCGACGGAGGCGCCCTCCTCGACGAGCCACTGGACGATTTCGCCCTCGGCGATGCCCTCCCCGATGTCGGGGAGCTTGAATTCGATGGTCTGACCACCGCCGCCGGTCGCCGCCGCAGGTGCAGCGGCCCCAGCTGAAGCCGAAGCCGCAGCTGGGGCCTCGGCAGAGGCTGCGGCCGGGGCTGCGGCGCCGTCCTCGAGGTGGAAGATCACGTTGCCGACGGGCACCGTGTCTCCCTCGCCTGCGAGGTGCTTGGTCACGGTGCCTGCGGCCGGAGCGGGCACCTCAACGGTGGCCTTGTCCGTCATCACCTCGACGACGGGCTGGTGCTCCTCAACGACGGTGCCCTCGGCAACCAGCCACTGGACAATTTCGCCCTCAGCGATGCCTTCGCCGATATCGGGCAGCTTGAACTCGATCATTGGATTGGGGGGGGAAGCGCGGTGTGTCTGGTGGTCGAGGCGAGAGCTCAGAAGTCGTAGACCGACTCGATGGCGTCGAGGACGCGGCGGTCGTCAGGAAGGTAGTGGTGCTCGAGGGTGTTCGGGAACGGGGTGTCGAACCCGGTGACGCGGCGAACCGGCGCCTCCATGTACTCGATGCAATGCTCGGCGATCAGCGCGCTGATCTCTGCGCCGTACCCGCAGAAACGAGGCGCCTCGTGGACAACGACGACCCGGCCGGTCTGCTTGGCGGCCTCGAGGACGCCCTCCTCATCCAGCGGCATCAGCGTCCGGAGGTCGACGACGAGGCAGTCGATGCCCCGCTGCTCGGCGGCCTGGGCCGCGGCGCGCTCCACCACCGGGACCATCGCCCCGTAGCAGTAGATCGTCACGTCGCCACCCTGGCGGACGGTCCGCAGGGTCGAGAGGTCCACCGTGTACTCACCCTCGGGGACCTCACCCTTCACGGAGCGATACAGGGCCTTGGGCTCCATGAAGAGCACGGGGTCGGGATCCTGGATCGACGCGATCAAGAGGCCCTTGGCGTCGTGGGGCGTGGAGGGGATCACCACCTTCAGGCCGGCCGTGTGGGCGAAGTACGCCTCTCCCGACTGGCTGTGGTACAGCCCGCCACGGATCCCGCCGCCGTAGGGCGTCCGGATCACCATGGGCGCGGTGTACTGGCCGCCGGAGCGATAGCGGAGCTTGGCCGCCTCGCTCACGATCTGATCAAAGGCAGGGAAGATGAAGTCCTGGAACTGGATCTCCGCCACGGGGCGCAGGCCGTTCATGGCCATCCCGATCGCCGTTCCGATGATCCCGTCCTCGGAGAGCGGGGTGTCAAAGCAGCGGCTCTCGCCGAAGTCGGTCGTGAGGCCCTCGGTCGCAAGGAAGACGCCGCCCTTGGGGCCGACGTCCTCGCCGAAGACGACGACCGAGTCGTCCGCCTTCATGACGGTGCGGAGACCGTCGTTGACCGCTTGAATGAGTGTGAGATTCGCCATGTCGAATGGGTGCAGGCGCGCGTGAGGCCCGTAGGGGGGATCAGAGCGGAGACAGTGCGGGGATCAGAGCGGGAACTCGCCGTCGCCGGCATCAGCCTCGCCGCGGCGCTGGGAAAGGTCGAAGAGGAACTCGCCCTGCTTGCGGATGTGAGCGGGGACCTCCGCGAAGACGTCGCTGAAGATGGTCTCGAGCCCCGGCGCGGCGGTCACCTCGGCAGCCTTGGCCGCGCGGTCGATCTCCGCCAGGGTGTCGGCGCGCATCGCCTCGTTCTGCTCGGCGTTCAGGAGCCCCTTGCGCTCCAGGAAGCGGCGGAAGCGGTCGACGGGATCCTTCTGCTTCCACTCCTCCACGAGCTCGGCGGGGACGTACTTGGTGGGATCATCGGAGGTCGAGTGCCCGCCCATCCGGAACGTCACGGCCTCGATCAGGGTCGGCCCCTCCCCGCGGCGGGCGCGCTCGGAGGCCTCTAGCACCGCCTGGCGGACCGCGAAGAGGTCGTTGCCGTCCACCGTGGCGTGGGGCATCCCGTAGGCCTCGGCCTTGACCGCGTAGCCGTCGCTCGCCGTCTGCTGATCCGACGGGCACGAGATGGCGTAACCATTGTTCTGGCACAGGAAGACCACCGGGGACTTCCAGACGGCGGCGAAGTTCAAGCCGCTATGGAAGCCGAGGCTGGAGGTGCCGCCGTCGCCGAAGCTGACGAGGTGGACGGTGTCTTCGCCGCGCAGCTTGGAGGCGTGCGCAGCACCCACGGCGTGGGGCAGGTGCGTGCCGATCGGCGAGCTGATGCTGTAGAAGTGGATCGGCTCGACGAAGGAGAAGTGCACGGGCATCTGGCGGCCCTTCGCGCTGTCCTCGGCGTTGCCGAACATGTTGTGCATCATCTCCACGGCCGGGATGCCGTGATAGAGCGCCATGCCGAAGTCCCGATAGCTCGGGAAGATCCAGTCCGTCTTGCGGAGCGCGCTCGCGGCCCCCACCTGGGTGGCCTCGATGCCGAGGTTCGGGATCGAGAAGCCGATCCGACCAGCGCGCTGGAGCTTCAGGCAGATCTCATCGAAGGATCGAACGAGGAGCATCGTGCGATAGCAGTGCAGGAGCTCCTCATCGGGGAGGCCGGCCTCGAAGCCCTTCTTCGTGGCGCCATCGGGCGCCAATACGGTGAGCATGTCAGTCATGGTCGTTGCTTGAGGCAGGGGGGCGGCGGTCAGGCCTTGCGGCCTCGGCGCGCGTTCACGAGGCGCGCCGCGAAGAACTCTCCGGCCTTGTAGCTAGAGCGGACGAGCGGGCCAGACGCCACGTAGAGAAAGCCCATGGCCCGGGCCTCGACTTCCAGCTCCTTGAAGCGCTCCGGGGTCACGTAGTCGCGGACCGGGGCGTGGTTGGGGGAAGGCCGCAGGTACTGCCCGAGGGTCAGGAAGTCGACGCCGGCCTCCCGCAGCAGGCCGATCGCGTCCTCGAGCTCGGCGTGGGACTCACCGAGACCGACCATGAGGGAGGACTTGGTGAAGGCGTCGGGGTCGTGATCCTTGGCCTGGCGGAGGACATCCAACGAGCGTTCGTAGCTACAGCGCGGGTCGCGAATCTTGCGCTGGAGGCGAGGCACCACCTCCACGTTGTGCGCCAGGACGTCCGGGCGCGCCGCCATGAGGGTCTCGAGCTGCGTGTCCACGTAGTCAGGAATCAGCACCTCGACCACCGTTCGATCCGCGTGGGCGCGAATGGAGCGAATGCACTCGGCGTAGTGGCCCGACCCGCCGTCCGGGAGATCGTCGCGGTCCACGCTCGTCAGGACCACGTAGTCGAGCTCCATCTCACCGATGGCGCGGCCGACGTGCTCGGGTTCGTCGGGGTCGGGCGGCGCGGCGCGGTCCACGGTCTTCACCGCGCAGAAGCGGCAGCGCCGGGTGCACTCATCCCCCAGCACCATGATCGTCATGGTCGCGTGGTCGCCCTTCCAGCACTCCCCGATGTTCGGGCAGCGCGCCTCCTCACAGACCGTGTTGAGCTTCAGATCCTTGGTCAGGCTCTTCAGCTTGCTGTAGCCCTCGCCGCCCGGGAGGGGGACCTTGAGCCACGGAGGCTTGGGCGAACGCCGGCGCTTGCCCTCTGCGGCGCCCTTTGGCGACGAGAAGTCAGCTTGGCTGGGGGTCTTGGGTTCGAGAGACGTCATCCGAGCAGAGAATTGGGCGCGAGAGAATAGCAGAAGGGGCGGCCCTCCGTCGGAGGGCGCCCCCCTCTGTCGCACCTGCGCGCCGCGGAATCGACCCCCGGATCGCAATCAAAGCCCCGGGGGCCTCCAGACGGGTCGCGAGGCGCGCTCTCAGCGCCGACTGCGGCGCTCCAGGAGGGTCCAGACCACGCTCGAGACCTCGTCCGCCTCGACCTTGCCACTCCCGTCCAGGTCCCAGCGCGTGAGGAAGTCGTCCGGACCGGACTCCACCCCCCACCTGAGCAGCACCGCCTCCGCTCGCTGGAGCTCATCGGGCTCCACGATCGAGGAGCGGTCCACGTCCAGCTGGGCGAAGAGGAGCGGCCGACGGCGGAGCTCTCGCTTGGTGAGCTGGCCGTCCTCATCCGCATCGAGCCCCGCGCTGATGGTCTCCACCGTGGACCCGGGCGGGAGGTCCATCTGGGGCCCGCGGCGGCGGGAGGGCCACTCGATGTCCTTGGGGACCTCGCCCCGAGCCCGGCGGCTGGCGAAGCGGGTCGGGTCGAGCTGACAGAAGCCGTCGTCGTCCCGGTCGAGCAGGCGCCAGTCCTCATCCCGCAGGGTGAACTCCCGCGGGCCGATGGAGCCTCCCCCGGATCGGTCGAGGGCCTCAAAGCGCTCGAGGCCAGCCCGGTCCCCGAACCGGAGCTCCCGCAGGGGCCCGGGGTGCCTCGAGAGTTCGTGGAGATCCAGGCGCTTGCTGCCGTCGAGGTCCAGAGCCCCGAACACCGCGCGCTCTGCCTCCTTGCGGTCCAGCCGGCCGTCCTTCTTGCGCTCGAACTCGAACGGGTCGATCCCGTCCAGGAGGCGAGAGAGATCACCATCAGGGCTCACTCGCTCCTCCGGGTCGACGATCGGCTCGGCCTCGAGCACCGCGCTCCCGCCGTAGTCCTCGGCGGCCTTCGCGAGCTCCGCCAGGGTCACCCGTCCGTCTCCATCAAGGTCCGCGCTCGCCCCCCCCACCTTGTCCATTTCTGGCCCCACCAGGAGACCACTGCGGTCCGCGTCCGCGTGACCGAACAGGCTCCGGGCGGAGGCGGCCGCGGCGATCGACTCCTGGGCATAGGGACCCAGGGTCCCCAGCACGTCCCCCGCGACGCCCAGCAGGTTCGCGATCTCGGACCGCATCAACCACCTGGACTCAGGGTGGCTCACGTCCTTCAGCCGGCGCCCGTCCTCATCGAGCATCTTGTCGAGCGGGAATCGCTCGGCGCGGAGGACGTACCCCTCCTGGAGGCCGAGGACCCGACCGAGCATCACCGGCTCGGCGCTGTTGGTCACGTCATTGACGATGACACCATCCTCGCCCGGGACGAAGGCGTACTTGCGGAGGAAGGGCGGCGTGTACCACTCTCCGATCTCCAGCAGGTCCGACGCGCCTCCGGAGGGCGTGATGGACACCTGCTCCTGGGATGCCGGATCGGTCACGTCGACCACCCGCAGGAAGGAGTCCTGCTGCCCGTTGTTCTGGGTGCGCTCCTCCACGAAGTACATGTAGTCCCGCTCGCGCGTGCGGCCCCCACCCTGGGGCGAGGCGAGGTCCACGTGACTTCGGAGCACCACGCTGTGGTAGACCGCATTGCCGCGGCGACGCTCTGCGGCGCCCGGCCGGCGGCGCTCGGACTCGATCAACTCGAGGTGAGCGGGCTCGGTGGCGTCGATCAGGATCGGCCCAGACTCCTCGTCACAGATCGTCACCAGGCGACGGGCCAGGGTCCGTTCGTCAGACGGCTGCCCCTCCTCGTCCACCATCGGCCTGCTGAACTGGAACATGACGTCGACGTCCACCGCCCCCGCTCCGCCCCCGTCCAGCGCGAGCCCGCCGATGACCCGCGGCTTCACGGGCAGGCGAACGTCGACGACGATCAGCCCCCCTGGCCCGTCGGCCACGTACGCATAGGGCCAGCGGATCTCGATGTCGTGGGCGTCAATCGTGGGCAGGGCCGCCACCAGGTCAAGCTCGCCAGGTTCACTCACGTCGAAGACCTTCACGCCCCCGACCCCGTCAGCGACCCAGAGGTGTGAGCCCGCGAGCGCGAGGCCTCGCGGGGAGACCGTCATGTGGAAGTCTGTTCGCCGCGGCGACCTGAGATCACTGACGTCGATCGCGTGAATCCCCCGCTTGCCCTCGGACACGTACACGTGGTGCGCGTGCCCGTGCAAGGGGTCCGTGGCCAGCTCCAGATCCACGATGTCCGGCAAGACAAAGCGCCCGAGCGGCGCGCTCTGCTCGGGGTTCTCGCGGTCGAAGCCCACGATCTCCAGCCCCCGCCGATCCGCTGCCACGACCACCTGACGGCCGAGCTGGAAGTTGTTCGAGCCCATCCCCCACGTCTCCGAGGCCCTGTGGCACTCGGCGCACGACCGCGCCGTGGGCCGCGTCGAGTGGAGCTGATGGTGGATCATCGTCAGCCCAGAGAGCCCGTTGGAGGTCACCGGGAACTCCTGATCCAGGATGCGCTTCCCGTCGGCGTCGTCCACGGTCCCCATGGTGGAGAAGCCCGTCAGGTAGGGCGCGACGCGGCCGCGCTCGTCCAGGCCGGCGTAGAAGCTCTTCCACGTGGTGAACACCTTCTCCTGCGTGGTCACCCGCCCCGGAGTGCGCTGGCCAGACAGCAGGTCGAGCTGGGTCAGGGCCTCGTTGCGGTAGAAGTGAAAGCCGAGGAAGTTCACGTTCCAGCCGCCGTGGCAGGTGTAGCAGGCGACGTTCCCGTGATCCGAGGTCATGGCCAGCTGCGCCTCGGGGTTGTAGTCCTCGTGACCGATGTCGATCACGTTGACCGCCTGCTTGATGCGGTGCTCCTCACCCGTGACCTTGCTCCGCATCCAGACCTCACCGTCGCGCTCGAAGAGGTGCTTCAGGCGAGTGCCGCGCTCGGTCCGCATCGTCGCCCGCTCCGCGATGGATCCGTGGCAGGCCTCGCATGAGATGTCGGTGGCCTCCTCCATCTTCGAGAGGAGACGCCCGTCCCCCATCACGCCGTCGAGCGTGTGGCAATCCACGCAGTGCAGCCCCGAGGCGTGGTGAACGTCCGGCGGCGTGACCTCGGGGTCGTTCACGAAGAAGGCCCGGTGCAGGAGGCTGTCGGTGGTGCCCGGGATCTCCGGCCCCCCAGGCGCCCCCGGGGGCAGCTGCGAGAGTCCCCGGAAGTGCAGGCCGATGGACGCGTCCCCGTAGTGGCAGGTGGTGCAGGTCTCCGTCGGGGGCGCGGTGAGCATGGTGTGAGCCCGTGGGTGCCCGGGCTCGACGCGCTTCGCGGTCCGGTCCGCGGACTCGCTCAGACCATCCTCGCGGTAGGGCACGTGGCATGCCGCGCACCCCGCTCCGCGATACTCGCCATCGAACCCCACCCGACCGCGCAGCGCCCGGCCCTGGGACCACAGGTGGCACTGCATGCACTCCTTGCGGACCAGGTCCGGGAAGTGGGAGGCCAGGTCGCCCTGCTCGTCCGACGCGTCGAACTTCGGCGGCTGGAGCAGCCGCTCGATGGTGCTCCCCTCGACGCCCCTCGGCGCCGACACCGGGAACACCGAGTAGCGCGAGTCCTTGTCGTCCTGGATGCCGTTCTCGAAGAAGCCGTCCGAGAGGTGCGCCGCCGTGGTGCCGTGGAGCGACACCATCAGGTGATCGATGAGCTCCCCGTGGCAGTCCCCGCAGACCCGCTCGGCCACCCTCAGGTCCATCGGGTTGATGAAGCGCAGGTACGCCAGGTCGTGGTTCTCGGGCAGGACCCGCTCGTTGGTCTGCACCGGGGCCGTCGGCTGCACGTGCGCCACGACCTTCTCGCGCGCCTGACCGTCCCCGCCGTGGCACTCCACGCAGGAGAGCGAGAAGCCGGGGTGCATGTCCTCGATGCCCTCGTGGCACTTCATGCAGCCCTCCGAGTCCGCCGACACGGGCGCCGCCACCACGACAGGGGCCCCCAGGATCGGAGCCGCGCCGCGGTCGCCTGACGCGAACGCTCCGCCGACGATCGAGGCCAGGAGCAGGGCGATCGGAGCCGCCGCTCGGAGGGACATCAGGCGTAGATCTCCCGTAGCACCGAGCCCTTGGCATGACGCGGGTCCGCGCCGAAGAGGTCGGCGATCGTCGGCATCACGTCGATGGTCCGACGGTCATCAGTGACCACCTTGCCGCGCTTGAAGTCCGGCCCCCACGCCACGCCATGAACGAAGCGGAGGTCATCGGAGCCGTCACCGTGGTCGAGGCCTCGACGCGAGTTCAGGTCCGCATCACGCCCGAACTCGGGGAGCACCACCACGGCCGTCGAGTCCCGGAGGGTCTCGTCCCCGCGGATCGCCGCCACGAGCTCTCCGATCGCCGCATCATTGCGCCGGATGACCTCGGTATAGCCGTTGAACGAGCCGTGCGCGATGTCGGCCTGCTGCAGCACCACGCCGATCATCCTCGGCCGGAAGACGGACAGGAGGTTCCTGGCGAGCTGAATGGCCTTGGCGTCGCCGGCGCCGGCGCCGGTCATCCCGGTGACACCACGTCCAAGCTCTTCGAGGATGTACTGCTCGACCCGCGCGCGCGACTTCTCCGCAGCGGACGGCGGGGCTCCTCCCCGCAGCACACGACGAAGCTCGGCGACTCGCTCGGCGTCGGAGCCAGCCAGGGGTCGCGGGGTCCCCAGCTTGGACACGATCCCCTTGAACTCCTCGTTGAAGATCCCGTCCCCGTCCAACGTGGTCGCCCCGTACTTCTGCCCGTAGTCCCGGTGGAGCCCGTAGGCGTAGTTGACCTGCTGTGCCCCCCCCGAGGTGGTGACCCAGACATCGCTCGCCGCGAGCCCGAGGTCCTTCCGGACGTACTCGAACAAGGTCGGGTCTGGCGCTCGGCTGTTGTCCCTGATGCCACGGGCCTCCGAGATCCCGGTCACGATGGACATGGACGCTCCAAAGTGGCCGAGGTTGGCCGTCCTCAGACGAGTGAAGAGGACGCCCTCATCCGCAAGCTGTACGAGGTTCGGGATCTGCTTGGGGGAGCCGAAGGTCTCCCGACTGCGCACGCCCCCCGCCATGATCACGAGCACGACGTGCTTCGTCTTGTAGCCGGGGCGAATCGGCCCTATCGCGGACGCGAGGGGCGATGACAGCCCCAGAGCGCCAGCGCCGGCGGCGGCGCGGAGGAGATCGCGACGGGAGGGGTGAAGGTGGTCGAGGATGCTCATGATGACTCGTACTCCGGACTGCTCAGGAGCGTGTAAAGGACGAGGGTGGGACCGTCCCCTGTTTCAGATGCGACGCGGGAGAAGGCGACCTTCTCGTCCCCGGTCGGCGCGCGACCGAGGAGCCGCTGAAAGACGTCCTCGACCCAGGCTCCTGCGTCCCCGAGTTCGGGACCGCGCGGAGCCCTCGTCCCGTCAGCCTCGAGCAGCATCCGGGCGATGGTCGACCGCAGGGGCGCGGGATCGCCGAGGCCATCAAGGGCGCTCCTGAGCGCCTCGGTCGTCGCGCCGCTGGGCGGCGCCCCGCCGAGGTCCACGTGGACCGCTCGGACCCAGGTGCGATTGGACATGGGCGCGCCCCTCGCCACGCGCTCGGCGTAGGCCTCGGAGTTCATCCACTCCTTGGCGAGGTCCGGGTAGGCGCCAGGCTCCCTGTGGAGCCGCTTCCCGGCCCGTGCACGGTCGCGCTTGGACATCGGCGCCCTGGTCAGCCGTTCGTACTCGCGCCCCACGAGGAAGCGCGCCGCATTCTTGTGGCCTGCCGCGACCTCCACCACGTCCGACTGGCTCTTTGCCCGGCTGCCCATGAAGACCCCCGCACGCCCGTCGTAGGCCCCCTTGCCGATCTCGAGCTCTCGCCTCGAAGACTGCACCTCGACCCCACAGAACTGCTCCATGACCACCGTGACGAACGTATCGGCCCCCGGGTTCCGGAGGTCGAAGCTCGTGGAGAGACCGATGCGATGCAGGGCCTCTCCCGCGGTCAGAGTGCCCTTCTGGAGCCTCTCGGGGAGCTCGTCCAGGGAGGTCCCCACCGGCCGGAACTGATCGATCAGCATGAAGAAGTACAGCTGCTCGTCGAGCCAGTGCCCCCACGTGAGCTCGAGGCCCCAGAGCTCGTCCAGGACATCCGCCAGCGGCTGGCCCAGCCAGCGCTCGCGCTCGGGGGCGAGCGGCGGGCGGCCGAGGAGGTCGATGCTGATGGCACGCAGCCAGCGGTCGTCAATCGCCGTGGCAGGGTCCAGCTCGGACTCAGCTCGTTGGGGTGAAGGCATGGAGGGCACGATGGTGAAGCGGCCGCTTAGGCCCGCCTCCATCCTAGGGGGCGGGGTTCATTTTTGGCGGGCAGATCCCCCGCGGCCATCTCCCTGGCGACCGAGCCGGCCTCCAGCCTCGACTCATGGCCCAACTCGAGGCCACCTTACAGGCTCGCGGCCGCCGCCCTCGCTGACGGAGAGCGGCGGCCGCGCAGGCGCCGGGCCGGATCGGCCCCAGGGGTTAGGCCCTCGGGTAGGACCTCAGACGACCTCACAGGAAGGGATCAATCGCCTTGCGCAGGTTCGGGGTCTTCATCTTCGAGATGGCACGCACCTGAATCTGGCGGATCCGCTCCAGGCTGACCCCGAGCTTCGCCGCGACCTCGCTGAGCGTGTGCTCTCGCTGCTGATTGATCCCGAAGCGCAGCTCGATCACGAACCGCTCCCGCTCCGAGAGGCGATCCATGGCGTCATGGATGCCCTCCTCCAGGGTGATGTCCTCCATCCCGGTGGAATAAACCGTCCCCTCGTCCGCCTGGCCGAGCACCTCGGCGAGGCCGCCAGAGGCGTCGTCACCCGAGCTGAACGGGGAGTCGATCGAGAGCGTCGAGCGGCTCGCAGCGAGCGCGCTCTCCACGAGGTGCTCCCCGAGATCGGCCTCCTTCGCGATCGCCGAGATCGGCGCATCAGGGCCGAGCTTGTCCACCGCGGCTCGGACGTGCTTCATGGCCTTCTGCAGGTAAACGGGGACGCGAACCGTCTGACCGTTGTTGTAGAGGTAGCTGCGGTAGGCTTGGTTGAGCCAGTGCACGGCGTAGGTGCGGAAGAGGAGGCCGCGCTTCCAATCGAAGCCGTCCACCGCCCTGAAGAGCGCCGCTGAACCCTCCTGGATCAGGTCAAGACGGGACACTCCGAGGTGGGCGTACCTCTCGACGTTGATGATCGCGAGGTACAGGTTCCGCTCGACGAGCTCGGTCCGCATGTGATGCAGCTCGAGCCAGCGCCGGCAAACGTCATCCGGCAGCGAGCACGCGGCTGACTCCACCTCGCGATAGGTGGCGGGGTCGTACGTGATCTTCCCGTCGATATCGTCACCCGACAGCCCGGCTGACTTGAGGGCGTGCTCGAGGCGGAACTGCGCGAACTCGATGCGGCGAGCGTGACGCGCTTCCTCCACTCGGTCCATGATCGTCAGTTGATCGATCTCAGCTCGGAGCTGCTCCTCGATCGACGCCACGCCGCCGCGCGGCGAGTCGTCTCCACCTTCGGTCTCCGGCTTGCGCCAGGCGGCCGGATCGCGAAGTTCGATGTCGAACTTCTGACGGTTCCAGTCCTGGCCGCGGCGCTTCGCCTTGGAAGCGAAGCCCTCCGGCTCTTCGGCGTAGCGGTCGAGAATGCGGTCGAGCTCTTCGAGGCTCTTGAGTGATCGAGTGACGGTCATGGTCGTTCTCCGGGGCTGCCCCGCGCGAGGCCTAAAGCGCGCCTGTTTGACGCGCGTCAGGTTGGTCGGTTGGGAGGGGCCCGTCTTTCAGGTTGGGAGCCGTCCGCGCCGCGACCTGCGACAGCGAGGACTCCCTCGGGCAAAAGCCAGTACGAGCGCCGTGCCGAATCCTTTTCTCCGACTTCCCCGGGGGGGATAAGGGCCGTATCGCCTTCCGCGCCGTTCTTCGCCTGCTGTACGCCACATGACGCCGAATAGTTGGGTTCTTGTGCGGCGAAAGAGAGTGATCGGCGGGGCTTATGACCCCTCCTCTTGCCTGTTGCAGAGGGCCTCGATACCAGAGGCTTACTGCGCTCCCCGAGCCGCGGTAAGCGCGTCCGCTGCCATCCGGGCAGGAGCGGCTCCCGGAGCGAGAAAACACGCGCCAAAAGGGCAGCGGCCGCCCCCCAGATGTGGGGAGCGGCCGCTGTGGGGTCAAGGCCAGCGGTGAGTCGTCGCGCGACCCTCCGCCATGGCGTCAGACGTTGAGATCCTCTGCCCCGTACCGCTCTTGCGTCTCCGTGGGAATGAACTCCTTGAGGTGCTCCAGCTCGCCCGCCTCTCGGATCAAGTGCCTCGCGATGACAATCCGCTGCACCTGGTTGGTCCCCTCGTAGATCTGGAGGATCTTGGCGTCCCGGAAGAACTTGGCGATGGGGTAGTCCTCCATGAAGCCGTAGCCGCCGAAGACCTGCACGGCATCGGTGGCCACCTCCATGGCGACGTCGCTGGAGAGACACTTGGCCATGGCCGCCATCTTCGAGTTCATCGGGTTCGGCCCCTTCTCATCGATCGCAGCCGCAGCGGCGTAGGTCAGCTGCCTGGCCGACTCCGTCTTCATCGCCATGTCGGCGAGCATCTTCTGCACCATCTGGTGCTGGCTGATGGGCACCTTGAACTGGACGCGGCGGTTGGCGTACACGTTGGCGAGATCGAGCGCTCCCTGGGAGGCGCCGACGGCCTGGGCCGCGACACCCGGCCGCGCGTGGTCCAGCGTCATCATGGCGTGCTTGAAGCCCATGCCCTCGCGGCCGCCGATGAGGTTCTCAGCAGGGACGCGAACGTTGTCGAAGTGGGTCTCGACCACGGGGACTCCACGGATGCCCATCTTGTTCTCCACCTTGTTGATGGTGAAGCCGGGCGTGCCCTTCTCGACGATGAAGGCGCTGATCCGGCGAGACCTCGAGGTGGCGTCGGTGACGGCGAAGACGGAGTAGATGTCGGCGATGCCGCCGTTCGTCGTCCACTTCTTCTCGCCGTTGATGATGTAGTCATCCCCGTCCTTGACCGCCGTCACCGCGAGGCCGCTGGCGTCAGAGCCGGCGAACTTCTCGGAGAGGCAGAACGCGACGAACTTCTCGCCGTTGCCGATCAGGGGCAGGTACTTCTTCTTCTGCTCCTCGGTTCCGCCGAGCACGATCGGGAACGAGCCGAGGGCGTTGACCGCAAAGGCGACGCCGAATCCGGAATCCGCCTTCGCGAGCTCCTCGGCGATCAGCGACAGGGCGAGGACGCCGGCGCTGTGTCCGCCGTACTCCTTGGGGATCCAGGTCTTGAAGAGGCCTGCCTTGGCGAGGGCCTGCGCCGCCTCCATGTTGTACTCGTGCTTCTCGTCGAGCTCGGCGGCCTTGGGGCGCACGACCTCGTCCGCGATCTTTCGGGCGAGGGCCTGAAGTTCCAGGGCCTGTTCGCTGAAGACAATGTTCTGCTGCATGACGTTCTACGCGGCCTGCATGGGTCCGGAAGCCCCCCTCCTGGGGGATGGACTGCCGCGCTTCGGGCAAGAAGTCTAAGGGCAGGGGCGACCTGCCCGATGTCCAATCCGCGACAGTCCGTCAGGATCGGGCGAGGACGACCTGTCGGTCAGCCTGCGCGGGGTCAAAGGGCTCCCCCTCGAAGCTCCCTGCCCGCCCCACCACAGGCAGGCCACGCGCCGCCAGGAGGACGTCGATTTCCTCTGGTTCGTACATCCGGACCTCCTCGCGCCACCGCCGGACCTCGCCGCTGGCGAGGGTCAGCAGGACCTCCTTCACCACCCGGCGCCCGCCGTCCTCCAGGGATCGCCGGGATTCGAGGACGATCCCGTCCCGCTCCTCCCGCGAGGCCGGACGCAGCCCGCGCCGGATGGCTGCCGGGTTCATGAGATCCATCACGAGGGTCCCGCCGGACCGAAGGACCCGCGCCATCTCATCCAGGGCAGCACTGTCTCCCTCCTCTCCGAGGTAGCCAAAGGAGGTGAAGAGGTTGACGACGGCGCCAAAGGACCCGCTGGCAAAGGGCAGCGACCGCATGTCCGCCTGGCCGAGCCGACCTCGGAGGCGCTCGCCCGCTCCCTCCATGTCTCCGGACGAAGCCAGGAGGTCAAAGGACAGGTCGATCCCGAAGATGTCGAACCCCGCCTCCGCCAGCGCGAGGCTGTGGCGCCCGAAGCCGCAGCAGTCGTCGAGGACCGGGCCACTAATTCCGGCCAGGACCTCATCGGCGAGCCACCGCACCTCCGCCCTCGCTGCGGCGAGGTTGCGGTGCGCGTAGACGTCGCGGTAATCGCTACGGAAGGCCTCGACGTACCAGGGGGCTGACATGGCGGGGAGGATAAGGGCAGGGCACGGCATCGCACCACCGGGTGGGCTCCAGAGGGCGGGAAGAGTTGGCCGTACGGGTCGCCGTGGGGCTGAGATGCCCACCAGCCTCGGACAAAGGGTAGTCTCCCCGACACCCTGCCCCGCCCCACCCGTCCCGGCGGGACCGGCCCGCCTCCCACGGGCCCCACGCCCATGAGCGACCCCGCACCCGCATCCATCTGTGACCGCGTCACCCGCGAGAGCAGGGAGGCTGAACAGCTCGCGAGCTATGCCATGCGCAGCGTGGACTCGATCGGGCGACGATACCCGGAGTCCCCTGACCCCCACCGCACGATCTTCGAGCGGGACCGGGACCGGATCACCCACTCCACCGCGTTCCGGCGCCTCCAGTACAAGACTCAGGTCTTCCTGAACGACGAGGGGGACCACCACCGAACGCGCCTCTCCCACAGCCTTGAGGTGTGCCAGGTGGCGCGCAGCGTCGCGGGGGTCTTGCGGCTGAACGAGCCGCTCGCCGAGGGCCTCAGCCTCGCGCACGACATCGGTCACCCGCCGTTCGGCCACCGCGGCGAGTGGGCGCTCAACGACTGCATGGCCGAGCATGGGGGCTTCCGACACAACGCTCAGGTCCTGCGGGTGGTCGACGTGCTGGAGCGGCGGAGCCCGGATCACCCCGGACTCAACCTGACCAGGGAGCTGAGGGAGTCCCTGCTCAAGCACGAGAAGCCCGAGGACTGGCCCGACGAGTTCGGCCTCAAGCCAAGGCACCCGGTGCTCGAGGGCCAGGTCGTCGACCTCGCCGACTCCACGGCCTACAACAAGCACGACATCGAGGACGGCCTGAGCGCAGGCATGTTCACGGAGCAGACCCTCGGGGCGGAGGTCGAGCTCTGGCGCGTCGCTCAGGCCCGCATCGAGGAGCGCCACCCAGGCTTCCTGAGCCAGAGCCCTGACGACCCGCGGCTCCAGATCGGTCGGACCGCAAACGAGGTGATCGGGATCTGCATCGTCGACCTGTGCCAGGCAACCCTCAGGAACGTCCAGGACAGCGGCGTGGAGTCCTCTGCGGACGTTCGCGCTCACCAGACCATGCTCTGCGCCCACTCGCGCGAGGTCCAACCCATGGTGGCGGAGCTCCAGCGCTTCCTCTACAAGCACTTCTACCGCCACCCTTACCTGCAGGCCTTCCGCGTCTGGGCCAAGGCGGTGATCAGCGGGCTCTTCGACGCCTACGTCGCGGCCCCGGCCGAGATGTCGACCTGGTTCCTTGAGTGGGGCGAAGACGTGGGCACCGAGCGCGCGATCTGCGACTACATCGCCGGGATGACGGACCGCTTCGCCGTGCAGGAATACACTCGCCTCATCGGACCCGTGCCCCCGCTCGAACGTCCGTGACACGTCCCGGCCGGGCGGCCCCTGTCGCCCGGCGCCCCCAATCCCCCCGACCCAGACTCCCCCACCCAGAGCAGGCCATGGCCAAGCGAATCGACTGGATCTACCACCGCAAGGGCTGAACCAGCTGCAAGCGCGCCGACGCGTTCCTCGAGAACGCCGGCGTGACCGTCCGTGAGACGGTCAATGCAGCCAAGGAACGAATCGGCGAGGCGGACCTCGCAGAGCTCTTCGAAGGGAGCCGCAAGGTGACCGCAGCGAAGGGCAAGAAGGTCGTCGTCCTCGACCTCGCGAAGGACCCTGACGCCCAGCAACAGCTGGCCGCTGTGGTCCTTGGACCCACGGGAAACCTGCGGGCTCCGAGCGCCAAGGTCGGCAAGAACTGGCTGATCGGCTTCAACGAAGACGAGTACTCCAAGGTCTTCGGCTGATCGGGCTCCGCCCCACCCGGACGCCCGGGCTGTCTCCTTCCGGGGCAGCCCGGGCGTCCTCACGTAGAAGATCCGGGCCAGCGCCACCTCCTAGCTGCTCGAGGTCAAGCGGGCCGTGGGGCTCGGTCGATTTTAGATGAGAACGTCCGTCGTCGGGGCAGCGCTGCCCCGTGGGAGCGGATCGTCAATCACCTGGAGTGCACCTTGGCCCACACCTCCGCCTCGAGCCCGCCGCGCGCAGCACGGCTGGCGCTCGACTCGAATTCAGTGACCCCCGTCGAGTCCGCCGTCGAGAAGTTCTTCGGGACCCTTCGCGGCGCGGACATCCCGATTGTCGCGATGGCCGGGTCGCGCTTTGCCCCCGTGCTCCGTGACCCGCAGGGTCTAGAGTTGATGTGCTTGCCAAGGCACCTCGACCGCGTCTCTCGGTTCCTCAAGCACGCCCTCGACGCCGAGGGCGCCTCCGTCGTCTGGTCGAGCCAGGCGAAGGGCACCGCCACCTTCCAGCTGTATGCCTTCTGCGGGTCAGATCGACATCACCACCTGCGGCTGGTGGTGAACACCCGCCGCCAGTGGCAGGGCGTCACCTACTTCGAAGCCAATGAGGTCTTCCGGAACCGTGACACCAGCCGGAGTCCCCAGCGGCCGGCTGCTGTCATTGGAACCCTGGCTCAGTTCTTGCCCGGCTACCTCGGATCAGGGCACATCGAGCGCGAGTCCACGACGCGGCTCGCGATGACCGCAGACACCCACCCCGCACAACTTCGGGCGGTGCTCGGCAAAATGGTCGGGACCACCGCAGCCGAGAGGTTCGTCGACGCGCTCCGCGATGAGGAGCTCTCCAGCCTCATCAAGGAGGCCCCGCGCTTCCGACGGGCGCTGCTGCGCCGCTCGCTCCTCCGTCACCCCCTCAAGACCCTGAGCGCGCTCGCCCGGCGGCTCTCGGGTGGAGAGCGCGACGACCCCGGCTTCCTCGTGGCGGTCATGGGCCCGCAAGGAGCCGAGACCCAAGCGCTGGCGGCCGAGATGAGGACCGAGCTCCGCGCACCGTTCGGCGCCAGCAGCTGCACGTCCCTACAGCCGGTCGAGGACCCCGACGCGGCGGGCGGCAGCCCCCAGGACCGGAGCACCGCCCGAGGCTCGTCCTGGTGGCGCGCGACGCGTCACTTCCTGGAGTTCCGGCGCACGTTCCGCGCGTCCGTGGAGCCTGTTCTCCGCAGCGGAGGCGCCGTGGTGGTCGATGGCTGGGTCGACGACTGGGCCATCGAGCCCGGACGCTTCGGCCTCACGGGCGGCGGCGCGCTCGTCCGCTGGATGGCCGCCAGAGCTCGGCGGCCCGACGTCATCCTGGTCTGCTCTCCGACGTCGACGGAGCTCATGCAGCGCCGGCCAGAGCTGTCTCGGCGGGAAGCCCTGGCGCTCACTGCAGCCTATGAGGCCTTCGCCGCAGACCAGCCGACGGCCTTCGCGGTCCCCTGCGAGGGCGACGACCAGCCCGCAGTGGACCTCGCCATGGCCGCGACGCTCGCTGGCATGGAGGCGCTGACGCCAGGCGCGGCGCTCCTGAGCCTCTCTCGAAGGGGTCAGTCCGCCGGGCAAGCGGCCTGATGAGCCCGGCCGAGCTCTTCATCGACCGGTGGTACCCCGTCCTTCGGGGGGGCCCCCCGCCCGTGGCCTCCTTCGACCTTCGAGATCGCCAGGGCGCCGAGGCCGTGCGAGAGGCATGGGCCCGACTGGGGCCCGGCGAACGGATCTTGATCCGGACCCCTGGCAACGCGGCGGCGCGCTCCCGGCTCGCCCGCCTCGGAGCGCTCCTTGAGGCATCAGACTCGGCCGAGAGCTTCCTGGAGTTCGGGGCAGGACGCCGAGTCGTCACCCTGCTCCCCGCGGACGATGGCGCTGCCTTCCGGGGGAGCCTCGACCTGCTGCCCCACGACCTCCCAGGAGGCCGGGCCCTAGCGGCCCTGCTGCGGCTCGCCAGTCCCTTCAAGCTGGCCCACCGCTTTGGGCGCCCCGAGATCTCGGTCTGGACCCGCCTCGGCCACGCGCTCCCCGTCCTGGATCTCCCGGTCATCCCCGTGGACGGCCAGGTGGCGGTTCAGGTGACCAAGGCTGATTCAGATCAGCCGCTGACGGTGCGCGCCATGGACCGACGCGGTGACGCCAGGGTGGCCCTGCAGGTCGGCGTCTCGCCCGCCTCGGCAGCGTCCGTCCTTCGCGGCTCGGCGGCGCTGGCGTTCCTCAGGGAGGCCGCGCTGGAGCATCGCTCCCTGGCCTTCGCCAGCGGTGAGCGCGAGGGGTGCCCCTGGCTCGCATCGAACGCGACGGCTCCGACCTCCACGGCCCCGGGAGCGGGCTTCGAGGCCCAGCATGCCGCTCTCCTCCTGGACCTGCTGGGGCACGGGACCGCGAGCGCACCCCTCGGAGAGATCGAGGCGTTCGTCGACGCCCGGCGGCAGCTGGACTCGCTCTGGAGAGACCACGATCCGCAGTGGCACGACGACTACTCGGGGCTCGCGAGGGCCCTCCAGCACTCGGCCGCCGGCGCTGCCGTTGATACGGGGCCAGCCCATGGTGACCTCTCCCCCGAGACGATCCGACCGGAGGCGGGCACCCCTCACGCCGACGACTGGGGACGGTTCGCCCGACAGGCGCCGCTGCTCTACGACTTGTTCCACTTCCTCACCCAGCTTCCCGGGCCCGGGCAGGCTCCCTCAGACGAGGCGTCAGCAGCGGAGCCGCCCTCGATCAAGAGCGTCTGGGACAGCCTGCGCCAGAGCCTCTCCGGAGTGGCCTTCGACGTGGTGGCCGCGAGCGGGCTCTCGAACGGCGCGCTCGCGCTTCACCTCGGCCTCACGGTCTTGGTGGACGGCACAGCGGCCGAGATGAGAGCTCGACTCGGAAAGGAGACAGGTGCACGTCCTGGACTCCAGAGGTCCCTGAGGCAGGAGCTGGCGCGGCGTTGCCGCGAGGTCCTCGATGGCGAGCGGCGCGGCCCCTGGCCCAGGGACGACGAGCACCTCAGGGCAGCCTGAGCCAGCCCCGTTCGGCCGCCTGATGCACGGATCCCCCTGACCGCGATCCGTCTCTCACCGTCGACGCTTCGCTGGCCTCCCCGGCCAGGGTCTGTTGGCCTCCTCCGACCGCCCGTCCCGGCGGGCTCCCCCATCTGGACCTCCACGGCTGGGTCTCCACGGCTGGGTCTCCACGGCTGAGTCTCCACAGCTGGGTCTCCACAGCTGGAGCCCCGCGGGCAAGGCTTCAGCCGGGGCTCCACCCTGGGCTCCCGCCCGGCGAGGTCCCCGGACGTCGAGCTCCCCGGACACCGTGTTCTCCGGACGCCGTGTTCTCCGGACGCCGAGTCGCCCGGACGCCGAGTTCCCCGGATATCGGGGGACGCCGCACGCGACCCCGCCGACAGGAGCGAGGACCGGCTCGCCTTCGGTGCCCGTCGCCCGTTTGTTAGCGTGCGCACCTGAGAGCGCGGAGCCGCCCCAGGGCTCGCCTGTGGGCTCTCCTGCTGGCTCTTCTGCTGCCCCTCTGCAGGCCCTCCGGCCGGTGGACTCACACCCGCTCAGTCGTCCGTCACGGCCTCTCTACGGTCCCCCCAATGGTCCTCCCCTCCGTCGCCGCCCTCCTGCTCGACTCCACCGATGGCAGCGCTTCTCGGTGGGCCTTCGTGGAGGAGCTCTTCGCCCGCCTCGACACTCCCCTGGAGCGCCTCGTCGCTGGCTGGATCGGGGTCCTGCTGCTGGCAGTGATCGCCAACTTCGTGGCACGCCGGGTCATCGTGCGCGGGATGCACGCCGTCGTCTCGCGGACCAAGACCCGCTGGGACGACGTCCTCGTTCAGCACCGCGTCTTCGAGCGGCTGAGCCACCTCGCCCCGGCGCTGGTGGTGTACCTCGCCGCCCGGGTGCTGCTGGATGGAGAGGGGGAGGAGATCTACCAGGACTACCTCCGGCGGGTCGCCAACGTATGGATGATCCTCGCCGGCGCTCGCACCGTCCACGCGCTGCTGGATGCCATGGTGATCATCGGCCTCCAGCGCGAGGCCACGCGCATCAAGCCGGTGCGGAGCTACGCCCAGGTGGTCCAGATCCTGGTCTGGGTCAGCGCCGGCATCCTCTCGGTCGCGGTCCTGATGCAGAAGAGCCCGACGGCGCTCCTGGCGGGGCTCGGCGCCATGACGGCGGTCCTCCTGCTGGTCTTCCGGGACACCATCCTCGGCTTCATCGCCAGCATTCAGATCGAGGCCAACCAGATGCTGCGCGTCGGCGACTGGGTCGAGATGCCCAAGTACGGCGCCGACGGCGACGTCATCGAGATCGGCCTGCACACGGTCAAGGTTCAGAACTGGGACAAGACGATCACGACGATCCCAACCCACACGTTCATGAGCGACAGCTTCAAGAACTGGCGCGGGATGACCGACTCCGGCGGGCGGAGAATCAAGCGGTCGATCAACCTCGACATGAACAGCGTGCGCTTCCTCGAAGAGGCCGACCTCGAGCGCCTGCGGTGCGTCCAGGCGCTCCGCTCCTACCTTGAATCCCGGAGCACGGAGGTCGATCGCTGGAACGAGGAGAACGACGTCGACGGCAGCAGCCCCATCAACGGCCGCCGACTCACGAACCTCGGGACGTTCCGCGCCTACGTCGAGGCCTACCTGCACGGGCTGGAGCCGATCCGCGAGGACATGACCTTCCTGGTCCGCCAGCTCGCTCCCGCGTCGGAGGGGATCCCCATTGAGATCTACGTCTTCAGCGGCGAGCAGCGCTGGGTCCAATACGAGGCCATCATGGGCGACATCTTCGACCACCTGCTCGCGGTCCTCGGGCAGTTCGACCTGCGCGTGTTCCAGCAGCCTGGAGGCGCGGACCTCTCCAGGCTCGAGCCGCTCGTGTCGGCTCAGGCGGACTCGAACCTGCGCTGATAGAGCGCGAAGGCCGCCGCGAGCATCACGGCTCCCCCGCTCCCCAGGACCACCAGTGGTACCATCACGCCCCCTAGTTCCGGGGTGCTGAGGACGCCCTTGCCGTACCAGAGGATGCCGTGGAAGGCGTCCATGGCCCACGCCACCGGGGTCACGAGGCCCGCCGTCTGGAACCACTCCGGGAGGATCTCCCTGGGGAACCACGCGCCGCCCACCGCGCTCATGACCAGGATCACGAGGGTCGAGAGCCCCTCCATCTGCTTGCGGGTCCTGCAAGCCGTGGCGAAGAGGAGCCCCAGCGCGCTGGCCGCGAAGGCCCAGGTGAGGCTCGCCGCGGCCAAAGCCGGCAGGTGCTCCAGCACAGGGACCTTGAACGCGAGCGCGCCGAAGGCGAAGAGGAGCACGAGCTGCACGATGGCGAGGAGCATGGTGACAAGCAACTTGCCGAGCAGCACCGCCCGGCCCGCCTGGGGCGTGAGCCGCAGGCGGTCGAGCGTCCCCTCCGCCCGCTCCTCGAGGAGCGTGCCGGCGAAGGCCACCAGGTTGAACAGCAGCATCATCACGGCCATGGCGGAGAACGCATGGGACGCGCCGGCGCTGCGCGGGAGGCCGTCCGCGCGGGGCGGTGAGAGGTCCTCGATCTGGAGCCCCATGAGCCCCGGGAGGGCCTCCATGATGCCCACGTCCCCGGTCGCATCCGGCTCGGTCGCATCCGGCTCGGTCGCGGAGGTGACGGGCGGCGCGTCGTCGTCGCGCTCCGTCGCGGCCTCGGCCCCGGCCTCGGCTTCAGGTCCAGCCTCAGCGGTGGCCTCAGCGGTGGCCTCAGCTGTGGCCTCAGCGGCGGCCGCCTCGACCCCTTCCATGATGTCCTCGACCCGCAGATAGGAGCCCATCAGCTCCTCCGTGATCGCGCCTCGGCTCGCCTCGGGCAGGTCCATCAGCTCCGTGACCCGTCCCATCATCCGCGAACCGAGCCCCTTCGCGGTCTGCTGGAAGAGCACCGGTGAGAGCTGGAACACCATCACCTGGCTCGCGATCTGCTTGGCAGGGTCCCTGTAGAGGACGAGGTCCGGCGGCGCGCCACCGCTCGAGAGCGCCTCACCGTAGCCCGCCGGGATCACGAGCCCGCCGGCGCGATCTCCGTCCGCCACCAGCCGGCGGACGTCAGCCGTCACCTCGACCCGCAGCTCTTTGATGCTGCGGACCGCCTCGACGAGCTCCTGGCTCCGGGGCGTCCGGTCGAGGTCCTCGACCGCGATGGCGATCTTCCGCGCCTTCGAGCCGCCGCCCATCATCCCACCCCCCATCGCGGTCCCCATGATCGCGCCGAGGCCTATCGGGAGAACGAGGAGGAAGAAGAGGGCGGTCCGGTCGCGGGCGAAGAGGCGCAGGTCCTTTCGCAGGAGCGTGAGTGCGGTCTGGATCATGAGGGGACCTCCTGGCTCTCGTCGCGCAGGGCGCGGCCCGTCAGGGCGAGGAAGATGGACTCGAGGTCGGGGGCAGCGCCGCGGACCTCGGCGCCCACACCATGCTCCCGCAGGATCGCCGCGGCCCTCTCGAGGTCGGCGCCCGGCTCGACCTGCAGCCCGCTGCCGAGGCCAGCGCGGACCTCCTCCAGGTCGCGGAGTCCCTCGAGCGATCCCTGGGCGAGGCACCGCCCCCGGTCCATGATCACGATACGGTCGCAGAGTCGCTCGACCTCCCCCATGGCGTGGGTCGTGTAGACGAGGGTCGCGCCTCCCCGGTGGATGGCCTCCACCTGCTCGAACAGGTGGTTGCGAGACTGCGGATCCACACCCGCTGTGGGCTCATCGAGGAAGACCAGCTCGGGCTCGTGGAGCAGGGCCGCCACGAGGTTCAGTCGGCGCTTCATGCCGCCGGAGAACTCCGAGACCAGGGAGCGCCTCCGCTCGACGAGGCCCGCCGTCTCCAGCCCCCACTCCACGCGCTCTTGGAGCCGGGCTCCGCGGAGCCCTGAGAGCTCTCCGAAGAGGCTCAGGTTCTCCTCTGCGCGCAGGCCGTGGTAAAGCGCGATGTCCTGGGGGACAACGCCGATTCGAGTCCTGAGGGCCGGGCCGTCCTTGGCGGGATCCAGCCCCAGGACCCGGACGGTCCCGGCGTCCGCGGTCAGGAGCGTGGAGAGGATACGGAGCGTGGTGGTCTTGCCAGCTCCATTGGGCCCGAGCAGGCCCAGCGACTCGCCCTGGTGGACCACGAGGTCCAACCCTTGGACCGCCGGGACGTCACCGAAGGTCTTCTGGAGCCCCCTGACCTCGATGACGTGGCTGCTGGCCTCGGCCTCGGCGTCTCGAACCTGTGCTGGAATCGGCTGCATGCGCGGCAGGGTACGGCTCCTGCCGAGGGTCTATTCAGTGCGACCGCCAATCACTGGCGTCGTCCGGCCCGCCGGCCCTGCTTCTTGGGTAACGGACAGGACTCAGACACGACTCGGCCGTGTGGGCACCTGCGGGGGTAGACTCCGGCCCCGCGCCCCCGCTCCCACGTGTCCACACCCCTCGACCCGTTCCACCGCTTCGACGACCCCGACCTGGGGCTCCTCGCGCTCACGCACTCCTCGTCCGGCAAGGCCGACGCGCGGGGCCGCAAGGACAACGAGCGGCTGGAGTTCCTCGGCGATACGGTGCTCGATCTGATCATCGCCGAGAGCCTCTTTGGCGACCGGGAGGGGCACATGGAGGGAGCCCTGACCGAGATGAAGGCCCAGGTCGTCTCCCGCCAGGCGCTCGCCGGGGCAGCCCACCGCATGGGCCTGGCCGACCACGCGCGGCTGGGGCGCGGTCTCGACCGGCGAGCCCTCTCACGCTCGATCCTCGCCAACCTGTACGAGGCCGTGGTCGGCGCGATCTACCTGGACGCCGGCATCGAGGCGGCGCGGCACTTCGTCCTCGAGACGCTTGGCCCGGAGCTGAGCGCCACCCGCCAGCGCCGGGGCAAGCCCAAGCCCAAGCAGCGCTTTCAGGAAGTCTGCCAGCAACGCTTCGGTGAACCGCCCACCTACGAGCTCCTCCAGCGCCGGGGCGACGACAATGCTCGAGCTTTCCTCGTCGCCGCAGCCGCGGGCGGCGAAAGGTTCCCGGGCGCCTGGGGTCGGACGGTCAAGGAGGCCGAGCACTGGGCCGCCTTCGAGGCCCTGCTGGACCTGGACCTCGACGCCCACCCCTGATCCCAGGCCGACCACTTCTTCCCATGACCGAGCCCGACGCGAGGATGAGCCTCCTCGACACCTCCGACAAGGAGGGGCACGCCAGCGAGGGCCTCTCAGGGGCCGGGACGGTGCTCGTTCAGCCGGGCGAGGTGCCATTCCCCGCCGCAGACCTCGCCAGGACCCTGCGGGCGCTGAAACGCAAGGGCGCCGTATCTGTCGGGAACGTCTGGGGCGGCGCCCAGGGGCTCGTCACTGCCCAGATCGCCGCCGAGCTTGACCGTCCGCTCCTGGCCCTGACATCAACGGACGGCGAGGCCGAGTCCTTCACCCTTGACCTCGCGGCCTTCGGGATCCCCTCGACCCAGTTCCCTTCGCGCGACGCGGGGGCCAAGCGTGGAGGCGCGGACGCGGCCTCCATCCGCGCTCGCCTGCAGCTGGCGCAGTCCCTGGCGGGTCCCCTCGACCAGCGGCCGCGGGCCATCGCAGCCTCCGTACAAGCGCTCCTCCAGCCGATCCCGAGGATGCGCGACCTGGAGGCGGAGTTCGTCCGCCTCAAGACCGGCGATGTCCTCGACGTCCGCGCCCTGCTTGAGCGGCTCGTCAAGGCCGGATACACCCGAGAGCCTCTGGTCGAGGAGGCGGGACAGGTCAGCCTGCGGGGAGACATCCTCGACCTCTTCCCGTTCGCGTCGGACGAGCCGATCCGGATCGAGATGTTCGAGGAGGAGATCGAGTCCCTGCGCCGCTTCGAACCCGCGGAACAGCGCTCCGTCTCCACCCACGACGAGCTCGAGGTCTGCCTCGCTTCGGACGCGGGCGGAGTGGAAGACGGCGACGGGATCTCGCTCCTCGAGCTCCTTGACCCCAAGACCCTCTGCGTCCGCGTCGAGCCCCTTCGGCTCGACGAGCGCGGGAATGCCCTGAAGGTCCAATCTGCCCAGCACGAGCGCGCGCTGATGGGTCTCAACGCGGTCCTCTCCGACCGGCTCGTGCTCGATATCCAGAGCCTCCCCGGCGAGGACGTCTCCCTCGACACTCGCTCGGTCCAAGGGCTCAGCTCGGGGATCTCCGCCTCGGCTCCCGAGCTCGCTCGCCTCGCGTCCGAGGGCACCCGGGTCATCGTTGCGTGCCTCACGGAGGCCGAGCGGGACCGCGTCAGCGCCCAGTTCGAGAAGGCCGGCGCATCCGGCCTCGAGCTGGTGGTCGGCTTCGTGTCGCGCGGCTTCCGAGCCCCGCCCTGGGGACTGCTCATCATCTGCAGCCATGAGCTGAAGGGCACCCTGGGCGCACGCAAGCGCGTCAGCGCCCGCGCGCACCAGCACAAGGTGAAGGCCCTGCAGAGCTTCTTCGAGCTCCGCCCCGGCGACCTCGTGGTCCACGCGGTCCACGGGCTCGCCAGGTACCAGGGGCTCAAGCGCATGAAGCGCGGCACGGGCGAGGAGGAGCACCTGCACCTCGTCTTTGGGGGCGACGTCGCCCTCTATGTGCCGGCCAGCCGGATCGACATGGTCCAGCGCTACATCGGCGCCGGAGGCTCCGGGCTCGCCCTGGACAAGATCGGCGGGCAGAGCTTCCGCAAGCGCAAGGAGAAGGTCGAGCAGGGGCTGTTTGACCTCGCCTCTGAGCTGATCGAGGTGCAGGCCAAGCGTCAGCTGCGCAAGCGCGCCCCCTGGGACGGAGACCCAGAGCTCGTGCAGCAGTTCCTGGACGAGTTCCCCTGGGACGACACGGAGGACCAGGCCGAGGTCACCACCGAGATGGCCCGCGACATCGCGTCCGAGCGCCCGATGGATCGGCTCCTGTGCGGTGACGTCGGCTTTGGCAAGACCGAGATGGCGGTGCGCGCCGCGTTCCGGGTCGTCAACGGCGGGGGTCAGGTCGCCGTGCTCGTCCCCACCACGATCCTCGCCGAGCAGCACCTCTCGACGTTTCGATCCCGGATGGCCGACTTCCCCATCACGGTCCGTGGGCTGTCGCGCTACACCTCGGCGAGCGAGCGAAAGGAGACCCTCGAGGGGCTGCCCATGGGGCACGTGGACGTCGTCATCGGGACGCACCGGATTCTCTCAAAGGACGTGAAGTTCAAGCGCCTCGGGATGGTGATCATCGACGAGGAACAGCGCTTCGGCGTGACTCACAAGGAGCACTTCAAGAAGCTCCGCGCCAACGTCGACATGCTGACCCTCACGGCGACCCCGATCCCGCGAACCCTGCACATGTCACTGTCAGGCGTCCGCGACATCTCCGCCCTCAATGCGCCGCCCCCGGGCCGCCAGGAGGTCGAGACCGTGCTCGGTTACCGCGAGGACGATGCCGAGATCAAGGCAGCGTTCAGGCGTGAGCTCAACCGCGGCGGGCAGATCTTCTTCCTCCACAACCGCGTGACCTCCATCGAGGCGGTGTGCGCCCATCTGCGCCATATCGTCCCCGACGCGCGCTACGCGATCGGGCACGGGCAGATGCCAGCCGCCGAGCTGCGGGAGGTCATGGCCGCCTTCCGCGACGGTGAGGTCGACGTGCTCGTGGCCACCACGATCATCGAGAACGGCGTGGACGTCCCGACGGCGAACACGATCTTCATCGACGACGCCGACCACTTCGGGCTCTCCGAGCTCCACCAGCTCCGAGGCCGGGTGGGGCGTGGATCCGTCAAGGCCCACTGCCACCTGCTGGTCGAGAAGCACAAGCCCCTCAAGCAGCACGCGCGCGAGCGGCTGAAGGCCCTCGAGGAGATGAACCACCTGGGAGCCGGGTTCGGGATCTCGGTCAAGGACCTCGAGCTCCGCGGAGCGGGCAACATCCTCGGCCCCCAGCAGTCAGGGCACATCGCCGCGGTGGGATACGACATGTACTGCCGGCTGCTGAAGCTGACGGTGGAGCGGCTCGCCGCGGGCGAGACCACCGATCGTGAGCGCCCGCGCTTCGAGGAGACCGAGGCCGGCTGCGAGCTCGAGGTCGGCCTTCGGGCCTTCCTTCCCGAGACCTGGATCGAGAAGGCTGACGAGCGCCTCGACGCGCTCCGCGCCCTCTCTCAGAGCCCGGACGCCGAGATCCTCCAGCAGTCCTTCCAGGGGCTTCGGGACCGCTACGGACGCCCACCGGCGGAGGCCAAGGAGCTGCTGCGGCTCTTCGAGCTGAAGCTCCCCCTGGACCATGCCCGCGTCAAGCACGTGGCCTGGCACGGGGACCGCTACGTGATCCAGTACTCCGACGCTGTGGCATTCGAGCACCTCTTCGCCGGCCAGCGCCTGGGCGGACGCCAGCTCGATGTGCGGCGAATCAAGCCGGGGGTGGCCCATGTCGTGCTCCCCGGACACCTCGCCGACCACCCCGAGAAGGCCGTCCGTTGGCTCGAGAAGCTTGTTCAGTCGTCCACCGGTTGATCTCACCCCCCGCTGCCCACAAGATCCGGGCATGCGCCCGCTCCGAATCGCCCACCACGCCCTCGTGGCTGCTGCTCTCGCCTCTCTTGGAAGTGGCCTGCTCTCCGCGGCCCCCGCTCAGGAGCGAGCAGCGAGCCCCGGCGCTTCGAATTCCGGCGCAGGGGCACCCACCCCTGAGGCGCCCGCGGCTGGGATAGCCCCGGCAGAGACGGACATCCAAGGCGAGGAGCCCTGGTCGCCCCGGACTCCGTTGGAGCTGGAGCTGCGCCAGACCTACTCTGACTGGCACTTCGCCGTGGTCGGGGACGAGATTCTCACCCAGCAGGACATCCGGCGGGCGATGCAGGGGCTCGAGGACCCAGCGCTATCCCCCGCCTCCAACCTCAGCCCCGAGGAGCTCTTGGGGCGGCAGGTCATGGAGGGAGCCGTCGCGCTGACGACGGAGGAGTTGAAGGTCCAAGGTGGTCAGAACCAAGGCTTCGATCCCGAGCTGATCCAGCGCGCCCTGGCGAGTGAGTTCTCGAGGCAAGTCGCCTCCAGAGGGGGCCCCGTGGCATTCTCCGACGTCCTGTCGAGGAGCGGCGCTGATGCGGACAGCTTCCGCCAAGTACTGCGGAGGAGGCTGCTCGGTCAGCTCTGGACCGACGCGGTCACCGGCAGGTCCGCAGGTGCCACAGGCCGCGTCTACGTCGACAGCTACGTTCGCCCGGCTTCCCTCTACCGTCGCTACAGGGAGCTCTTGGCCCGGCCGAACGCCCGAGACGCTGAAGAGATCGGGCGCCAGCCGGCCATGGTCTCCATGCGGCGCCTCGTGATCAGCAGCCAGCAGGAGCGCAGCGAACAAAGAGCCCTGGAGCTGGCGGAGGCCTGCCGCTTGGCCCTCCTCAACAATACGGCCACCTTTGACGACCTGGTCAATCAGTACGCCCCCGAGGGCCTGAAGGGGGACCTTAGCCGCCTCGACATCACCCAGCTGCAGGCCGCCAGAATGCTCGGGGACCTTCACCCCGGGCCTTCGAGCGCCGAATTCCTGGCCAGCGCGGCCCCGGGCGACCTCTCACCCGTGCTGGGCTACATGGGTGCCCAGGGGGAGGTCTACTTCGCTCTGTACCGGCTCGAGGGCCGGGCCGAGGCCACTGAGGCCACCCCGTTCGGTGACCTGGAGCTCCAGTCGACGCTTCGGCAGGCCCTGCTCGAAGAGAACCGGGACCTGAATGTCAGGAGAGGGGTGAGCGAGCTGGCTCGAACGACCCGCGTCTCCGATCGGCAGCTGAAGGACCTGCTCATCCGGACGGGCGGACCGCGCTGAGGCGTCCCGGACCGCTCCGGGCCGTCTCCGATCGGCCGACCAGCAGGGTTCCATCCCCGACAGCGGTAGCCGAACCGAGAATCGCTGGATAACCTCTGAACCCCGCTCGGCGCACCGCGTTGAGTGGCTGTCAGGGCGGCCCGCGCCGCCCGGACGCCCTATAACCCTCCTCCACCGGTCAGCGGCCCCCCGACTGACCGCTCCCACCAAACGGGTGGCTCCACCAGGATGCCCCCCCAGGAAACCTCCCCGGGAAGCCCTCTGGCCGATCAGCCAGCCCGGCGACGTCAACGCCATGAGCAACGACTACAAGGACATCCAGATTGAATCCTCCATGCCCAAGCCCTGGGAGGAAGAGGAGACGTTCAACGACCAGCTCTACGAATGGATGAAGAGCGGGCCCTGGCTCCTGCTCTCGGGCGGCCTTCACGGCGTGGCGTTCCTGATCGTTGCGAACATCCCGTGGAGCATCTTCGACTCGACCCCCGATCAGAACGTTCAGGCATCGATCGAGCAGGCGCCCGAGCCGGAGATCGAGGAGCCTGAGGAGCCCGAGGAGGAGATCGAGGAGGAGACGGAAGAGGAGCCGATCATCGAGGACTTCGAGGTCTCCGACCACAACGAGACCGACACGAACGAGGAGTTCGAGCAGTCCGAAGGCGACCCGACGATGGACTCGGACTCGCCGTTCGACAAGAACAACAGCAACTCACTGCTCGGCATCGGCGGGGGCGCCGGTGGCAAGTACGGTGGACGCTTCGGCGGCAAGCGAAACCTGCGCGCCGGCGGCGGCAAGGGCACCGAGCAGGCCATCAAGGACGGCCTCGAGTGGCTGAAGAAGCACCAGGACAAGGACGGCAAGTGGGACTGCGCCGAGTTCATGAAGCACGACCCCCCCGGGGACAAGTGCGACGGCGGCGGAGACGAGATCCACGACATCGGAGCCACCGGCCTCGCGCTGCTGGCGTTCCTCGGGGATGGCCACACCATGACCCGCGGCACCTACAAGGACGTGGTGAAGCGCGGCATCAAGTGGCTCGTTCAGGAGCAAGACAGGGAGAGCGGCCTGTTCGGCGACGGGATCGGCAAGCACTTCCTCTACGACCACTCGATCGCGACGCTCGCCATGTGCGAGACCTTCTACCTGGACAAGTCGATCCTGCTGAAGACCAAGGCCCAGAAGGCCATGGCCTTCATCAGCCGCGCGCGGAACCCGTACGGGGTGTGGCGTTACGACGTCCCGCCCAACGGAGACAACGACACCTCGGTCACCGGCTGGATGGTCTTCGCCATGAAGTCCGCCGAGGAAGGCAAGCTGAAGATCGATCGCCAGGCTTACAACGACGCGATCAACTGGTTCGACGAGATGACCGACCCGGGCACGGGACGGGTGGGTTACACGGCGGACGCCGGGGCCGGCAGCCCGAGCTCTCGCGTGACGGGAATGAACGACCAGTACCCCGCCGAGAACGGCGAGGCGCTGACGGCCGTCGCCCTGCTCTGCCGCTTCTTCCTGGGTCAGAACCCGGATGACAACCCGGTCATGAAGGACCACGCCGAGTTGCTGCTCCGCGACCTCCCCGAGTGGGACGGCAAGGACGGCTTCACGAACGACATGTACTACTGGTACTACGGCTCGTACGCCATGTTCCAGATGGGCGGCAAGTACTGGAAGGCGTGGAAGAAGGCGCTTGAGACCGCGGTCCTCCGATCCCAGCGCAAGGACGGCTCCTCCAAGGGCTCCTGGGACCCGAACGGCCCCTGGGGCTACGCCGGCGGCCGCGTGTACTCGACGGCCACCATGGTGCTCTGCCTCGAGGCCTACTACCGCTACGCGCGCGTCCTCGGCGCTCGCTGATCGCGAGCGGGACGCTCCCGCGAGCTTGAACGCCCGCGCGGTCTTCGGACCGCGCGGGCGTTCTGCTTTGGACTCCGAGGAGGCGCGCCCCCACCGCGCCTCCCTTCTCCGGTTCAGTCAAACACGACCTTCTTTTGGGCGTGAACCGGCCTCCTCGAGCCCCGTTCCCGGTGGCAACCACGTGATCGCCCGAGCGGCGAGGAGATCAAAGTTGACGACCGAAACAAGCCCAGCCCCCGCCTACCGCAACACGACCTGTGAGCAGGAGTCCTTCAGCGATGCGCTCTACCAGTGGATGGAGAGCGCCCCCTGGGTCGTGATCTCGGGAGCCCTCCACCTCTTGGCGCTCTTGATCCTGGCCGCGATCCCGTGGTCCATCTTCGAGCGACCTGAGGAGCAGATCATCTCGACTCATGTTGAGGCCGTTCCCGAGCCAGAGATCCTCGAGCCAGACGAGCCGGTTGAGGAGATCGAGCCCGAGCCGCTGACCGAGGTGGTCCCCGAGGTTGAGATTGATCAGCCCGTGGAGAGTGAGCTGTTCACCGAAGAGAACTCCACGACTCCCGATGGCGACCCCACCCTCGACAGCGTCTCCCCCTTCGACAGCGTCAACCCGACCGCGATCGTCGGAATCGGGCCCGGCGCACCTCCAGGGAGCGCTGGCCGGTTTGGCAACGGCGCCGGAGGACCCGGCCGTGCGCCCGGCGCCCGCTGCGTCACCCTCGCCCTCGACTGGCTCGCGGCTCACCAGGACGTTGACGGCGGGTGGGATGCAGAGGGGTTCATGAAGCACGACCCCGCTGGAGACCGGACCGACGGAGCGGGATACGCGACCCACGACATCGGCGTCACCGGCCTCGCCCTGCTGGCGTTCCTTGGGAACGGGCACACCATGACCCGCGGCACCCACAAGGAGGTCGTCCGACGCGGCATCAAGTGGCTCGTCCGCCAGCAGGATCGCGAGTCAGGGCTCTTCGGCGAGGAGATCGGACACGCCTTCCTCTACGACCACGCGATCGCGACCCTGGCCATGTGCGAGACGTACTACCTGGACAAGTCGACGGTGCTGAAGACCAAGGTGCAGCGGGCATTGAACTACGTCAGCCGGGCGCGCAACCCCTACGGAGTGTGGGGCTACTCGGTCCCACCGGACGGTACGAACGACACCTCCGTCACGGGATGGATGGTCCTGGCCATGAAGTCGGCCGCCGACGCCGGCCTCCGAGTGGACCGCGAGGCCTTCACTGCCGCAGCGCAGTGGTTCGATGAGATGACCGACCCGGGGACCGGGCGAGTCGGCTACCGGGAGACCGGCTCGGCGAGCTCTCGCGTGAGGGGGATGAACGACGAGTATCCCGTGGAGAAGGGCGAGGCCCTGACCTCCGTGGCCCTGCTGTGTCGCTTCTTCCTCGGCCAGGACCCGGACGAGATGCCCGTGATGGAGCAGCACGCCGACCTGATCCTCGGCGCCCCCCCCCGTTGGGACCCCGAGGGCCTCGGCTGCGACATGTACCACTGGTACTACGGCTCCTACGCCATGTATCAGATGGGAGGCGAGCACTGGCGGCGCTGGCGCAAGGCCCTGGAGCCCGCGGTCATCGACTCCCAGCGCAGGGACGGCGCAGCGCGGGGCTCCTGGGACCCGATCGGGCCCTGGGGCGAGCCCGGCGGCCGCGTCTATTCGACGGCCACGATGGCGCTGTGCCTGGAAGCCTACTATCGGTACGGGCGCATCCTCGGCGGGAGGTGAAGGTCGGGGGCGGGCCCCAGGCCCGCTCCCACCCCGCGGGGGCCTCGTCTCCGCCGGGGCCCCTACGTCCCAGCGCCCCCGCCCGTCCCTGAGCCTCTGAGCCCCTGAGCCCCTGAGCCTCTGAGCCCCTGCGTCTCTGATCCTCTGCGTCTCTGATCCTGGGGGGGGGCGGTCGATCGTCTTCGATCCCTCGCCCCGGCTCGACCTGGACGAAACTCCCCGGCAGAACAGCCCGAGCACGGGGAGAATATGTCCGGGAATTAGGCGCCCACGAATCTGTCACCGAGACCTGCGACCATCGCCCTCAGGTGGTCCTCAAGTCGCTGTCAGCGGCCTATTTGTGGCGTCAGGACGGACCACAATATTTGGGGTGCACCAGCCTGGGGCGGCCCATATACTGGGGTCATGACGCTTGCCCATCCGCTCTTCCTGCCGAACGACCACAAGATGTTGTGGTCAGGCGACCGAAGAGGTGGACATGTCCGACGTCACACCGATAGAACCCTCAGGGGGGACGAGGCAGCCCAATCTGCCCGGCTCGGGGACTCCCCCGGCCGACCGATCCCCCTACCCGGCTTCCGGCGGCCCTGTTCCATCCGACCCCACGGGGTTCGGCTCTGTCCAGGGTCAGCAGGCAGGTCGAGGGGCTCAAGCTAGCCCCGACCTCCCGGCCGGATCGAGCTTCGAAGACGCCGCCATCCCGAGGGAACCGGCGTCCGAAACCTCCGGCCCTGCGAACGGCTCCAGCGCGCGAAGCCGACTGCAGAGCGACCTGACGGGTCGCGGACCCGGCGCGGGCCCCCAAGGGGGGACTCCGCCCACCGAGCCCCCGACCCGTCCGCCCGCTGGGGTCCCTTCCCCCCAAGCGCCAACCGCCTTTCCAGAGACCCTCTCCCCCCAGCTCGAAAGCATGGATCGCACCCACGCCGACGAATCAAACGCCGCCACTGTCGCCCTCCCCGAGTCCACCGCTGCCGCAAGCAGCGGCAACCCGCCGGCCAACGCCTCATCCGGGGCTGAAGCCCCTGGCATGCAGGTCAGCAAGCGCGACGGCAGCCTCGAACCCGTAGACCTGAACAAGATCGTCCGGGCCGTCAGCCGCTGCGCCGAGGGGCTCGCGGACGTCGACCCCATGCGCATCGCAACCCGCACCATCAGCGGGCTATACGACGGCGCCACCACCTCGGAATTGGACCGACTCTCGATCCAGACCGCGGCCTCCCTCACCGCCGAGGAGCCGACGTACAGCCGCCTGGCTGCCCGCCTGCTCGGCACGTACATCGACAAGGAGGTCCAGAACCAGGAGATCTACTCCTTCAGCCAGTCCATCCGGCTCGGCCACGAGCTGGGGATCATCAACGATCAAACCGCAGAGTTCGTCGCGGCCAACGCCCGCAAGCTCAACGACACGATCGAGGCCGAGCGCGGCAACCTCTTCGAGTACTTCGGACTCCGGACGGTCTATGACCGGTACCTGTTGAAGCACCCGAGCAGCCGCCACGTGCTCGAGACGCCGCAGTACTTCTTCATGCGCGTCGCCTGCGGGCTGGCGCAGTCACCGAGCGAGGCCCGGGACTTCTACCGGCTCATCTCGTCGCTGCGGTACCTCCCCAGCTCCCCCACGCTCTTCAACTCGGGAACGCTGCACCAGCAGCTCTCGTCTTGCTACCTGCTCGACTCGCCGCAGGACGACCTCGAGTCGATCTATGACCGCTACCAGGACATCGCGCGGCTCTCGAAGTTTGCGGGTGGCATCGGCGTTGCCTACCACCGCGTTCGCTCCCGTGGCTCCCTGATCTGCGGCACCAACGGTGAGAGCAACGGGATCGTCCCGTGGCTCAAGACCCTCGACAGCTCCGTGGCCGCCGTCAACCAGGGCGGCCGCCGCAAGGGCGCGGCGTGCGTGTACCTCGAGACCTGGCACGCTGACATCGAGGAGTTCCTTGAGCTGCGCGACAACACGGGTGACGAGGCCCGCCGCACCCACAACCTGAACCTTGCGAACTGGGTGTCTGACCTCTTCATGCGCCGCGTGGAGAGCGACGAGATGTGGTCGCTCTTCGACCCCAAGCGCCACCCGCTCCTGTGCGACACGCACGGCGAGGAGTTCGAGCGCATCTACCTCGACGCCGAGAAGAAGGGCGAGTTCGAGCGCCAGGTCAAGGCGCGAGACCTCTACTCGAGGATGATGCGCACCCTGGCGCAGACCGGGAACGGTTGGATGACCTTCAAGGACACGAGCAACCGGACCTGCAACCAGGCCAAGGTGGCGGGCAACATCGTCCACCTCTCCAACCTGTGCACGGAGATCCTCGAGATCACCTCCAAGGACGAGACGGCGGTCTGCAACCTCGGCTCGGTCAACCTCGGCAAGTTCGTGGCGACGGACGACGAGGGCGCCACGAGCTTCGACTTCGATGCCCTCAGCGAGGTGGTTCAGACCGCGGTCAAGTACCTCGACCGCGTCATCGACATCAACTTCTATCCCACCGACGAGGCCTCCGCTTCGAACAGCCGCTGGCGACCGGTCGGGCTCGGATGCATGGGGCTGCAGGACGTCCTGTTCAAGATGCGCCTGAACTTCGACTCCCCCGAGGCTCTCGAGCTGACGGCTCGGATTCAGGAGCACGTTTACCTGCACGCCGTCCGTACCTCCGCCCAGCTCGCGGAGGAGGTCGGAGCCCACGAGGCCTTCGACGACACCTGGGCCGCCGACGGCAAGCTCCAGTTCGACCTCTGGGACGTGAAGCCGACGCTCACCGAGGAGTGGGCCGAGGTGAAGGCGCAGATCGCCAAGACCGGCCTGCGCAACAGCCTCATCATTGCGATCGCCCCCACGGCAACCATCGCGAGTATCGCCGGCTGCTACGAGTGCATCGAGCCCCAGGTCTCCAACCTGTTCAAGCGTGAGACCCTCTCCGGGGACTTCATGCAGATCAACAACTACCTGGTCTCCGACCTGAAGGAGCGCGGCCTGTGGAACGAGTCCATGCGCCAGCAGATCAAGCAGGCGGAGGGATCCATCCAGGGCATCGACTCGCTCCCGACAGAGCTACGGGAGCTCTACCGCACCGCGTGGGAGCTGCCCCAGAAGGCCCTGGTCGACCTCGGCGCCGCGCGCGGCCCGTTCATCGATCAGAGCCAGTCCCTGAGCCTCTTCATGGCCTCTCCCACCATCGGGAAGCTGTCCTCCATGTACCTGTACGCCTGGAAGCAAGGGCTGAAGACCACCTACTACCTCCGCTCACGCCCGGCGACCCGCATCCGCCAGACCCAGGCCTCCAACACCGCGGCCATCTCTGACGCAGACGCCGTGGCGTGCTCGCTGGAGAACCCGGAGTCCTGCGAGGCCTGCACGTGAGCTCTCGCCGCCGGCGCCTCGCGCCGGCGGCCCCCCCCGACCAACCGAACCGCACAACCCCAACCGCCCCTGCACCGCTCATGATCCTCGACCCCGGATTCGACCTCACCCTCCGGCCGATGAAGTACCCGGTCTTCTTCGAGATGTACCGAGACGCCATCAAGAACACCTGGACCGTGGAAGAGGTGGACTTCTCCACGGACACGGTGGACCTGCAGAAGCGGCTGGACCCCGCCGAGCGGCACCTCGTGAACCGCCTCGTGGCCTTCTTCGCGACCGGCGACTCCATCGTCTCCAACAACCTTGTGCTCAGCCTCTACAAGCACATCAACGCCCCCGAGGCGCGGATGTACCTGTCGCGGCAGCTCTACGAGGAGGCGCTGCACGTGCAGTTCTATCTCACGCTGCTGGACACCTACATCCCCGACATCAAGGAGCGTGAGGAGGCCTTCGCGGCCATCCAGAACATCCCGTCGATCCAGCGCAAGGCCGAGTTCTGCTTCAAGTACATGGACTCGGTGGACACGCTGGAGGCCTGCGAGACCCGTGAGGACAAGCAGAAGTTCCTGCTGAACCTCATGTGCTTCGCCTGCTGCATCGAAGGCCTGTTCTTCTTCGCCGCCTTCGCCTACGTGTACTTCCTGAGGAGCAAGGGTCTGCTCAACGGCCTCGCCTCGGGCACCAACTGGGTGTTCCGCGACGAGAGCTGCCACATGGCGTTCGCCTTCGAGGTGGTCAACACGGTCCGCAAGGAGGACCCGACGCTCTTCGACGAGGATCTCCAGGCCCAGGTGATCGAGATGCTGAAGGAGGCGGTGGAGTGCGAGATGCAGTTCGCCGAGGACCTCCTCTCCGGCGGCGTCGCCGGCCTCTCCCAGTCGGACATGCGCAAGTACCTTGAGTTCGTCGCGGACCAGCGTCTGCAGAACCTCGGGATGCCCGCCTACTTCGGCTCCAAGAATCCCTTCAGCTTCATGGACCTCCAGGACGTCCAGGAGCTCTCGAACTTCTTCGAGCGGCGCGTCAGCGCCTACCAGGTCTCCGTCACGGGCGACGTCGCCTTCGACGAGGCCTTCTGATCGCCCCACGGGCATCCGCACCCCCCCATCACCGCAAGGCGGCCCGGGCTCCGACAGGAGCCCGGGCCGCCTACTTGGTGCATTGAACGTCCGCGCGCCGCAAGGGCGCGGGCGATCAGAACTTCGGCTTGTCGATCTGGAGCGCCTCGAGCATGCGCATCACCAGGCGGCAGATCCGCCGGACCTTGTCGTAGTCAATCTTGTCCGGAGTGTCCGTCGCCTTGTGGTAGTCCTCGTGGACGTCGCAGAAGAGGAAGGCCACCGGGATGTCGAGGTGCTTCTCGAAGTTGGCGTGGTCGGATCGCTCCCAGTAGGAGTCTGCGGAGCGCACCTTCTTGAAGCCCTCCTTCTTCATGTTGGCCTCGGCGACCTTGGTCAGGGCGCTGTAGGCCTCATGCTTGCTGGTCGGCGTGATCATGAACTCGTCAGGCGCGTTCCTGCCGATCATGTCGATGTTGATGTTGCACAGCGGCTTCAGGTCTCCGGGGAGGTAGGGGTCCTTGGTCCAGGCCTCTGACCCCAAGAGCCCCTTCTCCTCCGCCGACACCCAGATCAGCATCACGGAGCGGCGCATGGGCCCGTACTCCTTGAGCGCCTCGGCGATCGCGAGCAGGCCGCAGGTCCCCGAGCCGTTGTCGTCGGCGCCATTGTAGATATCGCCGTTGGCGCGGTACCCCACGTGGTCATAGTGAGCCGAGATGATGATCAACTCGTCCTTCAGCTTGGGGTCCGAGCCGGGCCAGATCCCGACGACGTTCTCGAGCTCCGCGTCATCGAGCCGGCCGTAGCCGCAGCTCTCGGTGATCTCGAGAGACAGCTTGCTGCCGAGCTTGCGGCTCTTGGGCATCATCCCGAGCACGGCCTTGGCGGTGTCCTCGCTCAGGTGAAGGACCGGGAAGCCCTCACGGGTGGAGGCGTTGCGCGAGAGGCGCGGCGCCTTGACGTTGGCCAGGGTGCGGCCGAAGGTCTCCGCCACCGTCTTCTTCATCTTGCGCTCGTCCGGGAGGACGATCACGCCCAGCGCGCCACCCTCCTCGAGGGCGCGACGGCGCTTGATGGAGAGGCCGCGAGAGTTCGTCCCGACGACCCACTTACCGCGAGCCTTGAGCTTGTCGAGTGACTTGGAGTTCAGATCGGCGGCCCAGATCGCGTCGCCGGTCACCTCTCGCATCCCGAGCGCTGACTGCGGCATGAAGTATCCATCCCCCAGCGCAAGGCTCAGCTGCGAGCCGTCCTTGCCCTCGATGGCGAGGGAGGTCTTCTCCATGTCCATCCCGCTCTGGGGATAGGTCCAGTCGTACAGGTAGGACTCGTCCTGCGCGCCCGGCTGGAAGCCCAGGCGCATCAGCCGCGCGCGGATGTAGCGCGCGGCGATCTTGAGCTGGGGTGACGGGGAGTCGCGCCCCTTCATCGCGTCGGAGGCGATGAAGTACAGGTCCGAGCGGATCTCATCCGCCGTGATGGTCTCGAGCGCGCGGTCAAGATCCGTCTCTTCGACGTCGCTCGCGGGAAGCGCCAGGGAGGCGCCGAGGATCAATGCAGATGCGATTAGCTTCATGGGAGGGTCCCTCCGGGACGCGGGGATCGTAGCCGCGCCGGGCCTCCGTGTGCTGTTCGCCTTGCGTACTCGACCCTCAGCGCATGGAGCACCAGGCCCCCTGCCCGGAGCCGATCGGGCTGCCCGGAGGGGCCTCAGGCGCCCTGGCCGCCGGCGAGAGCGCGGGGTCCGACACGGACCGGTCGAGGACCTGCTGGACCTCAACCTGGAGGTCACCGAGGCCCGTGTGCTTCGCCACGGCGGGGTCCGCTGCGAACGCGGCGAGGGCCGGTCGGAGGGCCGCTCGAACCACCCGCGGGGTCCCCGCACGGAGGTACGTCGACAAGGCCTCCTCGGCGACGACTGCCAGCACCACCTCTCGAAGCGCCTGCTCCTCATGATCGATGGCGTCCGCGGGATATGCGGGCGCCGAGGCCGCCGGCTGCTGGGTCAACGTGAAGATCATGGAGACCATCGACCCCGCGTCCACCGGCGGCCGGTCCACGGCCACTGACTCCGCAGCCTGTAGCTCGAGTCGCATCAGCCGCTGTGGCTCCAGCAAACCCGAGACCGTCAACCGAGCCGCCACCTCCGCGGCCCCGAGCCAGTCGAAGGCCACCCCGGCGTCTCGCGCGAACACCTCTCGAGAGCTCCCGTACCCCGGCGGGCGGGGATAGAGCAGGCGCCGGACCGACGCAGGAATCGAGAGCGTCTGGGGACTGAGGGTCTCCATCAGAGCTCTGAAGGCTCGCGTCTGGTCGGCGCCGGACACCGGGCGCATGGGCCTCGGCCGCCCGTTGTTGACCTCGTGCTCGTACAGCACACCGCCGACCATCTTGACCGCCGCGTCCACCTGGTACCGGTGGTGGAGGTAGAGCGGCACGAAGACCTCCTCGAGCTCGGCCACGGGTCGGCCGTTGGCGAGGTTGCTGGCTCCGAAGCGGCGCAGGGCGACGCTGCGCACGTCCAGCGCTTCGCGGAGCGCCTGAACAGGATCGTCTCCGTCATCCCAGAGGTTGGCGTAGGGCTGCGCCGCACCCGCGGAGCGAGCGTCCTGGTCAGTCAAGTACCGAAGCCCGCGGTCGACCGCGCGGCGGCTCAGGCGGTCGTTGAAGTCTGCCGCGGACTCGCCCGCCGGGATGGGCGCGTAGAGCATGCGGATGGCGTGCAGATCCCAGGCTCCAACGCCGACGCCGTAGGCATCAGAGACGTCCAATCCGCCCCTCCCGTCCGGACGAATCCGCGGGGCGGGGTAGTCCATCACCGACGCCCGCTCCGAGGCGCTGGCGGCGAAGTTGTGGGCGAGCCCAAGGGTGTGGCCGACCTCGTGCGCGGCGAGCTGGCGGATACGCGCCAGCGCCAGCTCGGTCGGGTCGTCGAGGGAGCCCGACCCGGTCCTCCCGGCCCCGAGCATGCCCTCGAAGAGGAGACGATCCTGCCGCACGCGGAGCGAGCCGAGGCTGACGTGGCCTTTGATGATCTCACCCGTCCGCGGGTCGCTGATCGCGTTGCCGTAGCTCCAACCCCGCGTGGAGCGGTGCACCCACTGGATCACATGATGGCGTACGTCGAGGGGGTCAAGGTCATCGGGAGCCACCTCGACCCGGAAGGCACCGGGGTATCCCGCCTGCTCGAAGGCCTCGGCCCACCACGACGCGCCCTCCACCAGCGCCGAGCGCACGGGCTCGGGAGCCGCCGCGTCGACGTAGTAGACGATGGGTTCCACCGCGCCGGTCTCGGGGTCCACGGTGAGGCGGTGCCGCACCGCGAGGCGCTGGGTGAGCGGGACGTCGAGGGGCACCCCGTAGTCAAGATAGCGGAGAGAGAAGGCCCCCATCCGCGGGTCGAAGCGACGTGGCTCGTAGCCGCCATCCGGGAGCCTCAAGAAGCCCTGCCGCTGGATGAAGGTGAGCGCGGCGCCGTCGGGAGCGCTGCTTCGCGCCAGCGGGCCGGGCTTGTCCGAGGTGAAGGTGAGCAGCGCGCCGAATTCGATGTTGTCTGGGAACGCCCGGCAGCGGCCCCCATCCAGGGCAGAGCGCGCCTCGTCGAGCTTGTAGCTGCCCTGCCCCCGGCTGGACAAGGTGTTCTGAATGCCGTGGGCGTCCCGCACGAGGAAGGACGTGAGGTCGACCAGGACCCGGCCGTCCCGGGCGCGCTCGACGGGAGCCGCGCCCCAGAGCACCGAGCTGGCAAACGACTGCCGGGCCGCCGCCTGCTCGAGGGGTCCGCCCGAGGACGCCCGATAGTCGGTGTTCAACTGCTCCAGGAAGACCTTGCCCCCGAGACTGCGGAAGCGCACCAGGCGGGCTCCCCCCATCTGTCCCCGATCCAGGCCCACCTCGTTGGCTCCGAGCCCGGTCTCGATGCCCTCCACGTGGAGCAGCCGGACGTGCTCGCCGTCGGCCGCGGGGGCGGGGAGCCAGATCAAGGCTGCTCCCCCCTCGTCCTCCAGGCGCAGGTCCAGGAGGGGCGCGTCGCCTCCCTTGGCGGCGGCAGCGGGCCTCGCAGCGGTGGCGGTTCCCGAGGGCTGCCGGTCACCCGAGGCGCATGCGACGATCAGCCCCAGGCCGAGCACTTGAATGGCGTTCCTCATGGATCGAGGGTACGAATCCAGGGCTAGATGACACCTTTCTGTGCGAGGAATGAGGGCGAGGTTCGCGTCTCGTCATACCCTCCTCGCATGACCGGTCCCTCCCACACCGACGGCAGCCTCCAGGGGCTCTTTTCACCCAGCCAGGGAGGTGCCTCTGACGAGGAGACCCCCTCCGGCCTCGAGCCGCTGCTCGAAGAGAACCTCTGCACCCTCGTCGGGGATTCTGCCGGGGAGCAGCTCATCGAGCGCATCCTCTTCGCCGACAGCGGCAAGCACGTGATCATCGGTGGACCGAACCCGCCGCTCTACCGCTTCCGGGGCCGGCTGCGCGAGTTCCGCGTCCGGAAGAAGGAGCTCGAGGCGTCGGTCGCGGACGTCCAGGACGGTGAGACCGTCTTCCTGTTCGGCATCAGCCTCGGTGAACAGGCGGCGCACATCCTGCGCACACGACCCAACTGCAAGGTCATCGCCTGGGACCGAGACCCCTGGCTCATGCGGCTCGCCCTCACCGGCCAGGATTACAAGTACTCCCTGGGCACTGGGCGCCTGACGCTGGCCCTCGGCGCAGACCTCATCGACCACCTCCCCTCGATGCCCGGCTACCGGCTGGTGCTCCACCCGGTCCTGCGGGAGTTCTATGAGGACGAGCTGCTGCTCACCGAAGAGGCCACCCGCGGGGAACATCCCGGCGAGGAGCGACGGTGGGTCGGCCTCGGCATGGGCGGCGTCGTCTACAACGAGCTGAGCGCAGCCGTTCGGGCCGAGGGGTACTCGGTGTTCCCCCTCGAGGTCCGCCGCTGGGACCCCCGTGAGACCCGAATCGCGCTGAAGACGCTGCGCCCCGAGCGCGTGGTCACCATCAACTACGACTCGGAGGTCGCGGCGGTCTGCCACGAGCTCGACGTCCCGCTCGTCGCGTGGGAGGTGGATCCCAAGACCGACCGCCCGCCCGTCCCGCCCGCCGGTGGCGAGGACTTCCGCGTCTTCTCGCTCCACCCCAAGGATGTGAGCCAACTCCAGCAGGCCGGCTTCTCCTCGGTGGACTACCTCCCCATCGGGGTCGACACGAACCGCCGCTTCCCCATCGAGCTCAGCGAGGAGGAGCGCAGCCGCTTCGCGGCCCGCGTCTGCTTCGTCGGCTCAAGCCTCATCGACCGGGCGCGACGCTTCAAGCGGCTGTTCCTTCAGCTGCACGCCTCCTTCAACTGCTCCGCCGACGAGAACTTCGATGAGACCTCCGAGCGGCTCGAGGGGGTCCTCGCCGGCGAGCGGGCCAACTACGGGGTCTATGACGCCGATAACCTCCTCGAGGAGCAGTTCGGCGAGTTCCTCGAGGCGGCGCGGCGCAACGGGACGCCCGATGACCCGAAGAAGTGGGTCGCCGAGATCGTCGCGTCTCAGAAGCGAGTCGCCTACGTCTCAGCCCTGAGCGACTTCGGCATCCACGTCTGGGGGGATGAGCGCTGGAGCGAGGTCTCCGCCGCCGCCCCGGGCGTGCACTACCGCGGCCTCGCCGAACAAGGTCACGAGCTGACCTGCGTCTACAGCGGCGCCGAGGTGCACGTGGACGTCAACCGGATCTACCAGCCCGAGGCCATCCCCATGCGGGTGATCAACGTCATGGCCTGCGGCGGCTTCCTCATCGCAGAGCACTCTGACTCCATCGAGGAGCTGTTCGAGGTCGGTAAGGAGATCGAGACCTATCGCACGATCGACGAGCTGGAGACCAAGGTCGCCCACTTCCTCGAACACCCCGGGGAAGCGCGGGAGATCGCGCAGCGCGGGCTCGACGCCGTGCGTCAACGTCACACCATGCGCATTCGAGCCGCGAGATTGCTCGCCTGACGACGACCGACCTCCGCCAAGATTCTTCGGATCAACCGGTTGAATCCTCGCGCCGGCGCTCTACTCTCCTCGCTCGCATGAACGCCTCGATCAGCAACGCGTCCGTCCATCATCACCACGACCCCTCCCGGGTCGGGTGCTGAGCACGCGTGTGACATAGACGTTCCACCGCTCAACGCCGGCCCACGGGCCGGCGTTCTTCGTTGACGGCGGTTCGTGGGCTGGCCTCCCCCTACCTGGAAGCCGCCATGACCCTCGAACTCGACTCCATCCCCGGAGCCGCCGCCACACGCGTCGGCAGCGGGACACTCGCCCCCCTCCGGCTCGCGCTCCCCAAGGGACGCCAGCAAGAACAGGTCATCCGCCTGCTCGCGGATGCCGGCGTCTCTGTGGCCATGGGCGGCCGCGCCTACCGGCCCACCGTCTCACTGCCTGCGGTTGAGACCAAGCTCCTGAAGCCGCAGAACGTCGTCGAGATGCTGGGCGTCGGGGCCCGCGATGTGGGCTTCGCCGGCGCCGACTGGGCCGAGGAGAAGGCCGCGCCGGTGGTCGAGCTCCTGGACACCAGGCTCAACCCCGTGCGGATCGTCGCCGCCGCGCCGCCCGCGCTCCTGGATGACGACGGCAACTTGCCTCGCCGCCCGCTGGTGATCGCCACGGAATACCGACGCTTGACCGAGGCCTGGATCCGCGACACGGGAATCGACGCCAGGGTGCTGTCCACCTGCGGCGCCACCGAGGTCTTCCCCCCCGAGGACGCCGACCTGATCGTGGACAACTCCTCCACGGGGTCGACCCTGCAGGCCAACGGCCTCGACGTGATCGCCGAGCTGTTCTCATCCTCGACCCGGCTCTACGCCAGCGAGGCCGCCGCCGCTGATCCCGGTCGCCGAGCGCGCCTGGACGAGCTGGTGATGCTCCTCCGCTCGGTGCTCGACGCTCGCCAACGCATGATGCTCGAGCTCAACGTGGCCGCGGCGGACCTCGACGGGGTGCTCGACGTCCTCCCAAGCATGCGTCAGCCCACCATCGCCGCCCTGGGTGGCGAGGCCGGATTCGCCGTGCGCGCCGCGGTGCCCAGGGCGGCCATCGCCGACCTCGTCCCCCGACTGAAGCAGCTGGGCGGCAGCGACATTGTCCTCTCCGGCGTCAGCCAGCTGGTGCCCTGATGTCGCCCTCCACCCTCAGCGCCGCGAGCTCCCCCACCAGCACCAGGGGGCCCGAAGCCAACTCTGGTGTCCGGGTGCCCTACCGGGCCGCCCGGCCCCTCGCTCCGTGCGACCTCTGGCTCGCGGGAAATGAAGGGCGCCCGCCTGAAGCGATCGAGCTCCGCGTCCCCTCGGACGAGCTCGGCCGCTACCCGTCATCCGCCTCACTCGAGGCCGCAGCGGCGGAGCGCTTCGGGGTGGCACCGGACCAGGTCCTCGCGACCGCCGGAGCCGACGACGGGCTCCTGCGCCTGTGCCTCGCCTTCCTCGAGGCTGGCCGCGAGCTGATCCTCCCTGCTCCGACGTTCGAGATGATCCCCCGCTATGCGGCTCTCGCCGGCGGCGAGATCGTCGAGGTGAGCTGGGAGGAGGGGTCCTCGTACCCGGTGGAGGCCGTGCTGCGCTCGATCACCCCGCGCACCTCGCTCATCGCCGTGGTCAGCCCCAACAACCCCACCGGCGCGGTTGCCCGCCCGCAGGACCTCCAGCGTCTCTCCGAGGCGGCGCCGAACGCCCTCCTCATCGTCGACCAGGCCTACGCGGAGTTCGCCGACGAAGACCTCACGGCTCCGGCGCTCGAGCTCCCCAACGCCGTGGTGCTTCGCACCATGTCCAAGGCCTATGGCTGCGCCGGGCTCCGCGTGGGCTTCACCCTCGGCGCCCCGAGGATCCTCGAGCTCCTCCGCGCCGCAGGCAACCCCTACCCCCTGGCGGCGAGCTCGCTCAACGCCGCGACCCAGCGTCTCTCGGACGACATCAGTCCGTCCGTGCAGCGGGTCCGGCGAGAGCGCGACGCGCTCCTCGCGACGGCGCAAGAGCTCGGCCTCGAGGCGTCCCCCAGCCAGGGCAACTTCGTGTTCATCCGCACTCCACGCGCCTCCACGATCCGCGACCTGATGGCGGGCCTCGGGGTCGCCATCCGAGCGTTCCCAGGCGTCCCCGGGCTCACCGACGCGCTTCGGATCACGCTCCCCGGTGACAGCGTGAGCTTCACGCGACTGGATCGGGCGATCCGCTCAGTCCTGGCCCCCGACGCCCTCCTCTTCGACCTCGACGGAGTCCTCGCGGACGTCTCCAGCTCCTATCGGACCGCCATCCGCGAGACCGCGGCGACGTTCGGGGTCACGATCACCGACTCCGACGTTGCGGCGGCCAAGGCCGCAGGCGACGCCAATGACGACTGGCGCCTGACGTGGAGACTCCTGGTCGACCGGGGCGTTGAGTGTTCCCTCGAAGAGGTCACTCTTCGCTTCGAGGCGCTCTATCAGGGGACGTCGACGGCGCCCGGCCTCCGCGAAGAGGAGTCGTTGCTCCTGGACCGCGAGAGCCTCAGGCGCCTCGCCGCCGAGCGGCCGCTCGCGGTGGTCACAGGCCGACCCCGGTCAGACGCCCGGAGGTTCCTCGAGGAGCAGGGGATCGCCGACCTGTTTGGCGCGGTGATCACCCGGGATGACGCGCCGCTCAAGCCAGATCCCGAGCCGGTCCGCCGCGCCATGGACGCCCTCGGCGTGCGCACCGCCTGGATGATCGGCGACACGCGCGACGACGTCGAGAGCGCGCGCGCAGCCGGCGCCGTGCCGGTCGCCGTCCTCCCTCCGGGCGGCAGCGACAGCGCCCGGAGCACCCTCAAGGCTCAGCTATGCGCAGCAGGCGCCGGCGTCTGCCTGGACCGTACCACCGAACTCGAGGAGCTCCTCCCGTGACTGACACCCTGCCCATCGCCCGCGCCCCGCGGGTCACCAGCCGCCGCCGCGACACCGGCGAGACCTCGGTCGAGCTGCGCCTCAACCTCGACGGCACGGGCCGCGCCGAGGTCTCGACCGGGCTGCGTTTCCTGGACCACATGCTCGACGCCCTCGCGCGTCACGCACGCCTCGACTTGACCCTCAAGTGCGAGGGGGACCTGGACGTCGACGACCACCACACCGTGGAGGACTGCGCCATCGTCCTCGGCGGCGCCCTGGATGAGCTGCTCGGAGAGCGGCGCGGGATCACCCGCTTCGGGAGCGCGTATGCGCCCCTCGACGAGGCCCTCGCACGGGTCGTCGTGGACCTCTCCGGTCGCCCATGGCCAGAGGTCGATCTCGGCCTCCGCCGCGAGCGCATCGGGGCCGTGGCGTGCGAGAACCTGACCCACTTCCTCCAGACCCTCGCCATCGAGGGCCGCATGGCCCTGCACGTCGACGTCCTCCGCGGCGCCAACGATCACCACCGCGCCGAGGCTGCCTTCAAGGCCCTCGCCCTCGCCCTGCGCGAGGCCTTCACCCGCGACGGCGCCGACGCCGTGCCCAGCACCAAGGGGGTGCTCTCATGAGACCTGAAGTTGTCCTCGTACGAACTGGCGTGGCGAATGTCGCGTCTGTCACCGCTGCCCTCCGGCGTCTTGGCGTCGAGCCGCGGCTCTCCGATGACCCGGGCGTGATCCGTGAGGCGGCCGCCGTCGTGCTCCCCGGCGTGGGTGCCTTCGGCGCCGGCATGGAGCGGCTCGACGCCGCCGGGCTCGTGACGCCGCTGCGCGCCCGGGTGGAGCGTGGCGAGCCGACCCTCGCGATCTGTCTCGGTGTTCAGCTCCTCGGCATCGAGAGCGAGGAGGAGCCCGGCGTCCCCGGCCTCGGCGTCGCGCCCGCGCGCACGCGCAGGCTCATGGGTGCCCCTCGCCTCCCCCACTTCGGGTGGAACGAGGTGGCGCCGGACCCAGGCTGCACAATCATCCAGCCAGGGGAGGCGTACTTCGCCCACAGCTACCGCCTCGACGACTCTGCGGCTCTGGCGGCGGAGGGTTGGGCCGTCGCTCGCTCGAACGAAGGCGAGCCCTTCGTGGCCGCCATCGAGCGCGGCGCCGTGCTCGGGTGCCAGTTCCACCCTGAGCTCTCGGGGGCCTTCGGGGCGGCGCTGCTCGAGCGCTGGCTCGAGCGCGCGGCGGTCGCCTGTGCCGGGGGGGTCGCCTGATGGTCCGCCTCAGAGTCATTCCATGCCTCGACGTGAAGGACGGCAGGGTCGTGAAGGGTGTCCGCTTCCAGGGCCTCCGCGATGCTGGTGACCCCGTGGAGCGCGCGGTCGCCTACGAGGAGTCCGGGGCCGACGAGCTCTGCCTGCTCGACGTCTCGGCCACCCGCGAGGGGCGGGCGAGCGCCGTGGAGACCGTACGCGCCGTGCGCGCCGCGATCGGGATCCCGCTCACCGTCGGCGGCGGCGTACGGCGCGTCGAGGACGCCGCGCGGCTGCTCGACGCCGGCGCGGACAAGGTCGCGGTCAACACCGCCGCCCTCGAACGTCCAGAGCTCCTCTCCGAGATCAAGGCTCGCCTCGGTGCCCAGTGCACGATCCTCTCCCTGGACGCGGCGCGCCGCGGAGGAGCAGAGGACCCGGACAGCAGCCCGAGCTGGGAGGTGGTCGTCGCCGGAGGCACCCAGCGCACCGGGACCGACGCGATCCAGTGGGCGCGCCTCGCGGTGAGCCTCGGCGCCGGCGAGATCCTCGCCACCAGCTGGGACCGCGACGGGACAGGAGCGGGGTATGACGTCGAGCTCCTCCGCGCCCTGGCCGACGCCGTCCCCGTCCCGCTGATCGCCAGCGGCGGCGCCCGCACCACGGGCCACATGGAGACGGCCCTCGACGCCGGCGCGAGCGCCGTGCTCGCCGCCTCCATCTTCCACGACGGTTTGACGACCGTCAGCCAGGTCAAACTCGAGCTCGCCCGGTCCGGGCGCGATGTCCGCCTCCCCCTGTCTTCCCCCACTGCCCGATGATCATCCCCAGCATTGACCTCATGCGAGGCTCCACGGTCCAGCTCGTCGGCGGCGAGGAGCTCGCCATCGAGGCGGGCGACCCTCGCCCGCTCCTGGAGCGCTTCAGCCGCGTCGGCGAGACGGCCGTCATCGACCTCGATGCCGCCACGGGCGAGGGCTCCAACGAGGCGCTCATCACGGAGCTCTGTCGGCGCGGACCCGTCCGCGTTGGCGGCGGCATCCGGGATCTTGCGACCGCCCGTCGCTGGCTCGACCGTGGCGCAGCGAAGATCATCATCGGCACCGCGGCGGACCCCGTCCTCCTGCGAGAGCTGCCCAGGGAGCGGGTCATCGTCGCCCTCGATTCGCGCGATGGCGAGGTCGTGGTGGAGGGCTGGCGCAAGCCGACCGGCCGCGGCGTCGAGGAGCGGATGGCCGAACTGGCGCCGTTCGTCGCGGGGTTCCTGGTGACCTTTGTGGAGCTCGAGGGGCGCCTCGGCGGTACCGCGATCGACCGCGTCCGCGGGCTCGTCGAGGCCGCCGGCACCGCGCGCGTCACGGTCGCTGGAGGCGTCACACGGAGCGAGGAGGTCGCGGCGCTGGATGCCATGGGCGCGGACGCCCAGGTCGGCATGGCGCTCTACACGGGCGCCCTCCCTCTGGTGGACGCCTTCTCCGCGCCGCTCGTCTCGGAGCGATCTGACGGGCTCATCGCCACCGTGGTCACCGACGAGGCGGGCCGCGCACTCGGGATGTGCTGGTCCAGCCGGCGGAGCCTGGAGTACGCGCTCGAGAACGGGGTCGGCGCCTATGAGAGCCGCCGCCGTGGCCTCTGGGTCAAAGGCGCCACCTCGGGCGCCACCCAAGAGCTGATCCGGATCGAGGCCGACTGCGACCGGGACGCACTGCGCTTCGTGGTCCGCCAGGCGGGCGCCGGGTTCTGCCACCTGGACACCGAGAGCTGCTGGGGCCCGGCCACGGGGCTGCGCGCCCTGGAGCAGACTCTGGAGCGGCGCCGTGCCACGGCCGAGGCCGGCTCCTACAGCCAGCGGCTCTTCGGGGACGCGGAGCTGCTCGGCGCCAAGCTCCGCGAAGAGGCTGCCGAACTCGCGGAGGCCACAGGTCCCGACGAGGTGGTGCATGAGGCCGCCGACGTCCTCTTCTTTGCCTCCGTCGCGATGTCCCGCGCGGGCGTCACACTCTCGGACGTGGAGCGTGAACTCGACCGTCGAGCCGCCGCTGTCACCCGCCGGGCCGGCGACGCCAAGCCGGAGGTCGAACGCTCATGAGCACCTCCATCCGTGAGACTCCCCTGCTGCGGGAGATCACCCTCGATCAGATCGAGGCCTCGGCGCCCAGCGCGGTGGACGAGGTCACCCGTGTCACAGCGAGGTCCATCGTCGACTCCGTCCGCACCGGCGGCGAGGCTGTGCTCCGTGAGTACACCACCGGGCTGGATGGCCTCTCGCCGTCCGCGCCACTCGTGCTCGATCGCGCGGCCCTGGAACGCGCCGCCGAGGGGCTCAGCGCTTCTACCCGGCAGCTCCTCGAGAGGACCGCGGAGCGGATCCGCGCCTTCGCCACGGCTCAGCGGGATGCGCTCTCACCGCTTGACGTGGCGGTCCCCGGAGGGCGCGCAGGACACGAAGTCGTGCCGATCGAGGCGGCTGGTTGCTACGCACCTGGAGGTCGCTACCCGCTCCCCTCCTCCGTGCTCATGACAGCCGTGACCGCCAAGGCCGCAGGGGTGGAGCGGGTCGTGGTGGCGTCGCCCAACCCCAAGCCAATCGTGGTCGCAGCCGCCGCGATCGCGGGGGCCGACTGCCTGTTGACGGCGGGCGGGGCCCAAGCCATCGCCGCCCTCGCGCACGGCATCCCGGGGCTCCTTGATCCCGTGGACGTCATCGTCGGGCCGGGCAACCGTTGGGTCACCGCCGCCAAGCAGTACGTCTTCGGCGACGTGGGGATCGACCTCCCCGCCGGCCCCTCCGAGCTGGTGGTTCTCGCCGACGCCTCTGCGGACCCCGAGCTCGTCGCAGCCGACCTGCTCGCCCAGGCGGAGCACGACCCTGACGCGAGGCCCGCCCTCATCACCACAGAGGCCGGACTCCTGCCCGAAGTCGAGGCGGCGCTCGGTCGTCAGCTCGCATCGCTGGACACCAAGGAGGTCGCCTCGCAGGCGCTCGCCGCGGGCTTCGCTGCGGTGGCGCCCTCCATGGAGGCGGCGCTCGAGGCCGTGGACCGGCTCGCTCCCGAGCACCTCCAGCTATGCGTGGAAGACCCCGACGGCGCGAGGCGTCGCCTCAAGCACCACGGAGCCTCGTTCCTGGGCGAGGGCTCGGCGGAGGTCTTCGGCGACTACGGTGTCGGCCCGAACCACGTCCTCCCCACCGGCGGAGCCGCTCGCTACTCGGGGGGCCTCTCGGTCTTCAACTTCTTGCGGATCAGGACCTGGCTGCGCCTCGACGACCCGTCGCTGGTGGCGGGAGACGTCGAGGCCCTTGCCAGGGAGGAGCGGTTGACGGCCCACGCTCGGGCCGCCGCCGCGCGGGTCAGGGCACCAGGGTGACCTCGACCGCGTTGGTCCAGTTGATCTCGCCACAAGTGCTGGCGACGTCTCGGTAGACCGCCTGGAACGTCCAGGTCTCCCCCGCCGAGGCGCCTGCGAGCCTCAGGAGCCCGGGACCGAAGTCCTGGGTTCCGGCGCCCGTGAGGGCGAGGCGGCGGGCTCCGCTTCCAACGCAAGCGAGGCCGCCGAAGCTCGTACGAACCTGGGCCGCCCCGGGCATCCCCCAGAGCACCACCGCCATCGAGGGCACGTCGCCGTTGAGGTTGAGGCGCAGGTCATCGCTGAGGACGCTCGCCGAGCCGCCAGCCACCAGCATCGAGCCGAAGCCGAGGGAGCTCCGGCAGCCGGAGGGGACCCCGTCGCCAGGGTCATTGCCACAGGGGCAAGGCATGCTCACGCCAGGGACACAGACCATGTTGCCCACCGACTGGTACGGCTCGTCATAGATCCGAACCACGCCACCGCCGGTCACGACCAGGTCGCTCCCCGGGTTGCCGATGACGGTGTAGTCCGAGCCGAGCGCAGCGACGTTGGTGACATCGTTCCACGGAGCCTGGGGCACGACGACCGCCTCGGTCATCCAGTCGCCGCTGGCTTGCTGGCGGTAGATCCAGGTCCGGGGCTGGGTGCGGGGAGAGATCAGCAACCGATCGCCGTCGAGGTCCACCTGATGACCCCAGCGGAGGTCGTTGGTCGCGGGATCCGGGGGGTCAATCGTGGACTCAAACAGCCACAGGCCCCCAACTCGCTCGTAGAAGTGGACCCCGCCCGAAGGGGGGCCGCCTGCGGCCAGAGAGCCCTGCTCGGCGAGGACGATGCGCTCTCCGTCCACGGCCATGTCCACGGGGATCTCCCGTCCGGCACCGCCGTCCGGGGCCCGCAGCTTGGCGGTGTGAGCCCAGCCAGCGCTGGTCAGCTCGTAGACCCACACGCCGCCCCAGACGACGGGGCTCCGGGACGGCGTCGTCGGCCGCCCCACAACCACGTAGTCCGAGCCAATCCCGACGCTCGCGCCGAAGCGCTGGAAGGGAGCGGGGTTGTCCGCGAAGAGCTGCGCTGAGAGGGACCACGCGCCGCCGCTGAGGTCGTAGATGTAGGCCGTCCCCGCCTCGGTTCCAGCCGTGCCGTCGCTCGCGACGCCGACCACGAGCCGGTCGCCCTCGAGGTCCACGGACACCTGGGTGGGCGTCCCCGACGGGGCGGGAATGATGGCGTCCAGATTCCACCCGAGCACGCTGCGCTGGAAGACGTGCACCAGATCTCCGCCTCCGCCGCTGCAGACCGCGAGCCGATCCCCGTCCAGGTCGAGGCTCCAGCCGAAGTCCGGCGCGCTCCCCAAGACCTGAAATTGGGCCTGTGAGGACAGGGTGCCGGCGCCGCGCTCAAAGACGCGGACCTCGCCGACGGAACCGCCGGGCGCCCCATCTTGAAGGCTGACCGCGATGAGATCTCCATCGACGGCCAGCGAGCTGCCGAACCGGTCGCCAGCGCTGAGATCCGAAGGCGCGAGGAGGGTGTTCTCCACCGACGCCGTCTGCGCCACGGCCGATCCGGCGAGGATCAAGCCGGTCACGGCCTTGAAGGAAAGGGCGAGGGCGCCGCGCTCGGAGCCTGTTCTATATCGTTGCCGTTGGGTCATGCCCCGAGTCTGCCGATCCAGCATGTCCCAATTCCAGAGATACAACGCGCCAAGGGGGATCAATGTGCAGCGCAGCGCTGGCGGCCCCGGGCCGTGCGGTTCTCCTTGAGCTCCGGGGCCTCCGCCGGCCAGCATGGTCACGGGGGCTGCGGGTGACCCCATTCCCCGCCCTCCCACGCCAGCCATGACTGCCCTGCCCCTCGACTCTGTGCTCACGTCCGAGCAGCTCCACGCTCACTGGAAGCCCACCCGAGACAAGCTCGTGCGGGAGGATCGGGAGGAGGAGCTCCGGATCCGAATCCATCGCGCCTGCGCAGCCCTGCGACAGGCCGAGCTCGCGGAGGCCGACGGGAGCCGAGCGGGGCAGGATGCCGCGCTGGTCTTCCGCTGGGTGTCCCTCAACGCCCTCTACGGCGACTGGGACTACGACCGCGGGATGCCCACAGGGGACCGGCGGGCCCTGGACCGCTTCACCAGCGCGATCTGCCGCGCCGACGCTGCCGGCCGGATCGCCCGCGCCCTGGGCGCGCACGCCGCGGAGGCGAGGGCTTTGGTGGAGAGCCCCTTCCTGATCGAACGCTTCTGGAGCGACGGTGAATGGGATCAGGTCCGCCCCCGGCGCGGCCGCGCTCGCAGGCTGCAGGAAGATCTCGATGGCCAGCGGCCCAGCGCGGCTCTCCAGCAGGTGCTCATCGCGGTCTATTTCCTGCGCTGCCAGATCATCCACGGTGGCGCGACCCTGGGGAGCGGGATGAACCGCGTCACCGTGGACCCCGCCTCCCAGCTCCTGCGCGCGCTGTGCGGACCGATCATCGCCGTCAGCATGGAACACGGGCTCGACATGCCCTGGGGCGAGCTCTGCTACCCCCCGGTCCGGAGCGCGGACCCTTCCTGAAGGCCTCATTCTGAGGGCGCCGACGTGAGCCCCAGAGGCTCTCGAGGAGGCCGAGGCGACTTCGGCGAGCGGCGCCGGACCTGGAAGGCTCTCCCTCAACACGTCGTTCTCACGAGGGGGGAGTATCTTGGGAGGAGCCATGCCCCCCAGTGAACGACCCCGACCCGTCCGCCTCTCACCAGGCGCGGCCCTCGCTGCAGGGGCCGCCCTCGCGACCGCCGCGCTCGGCTGGTCGCGCCCCGCCGTCGTGCTTGCCCCGACCACGGGGGAACACGATGAGGTCTACGAACAGACCATCGCCCCCATCTTCGAGGCCACCTGCGTCCAGTGCCACGGCCCCCTGAAGCAGAAGGGTGCCTTCCGCCTGGACGAGCTCGACCGGGACTTCGTGGCTGGCGAGGACGCGGAGGAGTGGGACTACATCCTCGATGTCATCCGGAACGGAGACATGCCGCCGTCGAGCTTCGAGCGCCAGCTCTCCACCGAGGAGCGCGCGGCGGTGACCGGCTGGATCGAGGCCGGCCTGGAGGCCGCCGCGCGGGCCAAAGAGGGCGAGGTGCGCCCGGTGCTTCGCCGCCTGAACCGAGCGCAGTACCGGCACACGCTCCAGGACCTGCTCAAGCTCCCCGTGGACTTCGGCCAGGACCTCCCGGGCGATGCCAAGTCGCCGATGGGCTTCACCAACAACGGCGCGACCCTGCAGGCCTCGACCCTGCACCTGGAGACCTACCAGGCCATCGCCCGTCGGGCGCTCGACGAGGCCATCGCCCCCGGGCCTCGACCGGAGTCCACGATCTACCGCGTGCGCTTCGGCGAGGGGATCGGCAAGGGCAAGGTGGGCGGCCGGACCGGCGGCTATCAATCGGTGATCCTGAACCCCGATCAGTTCACGGTCGAGGTCATCGGCGCGGACGGCGAACCCAAGGGTTCCGCGGCGTCCGATGAGGAGCGGAAGGCCCTCGACGCAATCAGGAAGAAGATCAGCGTGGGCCTCCGGGGCTCTCAGCAGAACCGCTTCCACATCGCCGCCGACGGCCTGGTCCTCTACGGCGCGGTCCCACACAAGGAGAAGGCTCCCGGCGCGTGGCAGGGGCCCTCCCCCAACGCCAAGCTCGAGCTCCAGCGTGTCTTCCCCGAGCGCGGCGACGTGGTCATGCGCGTCAGCGCGGCCCGCGGCGAGGTCAAGCGGACCCGTGACCCGGTGCTCCTCAAGCTCGAGGACGGGGTCAACGACGTGAGCGTCGCCCTCTCCGAGAGCGCCCCCGCGACGGAGACCGTCAACGGTGAGGAGGTCGAAGCCGCCGAGCGCGCCCTCTCCATCGAGTCCTCGATGAGGACCATCACCGCCGAAGCCGCCAAGAGCGACCAGCGCAAGAACGTGCGGCTCGACGGCGACGTCATCGTCGCGGAGGACGTGACCCAGCCCTCAGACTCCAGGGTCCAGGTCCAGATCCCCGCCGAGGGCTTCTACCGGGTGCACCTCGTCCACCCTCCGGTCCCCGTGGAGCAGATGCCCTCGGTGCGCCTCTCCTACGCGGGCAAGACCCTCGACTCCCGCCCGGAGCTGACCGCCGAGCAGCTCGCCCAGGGGCGCGTGTCCACGGTCATCGGAGCGGCCTACATGCGCGCGGGCCGTCAACACCTCAAGCTCGGCGGCCCCTTCTTCATCGGTTACTCCCACGTGGTCCTGACGCCGCTCGCCGCCGAGCACCCGCTGGTCGAAGCCCTCGGCCAGGCCACCGCCGAGCTGGAGGCCCGCTTCGACGACGTGGACCCGGTGCTCCGGGCCTACGCGGGGACGCGCACGGATGACGGAATGGACTATTCCACCTTCGACGGCGCCGCGGTCGTGACGGCGCCCCGCGGGGCGCCCCAGACCTACACCTTCCGAGGCCGCCTCGAGAACCTCCCGATCCCCGAACCGGAGTCCGGGGACAACGAGATCCTCTCCGGCATCCTGCTGCTCGGCGTCTGGAACGACCACCTCATCAAGGACCGGCGCAGCCCCGGCCCGCCGCTTCTCGTCGAGCAGATCGAGGTCGAGGCGCCGTTCCATCCAGTGTGGCCGCCCGCGTCCCACACCGCCATCTTCCCCGAGCGCAGAGACCGTGAGAGCGATGAGGCCTACGCCGAGCGAGTCCTGGTCCGCTTCATGTCGCGCGCCTTTCGGCGGGCGGCGGTGGCCGGCGACGCCGCCCCTTACCTCGCGTTCTTCCGCGAGGTGCGCCCTGAGGTCGACACCTTCGAGGACGCCATCAAGGAGACGCTGATCGCAGCGCTCTGCTCTCCACGCTTCCTCTTTCTCGTGGAGGGCCCGGGCGGCGAGGCCGACGACCTGCTCTCCCCCTTCGCCCTCGCGAATCGGCTCAGCTACTTCCTCTGGAACGGGCCGCCCGACGAGGCCCTCCGGAACGCGGCGCTCTTCGGGACCCTCGACGGCGACCTCGAGGCTCACGTCGACCGCATGCTCGATGACCCGCGGGCGCGCCGCTTCGTGGACGCCTTCGCCACCGAGTGGCTGCGCCTCGACCGCCTCGAGGACATGACCATCGACGCGGACCGGTTCCCGAAGTTCACGCGCTTCGTCAAGCGCGACATGCGCGAGGAGACCCTGCGCTTCGTGCACCGGGTCTTCGCCGAGGACCTCGACCTCATGACGCTCGTGGACTCGGACTTCGCGATGCTGAACCAGAACCTCGCGGAGTTCTACGGCGTCGGCGGCGTGGTCGGCCCCCACTTCCGTCCGGTGACGCTCCCCCGCTCCGAGGGACGCGGCGGGCTCATGTCCCAGGGCGCCTTCCTGGCCGGTCACTCTGACGGGCTGGAGCCCCACCCGATCAAGCGCGCGGTGTGGGTGAAGGAGAAGCTGCTGGGCAGCCCGCCGCCGCCGCCCCCGCCCAATGTCCCCGACCTCGACGCCGAGGCGCCGGAGATGAAGGGCCTGACCCTGAAGGAGCAGCTGGAGCTGCACCGGGACAACCCCTCCTGTCACGACTGTCACGCGAGCTTTGATCCCTTCGGCGTGGCGCTGGAGCGCTACAACGCCGTGGGCCTCCTGGAGTCCGAGCGCAAGGGTCGCCCCATCGACGCCAGCGTCGCGCTCCCGGACGGCACGGAGGTGGACGGCGCCCCCGAGCTCAAGGCGTATCTGGCCGGCGCCGCCCGCGAGCGCTTCATCGCCTCGGTCGTCGAGCACCTCTTCGCCTACGCCCTCGGCCGCGACGTCGTCTTCAGCGACGACGAGGAGCTCGAGGCCATCGCCCGCGAGGTTGACGCTGAAGGTGGGACGGGTCGCGCACTCCTGCGAGCCATCGTCACCTCTCCCTCGTTCCGCCGCTGACGGACCTGGGCTCGCTCCCGCCAGGCTCAAACCTGGCCCCCCGGCCTCCGGGCGCAGGGGAACCGACATCAAGGCCCGCGGGCCGCCGCACGGCCTCCTACGGGAGGGAGTTCCTGTCTCGCATTGCCGACCGGGCCACCTGGCCCCGCGACTGGGAAAGGACACCCCTCCGAATTCGAGGACGGCGGGCTAGGATCGGGGGGCGTCCTCGGGGACGCTTCTCCCATGAGCCGTAAGTCCTGGCATCTCTCACGACGCACCTTCCTCCGCGGCGCCGGCGTGGCCGTCACCATGCCTTACCTCCACGGCATGGAGCAGGCGGTGAAGGACTCGGTGAAGCTGGGCACCATCGCCCCGCCGAGGCGCCTCGCCTACGTGTACTTCCCCAACGGCGCGAGCTCGCCGCCGATGGACAACGCGGAGGCCATGGAGTGGAGCTGGCTCCCCATCGGACCGGGGGCCGACTACCGCTTCAGCAACGTTTCGAAGCCCCTGGAGAAGCACCGCGAGAACGTGAGCTTCCTGGGCGGACTCTCCCACCCCCGCAGCCGTCAGCTCCTCGGACACCTGGCGGGCGACACGTGGCTCACCGCGGGGGATCTGCGCGGCGACCGGTACCTCAACAATGAGTCCGTGGACCAAGTGGCCGCGCGCTCGCTCAAGAAGCACACCCGCATCCCGAGTCTGGTGCTCTCGACCGACGGGGGCGTCGGCTACAAGTCGCGCCTGTCGACCCTGTCCTTCGACCCCACCGGCCGGCCGATTCCCTCCGAGCACCGACAGCGCGCGATCTTCGAGCGCTACTTCTCGGAGGGCGCGGGCACGACGGCCGAGCGGCGCGAGAGCCTCGCCCGCGGACGCAAGATCGTTGACCTCGTGCTCGAGGACAGCAAGCGCCTGCGCCGCCAGCTCGGCGGCGAGGACCAGGAGAAGATGGACGAGTACCTCTCGTCCCTCAATCGCGTCGAGGAGCAGGTGCGGCGCAACGAGGCGTGGCTCGACGTGCCCCTCAAGCCCTTCAGCGCCGAGAACATCCAGCTCGACCCCAACCCGCGCACCGTCCCAAAGGACTACCTGCGCGCGACTTTCGACCTGATGGTGCTGGCCTTCCAGACCGACCTGACCCGCGTCGCCAGTTACATGATGGCGCGCGAGGACGGCATGGGCTTCGGGGACAGCTTCCCGAAGATTGCCCTGGGCATGAAGAAGAGCCACCACACCATCAGCCACGAGACCAACTGGAAGGAGTGGGGCACCTTCGACCGCTGGTACATGGAGCAGTTCACCTACTTCATCGACCGGCTGAAGGAGGTCACCGACGAGCACGGCTCGGTCCTCGACCGCACCCTCGTGATGTATGGCAGCTGCTGCAGCACCACCCACAACGCCCGCAACCTGCCCCTGGCCCTGGTCGGCGGCAAGGACATGGGCGTCCAGCACGGCCGCTACGAGCGCTACGGCGAGGAGGTCCCCATGTCGAACCTCCTCCTCTCCACGCTCCACGCCGCCGGCGTCCGCGACGAGTCCTTCAGCGACAGCACCGGCCCCATCCCGGGCCTGGTGAGCTGACGCGAGCGGGCCCGACTGGCGCCCTGCGGAGACCCGGCCGACCCTCGAGCTCGGCCTGACAGGAGCGGCACTGCGCAGCCGCAGCCGCAGCCTTTGCCGCAGCCGCAGCCGCAGCCTTTGCCGCAGCCGTTGCCGCAGCCTTTGCCGTCCGGCCCTCGCTGGCCCTCGCTGTCCCTGGCACCCCTTACCCCAGGACCGGGCGCCCCGCTTCCACGTCGGCGCGGTACTCCGCGAGCACCTTCCCGAGGAGCGCCACGTCGGCCTCGAAGGTCTCGGGCGGGAGCGCTCCGAAGGAGAAGCGGAACCACCCGCGGTAGGGCGAGACGTAGGCGGGGTCCTTCTCGTGGGGCCGCGCCATGTCGCAGTCCATGCCCTCGAGGATCGCCGCGCCGTGCTTGAAGAGCCGTCGGTTCAGCTCCTCCGCCTCGAGCCCCTCGGGCAGCTTCAGCCAGTGGTAGAAGCCGCCGTCTCCGGTGAAGACGCCGAGCCCCATGTCGCGGAAGGCGGCCCCGTAGCGCTCGCGCTGCCGGCCGTAGTGACCGGACACCGCCTCCCGAGCCTGCGCGACCCGCGCGGGCTCGAGGAGCGTCGCCGCGTAGAGCTGGGACGGGTGGCTCACGCCCCCCATACCGAAGCTCGAGAAGTTGGAGAGGGTCTCGATGTTCGTGCGGCTAGCGATGACCCAGCCGATGCGGATCCCAGGACTCTGGAGCCCCTTGGTGCACGCGCCGAGCAAGAACACGTTGCTGCTGTCGAGGTCCTTCACGTACCGGATCCCGCTCACGCCCTTGGACGGGTGGAACATCTCGTAGGCCTCGTCCAGCAAGATGCCGTGGTCCGGCTGCTCGGCGAGGGCCATGAGCTCCTCCAGCTCGGCGCCGACCCGGGTGTGCCCCGTGGGGTTCCCAGGGTTGCTGATGATCGGAAACACCCGGCCATCGGGGTTCGATCCCGACCGCTCGAAGTACGTCGCGTTCGACGGGTGGAAGCCGTTCTCCTCGGTGAAGGGCACGACCCGCCAGTCCGTACCCGCCCTCGTCATGATGTCGAGATACGCCGGCCACTCCGCGTTACCGATGCTCACCTGGACGTCCCGCTTCAGCAGCGAGAGCACCGTGAGGATGCCGGGCCGCCCGCCCGCGAAGACCATGACGTTTTCCGGCGCGATGCTCGATCCGTAGAACCCGTTGTAGTGCGCCGCGATCGCCTCTCGCAGGGCGGGGTGGCCCCACGCCTTGGGATAGAAGCGGTCCTCGGCCGTCACCTTGACCTCGCCCGGAAGCGGCGGCCCGCCCTCGAGCTGAGTGGTCAGCGGGAAGCCCTGGGACCAGGGGTGGGTCCCCTCGGTCCCCATGAACTGCCCGAAGCTATCGCGGAACGCGTAGAGGGTCTCGTAGATGCCCATGGGCGGGCAGTCGTCGGAGAGGAAGGAGTCGTAGGGCATTCGAGACGGCTTGGAGGAGGGCGAAGGAGAGCGGAACCGTGAACCGAGTCCGTCCATAAGGCTAGCTTGCCTGCCGCGCAGCGGCGATGCGAGGCCCTGATCTGGGCCCTGATCCTGCTCCACCACCACCGGCCGGCGCGACCTCCACCCCGCGCCATGGCCCCCCGGACCGTGCGTCCATCTCTGGCCGACCTCGCTCCAACCGGTGCCCTCCCCCGCCCCTCGCCTCCCCACCCGACCTCTCGCCGGCACCTCCGCTCGGCGGCAGCGGGCGAGCCGGCCGTCCCCTTGCGCCCGAAGGGAAGAGGCCCTTAGAGGAGATGGGCCCAAAGAGAAAGCACCTGTCGGCACCCTCCCTGGCATGGATTAGATTCGGGAGATGCTGACCACTCTCCGCCTCGCCACCGCTGGCCTGCTCCTCGGGCTGTCCGTCCTCGCCCCGTCACTGGCGTACATCCAGTCCCCGGAGACCCAGCCCCAAGAGAGCCGGCCCCAAGAGAGCCGGCCCAAAGAGAGCCGGCCCCAAGAGAGCCAGCCGCTCGCCTCCCTGGCCGGCGAGTACCGAAGGGAGCCGGTCGATAACGGGTACCACAGCGGGGTGCTCACCGCCAAGCAGGAGAAGGGCGCGGAGATCCTGGAGTGGACCAACGCCGCCGGCATCTCGTTCAACCTCTACCCCACCGGCCGCCGCGACATCCTGAAGACCGGACCGCGGGAGCCGTACGGCGACGAGGACCACGCGTGGCTCTTCATTCAGCGCGACGGTGAGCGTGTCTTCGGCTTCACCCTGGCCGACGAGCTCTTCCTGCGCGACGGAGAACGCCCGCCCGAGCCGCCCGCCGACCTCGCGATCCCCGACACCGACGAGGGGCTGCCGGGGAAGGGCACGATCCGCCGCTACGACTGGTTCCGCAAGCTGTGGTTGAGGAAGCGGAGCCAATGGTTCCGCCACACGGCGCAGGACCAGGGCGCGGTCGTGTTCCTGGGGGACTCCATCACGCAGGGGTGGGGCGACGACCTGGGCGGCAGCTTCGGC
>CAJQPT010000096.1 GCA_905480285.1 uncultured bacterium
TTTACACGCGCCACCGGGAGCGCGGTTTCACGCGCCGCCGGGAGCGCGACTGGGCTCCCGGTGCCTTGCACGATCTCAACCCTCGATAGCACTCCTTGTCATGACCAAGAAGATCCTCATGATCACCGGCGATTTCACCGAGGACTACGAGTCGATGGTGCCATTCCAGACCCTCCAAGCCCTGGGACACACGGTCCACGCGGTCTGCCCGGGCAAGGAGTCCGGGGACAAGATCGCCACGGCGATCCATGACTTCGAAGGGGCTCAGACATACTCGGAGAAGCCTGGACACCACTTCACTCTGAACGCCACCTTTTCCGAGGTGGACGTCGCGGCGTACGACGCGTTGGTGATCCCTGGCGGGCGAGCTCCCGAGTACCTCCGGCTCGACGAGGAGGTCCTCGCGATGGTCCGCTTCTTCTTCGAGGAGAACCGGCCCGTGGCTTCGGTCTGCCACGGTGCCCAGCTCTTGACCGCCGCGGGCGTCCTTGAGGGCCGGACCTGCTCCGCTTATCCAACCTGTATTCCCGAGGTCGTCGCCGCAGGCGCGAACTTCGCTTTCATTGACATCGACGAGGCCGTGACCGACGGCAACCTCGTCACCGCGCCCGCATGGCCAGCGCACCCGGCTTGGCTTGCGCAGTTCATCTCCCTCCTCCAGACCTAGGCCAGACACCTGGCGCGTCCTTCCTTCTCGACCCATGTGCAAGCTCTTCATCGGCGCCGACGTCAGCCTCTGGCTGGCCCGGACTCACTCCCTCCGCATCGACGGCGTCGCGACCAGTATTCGCATGGAGGAGTTCTTCTGGAGCGTGCTCGGACGCGTGGCGAGTCGGGACAAGCTCACGATCAACCAGCTCATCACGAGGCTCTATCACGAGTCTCTCGACGCCGACCATGACATCGGGAACTTCACGTCCTTCCTGCGCGTCTGTTGCGGCCGCTACCTCGACCTCATGGCCCGCGAGGAGATCGTCACAGATGAGACCTCTTCCCTCGCCGACGTGGACGTAGAGGGGATCCTCAGCCGCGAGTCTGCCCGAGCCTAGCGGTATCGCCAGGCGCCCCTCCGTCGGCTCGCTCAGCCGCCTCGTGCGCCGTAAGGCTCAGCGGAGCCAGGCCTCAAGGGGGAAGCCCACCGCCTGCCCCGCGTTCAGTCGGCCCTCGCTGCGTCCAGCAACAGGCGGATCCAGGGGCCGATGTAGTGGCCGTGATCGTGGTACGTGCGGCCGCTCACGAGGTTGCCATCCACGACGCAGGGCTCGTCCACGAAGACCCCACCCGCCACCTCCAGATCGTGGCGACACTTGGGGACGGTGGCCATGCGGCGCCCCTGAACACATCCCGCATACGCGGGGATCTCCACGCCGTGGCAGACGCTCGCGATGGGCTTGCCCTCCTCGAAGAAGTGCCGAGTGATGCGGACAAGGTCCTCGTCATAGCGCAGGTACTCCGGCGCCCGCCCGCCGCTGAAGAAGATCCCGAGGTACTCGGTGGGGTCGACCTCGGAGAAGGCGAGGTCCGAGGCGATCTGATAGCCCTCCCACTCCTTGGTGATGGTCCAACCCGGCCGGACCTCGTGCATGACCATCTGATACGTCCGTCGCTCTGGAGCGATGACGACCGGCCGGAGGCCAGCCTCTTGGAGCCGGTACAGGGGATAGAGCGTATCGACCGTCTCGGAGGCGTCCCCGACCACGAGGAGCACGGCAGCGGGATCAGGATCGTTCATGGGAGGTGACGCGAAGTGCAATGCGCTTCTTCCACCGTAGTGGATCCTGGGCTGGTGAGCGGTCCTCCCAGTGGTAACTCGGACGGGCTCTTGGCCGCCGGCCGCTGGGCTTGATCTGCTGGAGGCAAATCAACGGAGGGACTGGGTAGCGGGAGACTCCAGATCGCACGGCTTATTCTGACTCAGCTGGGTCCCGCCCACGGAGCTGGGACCTGGCGGCAAGCACCGCTGCCCACCGCCTCAGTTCGCGCGGCTCAGGCCGTGACCAACGACGACGCCCAGAGCGAGGCAGAGGTCGTCGGCCGAGTCCACCGTCCGCGCCCCCATGGCGTAGGGTAGGTCTCATGACGCAGCCGCTCACACGACGCCAATTCCACAAGCTCGCCGCCTCCACAGCAGCCTTCACCACGATCCCGAGCTCGGTCCTGGGGGCGAACGAGAAGGTGAACGTGGCGATCATCGGCTGCGGCGGGATGGGCGGGAACGACGGCAACCAGGTGTTCAACACGGGCCTCGTCAACGTCGTCGCGCTCTGCGACGTGGCCCTGGGCACCAAGCACACGGCGGGCATCGAGGCGAAGTACCCCGATGTGCCGCGCTACCACGACTTCCGGGTGATGTTCGACGAGATGGAGAAGGACATCGACGCGTGCACCGTCGGGGTCCCCGACCACGCCCACTTCCCCATCGCGATCCTGGCCATGTCCCTCGGCAAGGCGGTCTACGTGGAGAAGCCCCTGGCCCACACCTACGACGAGATCTCGAAGCTGATCGCCGCAGAGGAGAAGTACGGGGTCGTCTGTCAGATGGGCAACCAGGGGCACTCCGGCGAGAACTACCACCAGTTCAAGGCCTGGCGGGAGGCGGGGATCATCAGCGGCGTCACCGAGGTGACCGCCTACATGAACTCCGGCCGGCGCTGGCACGGTTGGAAGGACGTGGACTACCCCACCGGAGAGGCCATGCCCGAGGGGCTCGACTGGGATGTCTGGATCGGCACCGCCCCGGAGGCGCCGTACAGCACCAAGCTCCACCCTGGCAACTGGCGCAGCTGGTTCGACTACGGGTCCGGGGCCTTCGGAGACTGGGGCCCGCACATCCTCGACACCGTGCATCGCTTCCTGGACCTCGGCATCCCCAGCAAGACGACCGCGGTCAAGCGGGAGGGGCCCCGGGACCTGATCTTCCCCATGGCGAGCACGATCCAGTTCGACTTCCCCGAGCGCGGCGACGAGCCCCCCTGCTCGGTGACCTGGTACGACGGGACCAGCAACCGCCCCGAGCGGCCCAAGGAGCTGCCCGAGGGCCAGAACCTTGGCCGCGCCGGGAAGATCATCCGGGGCAAGGACACCACCTTCATCGGCTCCTCCCACGGCAGCCCGCTCTCGATCATCCCCGAGGAGCGCCGCGAGGAGCTCGCGCCGAAGCTGCCGGAGTACGAGGTGGGCTCGAACCACTACCTGAACTTCGTCCGCTCTGTGAAGGGCGAGGAGAAGACCCGCTCTCCCTTCCGCGTCTCGGGCCCGCTCTGCCAGATGTTCTGCCTGGGTATGATCGCCCAGCGCCTCGGCGGCTCGCTGGACTTTGACCGGGACCGAGAGGTCATCACCAACAACGAGCTGGCCAACGCCATGCTCACCGGGCCGCCGCCGCGCAGGGAGTGGGCGGAGTTCTACAAGCTCTGAGCCCCCCGACTTCGGCTTCGGCTTCAACTTCCGGCCACTTCAGCTTCCGGCCACAACATCAGCTTCCGGCCACAAGGGTCAGCAGGACTTGTGCCCCCCCCTTCGCTCCCCACATCGCCACGCCCCCCTCAGTCACTCCCCGTCTGGCCATGCTCCGCTCGCTCCCGCTCTCCATCGCCCTCCTCAGCGCCAGCCTCCTCGCCGCCTGCGCCGGCCCTGTCAGCTCGCTGAACACCGAGGCCGCGCCGACGCTCGTCGTCTTCAACTCCCCCCCGGAGGTCAGCCACTTCGACCTCGGAGACTCGGACCGAGCCCACGGTGAGCTCATCAGCTGGCACGCGGACCTGGACCTGAGCGAGGGGGAGGAGGCCACCCGGATCGGTCACTGCAACGGGACGATGCAGGTGACCCGCCTCGGGGCCCGTGAAGACGGCCGTGAGCACCGGATGACGAACATCGAGCTGGACTGGGACGACTCCGACGACTCCCTGCTCGTCGCCGGTTCTCACCCCTACAAGCACGGCGCGATCGAGACGGACGTCCCCATCGTGCGCGCTGTGATCGGTGGCACCGGCCAGTTCGCCGTGGCCCGCGGCCAGATGGTGAGCGAGAAGCTCCCGAGTGGGTGGTATCGACACTCGATCTGGCTCGCTGACTGAGCGCCGCCGCGGGTCGAGACCGCCCCGGATCGCGTACCCTGCGGACATGCTCTCCTCCACTGCCCTCCTGATGATCGCGGCTCAGGTCAGTGCCCCTGCTCCGGCTGACCTGCTCGACTTCTCCGGCGACCCTCGGTCCGAGGCCACCCTCCAGCTGATCGGTCCAGAGGGCCACAGCCTGGTGCCCGAAGGTGAGGGTCCTGGACGCTGGACCTTCGACGCCGGCGTCCTGACCGCCTCGCCCGTCTGGGATAGCGTGGTGACCCCCGAGACCTACGGGGACTTCAGGATGCACCTGGAGTTCGCGGTCAACCGCTCCGACGACGAGAACCCCGAGGCCCGCGGCAACTCCGGGGTCTACATCCAGCAGCGCTACGAGCTCCAGATCCACGACTCGTTCGCGACCCCCTGGGACGAGTACGCACCCTGGCAGTGCGGCAGCCTCTACCGCCTGAAGAAGCCGGACCAGCCGGCGTGCTGGCCGGCCGAGGCCTGGCAGACCTACGACATCCTGTTCCGCGCCGCGCGCTTCGAGGGTGAGACCAAGACCGAGGATGCCCGCATCACGGCCTTCCACAACGGCCGCCTCATCCACGACGACTTCTGCCTGCCGCGCAAGACCGGGGCGGGCAAGCCCGAGGGTCCCGAGCCGAGGCCCATCAAGCTCCAGGGTCACCACAACGAGGTGAGGTTCCGCAATGCGTGGATCGAGCGGCTCGAGCTCGACTCGATGCCCGCGGTGCCCGCCGATGATCCGCGTCGGGTGCAGAAGCGGCTCCCGCGTCCGGGGACCACCTTGACCCTCGAAGGCCTCACCGCCTTCGTGATCGAGCCGCCCGCGGCGACCAGGCCTGAAGGCCCGATGCCCTGGGTCTGGTACGCGCCGACCCTGGCGCCCTACCCGGGCGCCGCCGAGGGCTGGATGATCGACCGCCTCCTCGCCGCGGGCGTCGCGATCGCCGGGATTGATGTGGGCGAGTCCTACGGGAGCCCCGACGGTACGCGCGGCTTTGACCTGCTCCACCAGCACCTGACCCGCGACCGCGGATATCGCTCGCGCCCTGCGTTCCTGGCCAGGAGCCGCGGCGGGCTCATGGCCTACGGCTGGGCGGCCGCGCACCCCGACCTCGTGGCAGGAGTCGGCGGGATCTACCCGGTCTGCGACCTGAGGAGCTATCCAGGACTCGAGCGGGCCGCGCCGGCCTTCGACCTGACCCCCGAAGAGCTCTCCGGGCGCCTCGCCGAGTTCAACCCCGTGGACCGACTGACGGCGCTCGCGGCGGCTGGCATCCCCATCCTCCACCTCCACGGCGACCAGGACCGGACCGTCCCCCTGGGGGCCAACTCCGCGGAGGTCGCCCGGCGATACCTCGAGCTCGGAGGTCCCATGACGCTGCGGGTCTTCGAGGACCGCGGGCACGACATGTGGGAAGGCTGGTTCCGATCCGCCGAGCTGACCGACTTCCTGATCGACCGCGCCGTCGCGGAGGCAGCGACCCCCGCCGGCGAGGCCCCGCCCCCGGGCCGGCGCTGAGTCGAGGGGGCCCTGTGAGCGCCGGGGCACGGGCCGCTGGCGTATCAGGGCATCGAGCATCAGGGCATCAGGGCACCGGGCATCGGGGCATCCGGGCATCGGGGCACGGAGCATCACAGCACCCGGCATCGGGGCACCGGCCCAAGGCGCGCTGCGGGGCCTGGGCGACTCGCCGGCCAAGGCAGGCAGAGAAGTCCTTTGGCCCGGCGCGGATCTGTCCGATCAACCAGGCAGAAGGTGCCCTGATGAACAAAAGGAAGATGCAATTTGTGCCCGTGAGTGCCTCCACGGTGACCCGGTTCCTGCTCTGGATCGCCGGCGCCCTCGCGGTGACCCACGCGATCGTCATGGTCCTGTGGTTCACCGATGTGCTGCCCGTGGACCGCTGGCTCTACATCGCCATCTTCGACCTCGACGAGGAGGAGAGCATCGGCACATGGTTCAGCACGCTGCTCCTCTTCGTCGCCGGCCTGCTCACGATCTTGACCGGCCGCCTCGCCGCTCCCGATGGCGGCCGCTGGGCCCGCTCTTGGTCCCTGCTCGGCGCTGGCTTCATCCTCCTGTCCATCGATGAGGTGGCCGGCTTCCACGAGACGGTCAACACCCTCGTGAAGTTCGTGCACTGGACGGCCTTCGGCGCTGCGGCTGTGGTCCTCTCCGCCCTCATCTTTGTCCCGTTCCTTCGCTCCCTCCCCGCTCGGACGCGCAAGCTCTTCCTGATCGCTGGAGCGGTCTACGTCGGCGGCGCCGTCGGGGTCGAGGCCGCCACGCTCTACCACGAGCAGAACGACCTCCTGAACACGCTGGGCTACAACCTGTGGACCGCCGTGGAGGAGTTCATGGAGATGGCCGGGGTGATCCTCTTTGTCCGCGCCCTCCTCTCGCACATCGAGGTCGAGCTTGGCGGAGCTGCGGTCTGGCTGGAGCTGGGAAGCAAGCCCGCCGGGGCCGACGCGGACGCCCCATCCGGCGCCGAGCACACGCTGCGAGCGGTCCCCGATGGGTCAGCCGCCGAGCAACGCTCACCCGCAGCCTGACCCGGACTGCGCCCCGTCGCCGCGACGCTCCGTGGCCGAGGTGCTCCCTGGCCGAGATGCTCCGCCTGGGTGGGGCCCTGGTCGCTCCTGCGCCTCAAGGCGGCCTGCGTAGCCGCCAAGACCCGGTCTCCCTGTGCAGCGCGACGAGGGCTGCGCTGATCCTGTGGCCGCCGCCAGAGGGGCAGCGAAGCACCGCCCAGATCTCGCCTTGAACCGGCCGTTGAGCTCAAGCCGGGGAGAGAGCTCGCTTCCTTGATTCAAGCCCCGACCTGCGGTGTGTGGGGCTCCGTCCTGATCCAACACGGGACTCCATGGGACTCCACCGGGTTCCGGCGGACGCTCGACGGATTGCGACGCTTCAAAGGATGGGCCGAGGACAGTGCGCCCGGGAGGGGGTGACCGCACGGCAACCGCGGGGCGTCGCCCGCCCGCGACGCCCCTGAATTGGGACTTCTAGGGCGCACCGCCGCACCCCCTGTCCGGCGCTGGAGAGGTCCGCGAGCGAGATCCAGAGAATCCACTACTCTCGTTGTGGGCAAATCCCCGCCCGATCCGCCCGCTGAAGATCTCGTCCAGGGATCTCTGTCCTTCTCCAACACAAGGTCAGGGCCGCCCCCCGGACGGACCTTCTACATTTATGGGGATCCGCACCGCCCAACCGCTCGTCCCGAAAAAGCGGCGAAGTTCCCTCTCCGGCGACTCGCCGCCTCCCCCGTCGTCCCCACACCGTCTTCCCATGCTCAGACTCCTCCTCAGCACCTCGCTCGCAGCCTGCGCTGTCGCCGGCACGGCCGCCGCGCAGTCCCCCATCCTCTCGAGCACCCCCAGCGCTGCCTCGAGCCAGATCAAGCTCCGCTATGCGAACTTCGATCCCGTGGTTGCGAGCCCTGAGATCCCGGCCGCGCTGCGCAGCTCGGCGCGCGATCAGATGCGGATCGTCCAGTTCAGCGGCGTGCCGACCCAGGCAGGCCGCGACACCATCGAGGGACTGGGGGGTGAGATCATCGGCTACCTGCCCTCGAACGCCTACGTCGTCCGCATGGCATCGGACGCACTCTCGACCCTCGAGGGGGCTCGGTCGATCCGCTGGGTTGGGGACTACCACCCCGCCTTCCGCCTCGACCCCGCGCTGCTCACCGAGGAGTTCCTTCAGCAGCCCGAGCTCGTGCGCTTCAACGTCGTGGTCGCGAACAAGCGCACCGATAAGCCGTCGCTGATGCGCCAGATCAAGGACATCGGTGGCATCGTCAACAGCGAGCAGACCGGCAGCCTGCTGATCGAGGTCACGCTCAGCGGCCCTCAGCTGCTCCAGGCCCTCCACATGGACGAGGTCCTCTGGATCGACCGCTGGTCGGCGCCTGAGCTCGACATGGACAACGCGCGGATTCAGGGCGGGGGGAACTACGTCGAGAGCATGGGTGGCTACACCGGCGCCGGCGTGAACACCCACATCTACGAGGGCGTCGAGGCCACGCACCCCGACTTCACTGGCACCGTCACCAACGTACGCAGCAGCGGCGCGGCGCAGTCCCATGGCCACGCCACCGCGGGGATCGTCTTCGGAAACGGCAACAGCAACCCTGCCGTCCGCGGCATGGCGCCCGACGCCGGCAAGTTCTACACGAACTACGGCTCGGTCAACGGCTCGCGGTACCAGGTGGTCGACGACCTTGTGAACACCCACAACGTCAGTCACACCACCGCCTCTTGGGGCGGCTCGCGGACGTTCTTCTACACCTCCACGTCGGCCGAATCGGACGACATCGTCTTCGACCACGACATCTCGTGGACGCAGAGTCAGTCCAACGCCGGCAACCAGGACTCGCGCCCGCAGGCCTGGGCGAAGAACGTCTTCTCCATCGGTGGCGTCCGCCACAACAACAACAGCAACCCGAACGACGACTCGTGGTCCGGCAGCGGGAGCACCGGCCCTGCCTCGGACGGCCGGATCAAGCCGACGCTCTGCGCGTACTACGACGGGATTGGCACCTCGGACCGCACGGGCAGCAGCGGCTACTCCAGCGGCAGCTGGACCAGCAGCTTCGGCGGCACCTCCGGCGCGACCCCGATCGTTGCCGGTCACAACACCATCGCCCTGCAGATGAGCACGGAAGAGGTCTCGCCCGGCGTGGGCATCTTCGGCCAGCCGCTGCGCGTGCCGGGCGGTACGACCCACGAGAACCGACCGCACTTCACGACGCTCAAGGCCCACATGGTCGTCAGCGCCCGTCCATACAACTTCACCGCGTCCAGCTCGGACAACCGTCGCGAGCACTGCGGCTGGGGCTTCCCCAACCTGCAGGACATGTACGACAACCGGGACAAGACCATCCTCATCGATGAGACCCAGGTCATCACCCAGGGTGAGACCCAGGTGGTCATGGCCGGCGTCGAGCCCGGGGAAGCGTCCTTCAAGGTCAGCCTGAACTGGAGCGAGCCGGCGGGGAACCCCTCGGCCTCGTCTCAGCTCGTCAACAACCTCTCGCTGAGGGTCACCTCGCCGACCGGCGTCGTGTACTGGGGCAACAACGGCCTCGAGAGCGGCGTGTGGTCCATCGCCGGGGGTTCCGAGGACAACACGAACTCCATCGAGAACGTGTTCGTCGAGAACCCCGTCGACGGGGACTGGCAGATCGAGATCATCGCCACCGCCATCGTCCAGGACAACCACGTCGAGACCCCCGCCGTGGACGCTGATTACGCCCTCGTGGCCGTCGGCGGCACCGGTGGCGGGCAGTTCGCCTCCACGATCTGCCCGGGGGCCGTCAACTCCCTCGGCCTGGGCGCGCGCCTCGAGCTCTCCGGGAGCACCACGGTCGCGGACATGGACCTCACCGTCGGTGTGACCCAGCTGCCCCTCAACTCGACGGGTTACGCGATCACCTCGCTCGACGCCAATGTCGTGACCAACCCGGGCGGCAGCTTCGGCGACCTCTGCATCGCAGGGCCCTCGGTCGGACGCTTCCTCGGCAACGTCCTGAACTCGGGCTCCACCGGCGAGGTCTCCTTCGATCCGGACCTCACGGCCATCCCGACGCCCACGGGCGTGGTGGCGGTGATGCCGGGCGACACCCGCTACTTCCAGTACTGGTACCGCGACTCTGTGTTCGGCTTCCCCGTGTCGAACTTCTCGAGCGCCATGCGGATCACCTTCGACTGAAGGGGTGGCGGCCTTGGCCGCCCGTGATCAGGAGAGGCGCCCGCGCCCGCTCACCCGAGCGGCGCGGGCGCCTCCCGTTCAAGGGCGGGTCGCCGCGTGGCGCTCACGGACCGTCAGCGAGGGCGAGGACCGCGAAGGCCGTCGCGGCCCGCCCGATGTAGTGCAGGCCGTCGCGACGGGGCGAGCGGTCCGTCCACGTTCCATCTGCCCCCTGGCGGCGACGGAGCCACGCCCGGCCTCGCCGGATCCGCTCGTCCCCAGGGTCCGCGCCGGTCTCCAGGAGGATGAAGAGCGAGAAGGCCGTGGCGTACGCGCCGCTCTCCTCTTCGAGCGGCAGGCCCCCGTCGTGGACCCAGGTCCCGGCCCCGAGGGAGGCCATGGACCACCCGCCGTCCACGCGCTGGCGCTCCCCGAGCTCGGCGCGCCATCGCTGAAGGCGCCCCGCCTCCTCAACATCGCCCCAGAAGGTCCCTACCCAGATCCGCATGGCCTCGTCGTGAGGACTCACGGGCGGGTGAGCACGCAACCACCCCTGGAGCGCCGTAGCGCCCTCGAGGTCGCTGGCCGAGAGCGCGCCCACCCCGAACCGCTCCCGGAGCTCGCCCAACGCCACGAGCATGAGCGTGGTCCCGAAGGCAGTGTCCGCCTCGTAAGGGGGCCAGTTGCACTGGAGCCAGCCCTCCCAGGTGCCAGAGTCGTCCAGGGCGGACCAGGCGTAGTCGAGGCCGATTCGGGTCATCGCGCCAATCTCCTCGGCCCCCCGCGCGTCGCTGAGCGCCAGGAAGGCAGAGGTGGCCACGAGCCCCGTGACGCTCCCATGCTGGCCACGCGGCTCCTGCCCCTCCACCAGGTAACGGGAGAGGTAGGAGCGCGCGAAGGCTCGGTTCCGCTCGACCGCCTCGGGCTCGCTCGGCCCCTCCGCCTGAGCGAGGAGCGCGAGGCCGTTGGTATGACACGTGACGCAGCGGCGGCTCTCACCCCATCGATCGGCCGCCGCGTCCATCGCACGGGCCGCTCGACTCAGCGCCTGAACCTCGGCGGCTCGCTCCATCTCGCTCCCCTGGACCTGGCAAGCCACGACGAGCACGGGGGCGAGCCAGCCGAGCCAGCCGAGCGACTGGGCCCGGCGGCCCGCCCCTTCATCGACCGTGGAGCTCAACACCTCGCCGCCCCCTGGGTCACAGGCGAGAGGCCCACGCCGAAGGGCACTCCGACGACAACGAGTTCGGCTCGACCGGTGGTCCTCAAGCTAGGCTTCATGGAGGTGCAGGGTGAAGATCATCACTCGCTAGCCACGACCTGAGCCGCGGCCAGCTCGGCCTCATCACGTGCGCGTTGAAAGAAGCCGTACTCGGCCTCAACGAGGTCCCCATCCCACTGATAGGCGAGGTGGAGGAGCGGAGCGAGTGTCTTGGGGCAGTCCGACATGTCGAGCTTCAAGACTCGGGGGAGCTTGGAGGAGGGCAGGCGGGACCCATTAGATGACACCGTAGGGCGCCTCGACCACACCCTCCACCTCGGGAGCTTCCCACGCGACCGCTGCTCACAGGGTGCCTGCCCCACCCAATCAGGGTTGACCCGATGAGCGACACGGATGGACCACAAGCGAGCGCCGCTCGAAGCCGAAGTTCAGACGGCGCGGGTTCCTGGGTACCTTGTGGACTCACGCTGGCGCGACTCGCCGGCGGAAGCCCATGCGGACCGCCCTCCTCTCCACCCCGCAAGACGCGCTCGGCGGCAACCGAACCACGGCCCTGCGCTGGGCGGGACGCCTGCGCTCCCTTGGCTGGTCCGTCCGCCGCGCCGAGCACGCGCGCCGCCGGCCCCCCTGCGTCCACGTCGACCTCCTCATCGCTCTCCACGCCGTGAAGGTGCGCTCAGAGATCGAGCGTTTGATGGATCTCCACCCCGAGGCGAGGCTGGTCGTCGCCTGCACGGGGACCGACATCTACGAGTTGGGAGCGGAGGCGCAGCCGCTCCTCGAGCGCGCGGACGGGATCATCGTCCTCCAGGAGCATGCCCTCCGCGAGCTCAGCTCGACCCAGCGCCAACGCGCCCATGTGATCCACCAGGCCATGCCGCGGCGCTCGGTCCCTGCACGTGAGGCGGCCGAGATCGCGGTCGTCGCCAGCCTGCGAGCGGTCAAGGAGCCGCTGCTCCCTGCCGAGGCCGCGCGCCTCCTGCCGGAGCGGTCGGAGCTTCGGGTGATCCACGTGGGCGCCGCCCTCGACCCACAGATCGCCGAGGCCGCCCGCCTCGAGCAGGCGAACAACCCGCGGTACGAGTGGCGGGGCAACGTGAGGCGGTCGGAGGCGCTCTGCCTGCTCGGCGGCGCCCGAGCCGTGGTGGTGCCCTCTCGCAGCGAGGGAGGCGCCAACGTCATCACGGAGGCCTTCGCCCTCGGGGTCCCGGTCCTCGCCAGCGAGATCCCCGGGAACACGGGCCTGCTCGGTGAGCAGCACCCGGGCCTGTTCCGGCCAGGGGACGCGGAGGGCCTCGCCCGGTTGATGCTCCAGGTCGAGAGCGAGTCCGGCTTCGCAGAGCAGCTCTCACGACTCTCGAACGAACGGGCAGCCCTCGCCGCCCCCGAACGAGAGTCCGCCGCCTGGCTGGACCTGCTCGGTGACCTTGGTCTTGGCAGCTAACCGGCCAGGCCTCAGCTTGCGGCAGGGGGCTCCCCCCAACGCCCCGGCGCCGGTCGCGTAGGACCTGTGCCTCGACCCCTCGATCATCTCCCCCTGAATTGAAGCCCCAGACCGCCCTGATCCGCGCCGGCACCGTGCTCGTCGCGGTCTTCCTCGTGCTCCTCATGTGGGGTCCAGAGGAGCGCGATCGTGAGCCCGTCGCGCGGTCGATGCCCGAGGAGATCTCGGCCGCCGAGGCCGGCGTCATGCTCCCCGCTCCCGACAAGCCAGGCCGGAGAGCGGCAAACCTGCCGGCCCCGGAGGCCGCCTCTCCAGCGGCGATCGAGGTTCCCGTGGGCCCCACCGTTCGCCTCATCATCGAGGGACTATCGGCCGGGGAATCCGCGACCTACCTCCACCGCCGCGGCGACAAGAACGTGCAGGGGTCACTCTCCGCCACCGAGGACGACCCCAACCCGTCGGTGCTGCTCGAGCGGATCGAGGCGCCGGTCGATGCGAAGGGCGCCGACCACGAGCAGATCCTCGTCTCCGCACCCGGCTACGGGAGCCGAGGCTTCCCGCTCGACCCCGACGTTACCCACGAGGAGATCCTGTGCCCGCTGGTTCGAAGCCAGCCACTTCGAGTCGAGTTCCCTCGCCTCGTGGGCCTCGGCGGATACCTCGAGGCCACCCTGACCTGGAGCGACCCGGCGGGCGGCGCGCAGCAGTCAGGGATCCGTCTCCCGCACGTCACCATGAGGGAGACCCGCGTCCTCGATCACCACGGGCACGCCACGTTCGAGGCGACG
>CAJQPT010000097.1 GCA_905480285.1 uncultured bacterium
CGGCCGGCGCCCCTCGGGGTGCCGGCCGCTTCCGTAGCAGGGCGGGCCGGACGCCCGGGCGCAGGAGGACCTATGATCCGGCGTGCCCACGCCCCCCCATTCATCCTTCGCTCGACGTCAGCTGCCCATGGCGGGCGACCCGGATCTGGGATGGGTCGAAGCAGAGGCCACCGCAGGCGGGCTGACCGGGGTGCGCTTCGTGGATGGACCCTCGAGGGCCGGGGGGGCGGCCGACGAGTCCGGCGGGCGGGACGCGGCCGCGGCGCACCTTGCCCTCTTCGACGAGGAGCTGCGGGCCTACCTCCGCGGCGCGCGCGATCCCTTCACGGTCCCCGCGCAGCTCTCCGGCACAGCCTTTCAACAGGAGGTCTGGGGCGCCCTGCGCCTCATCCCCCATGGGGAAGTCGTCACCTATGGCGAGCTGGCAGCGAGCCTCGGGAGGCCCGCCGCGGTCCGGGCCGTTGGCGCCGCCGTGGGCCGCAACCCGCTGCTGGTGGCGCTGCCCTGTCACCGTGTGGTCGGCGCTCGGAGGCAGCTCACGGGCTACGCCGCAGGCGTGGACCGCAAGCGTGCGCTCCTCGACCTCGAGGCGGCCGCGGCCTCGGTCCCACCCTTGATCGCGGAGCCTGATGGCTCCGGCCTGCTCACCCTGTCCCCCGCGGAGCTCGAGGCTGTGGTGGAGGCCCTCGTGTCCCGCGGCGTGAGGTTCGACGAGGTGGGGCCAGAGGCCGCCGGGTGCGCTGGCCCGGAGGTGGCGGTGCTCCGCTTCCCGGCGGGTCACGACCTCGCGAAGATCGGGGCCGCCCTCGTCGACGCAACGGGAGCGAAGCGGTGAGCGAGCTTCGGATCCGCGGCGCTCGGGAGCACAACCTGCGCGGCGTCGACCTCGACCTGGACCACGGCCAGTGGGTCGCCGTGACTGGCCCGTCCGGATCGGGCAAGACGTCGCTGGTCTTCGAGACCGTCGTCCGTGAGGGGCAGCGGCGCTACCTCGGCGCCCTCTCGGCCCGGGCCCGTCAGTTCTTCGGCAAGCTCGGGCGCGCGGCGGTGGACTCCATCGACGGCCTGCCGCCGGCCATCGCCATGGGCTCCTCGGACGCGCGGGCCAGCGCCCGTTCGACGGTGGGGACGCTGACGGGCACGCTCGATCTCCTGCGTCTCCTCTACGCCCGCGTCGCGCACGACCCGGGTGGGGTCTCACTGACGCGCAGTCACTTCAGCTTCAACCACCCGGTCGGCGCCTGCGAGCGCTGCGGCGGGAGCGGCGTCGAGGACGAGGTGAGCGAGGACCTCCTGGTGGAGGACGCCTCGAGGAGCATCCGCGCTGGCGCCCTGAAGCCGACCCTCAAGAGCGGCTACACCGTCTACTCCCAGGTGACCCTGGAGGTCATGGACACCATCTGCCGGGCCCACGGCTTCGACGTGGAGACACCGTGGAGAGAGCTCAGCGACGAGCAGCGAGGCGTGATCCTGCGGGGGACGCGCCGGCTCAAGGTCCCCTTCGGCAAGCACAGCATCGAGTCCCGCATGAGGTGGGAGGGGATCACCGCGCGGCCGCGGGAGGAGGGCTACTACCGCGGCCTCATCCCCGTCATCGAGGAGACCCTCAAGCGCAACCGCAACCCGAACATCCTGCGCTTCGCCCGCTCGGTCCCCTGCGCCGAGTGCGACGGCGCCCGCCTCTCACGGCCCGGCCGTGAGGCGGCTATCGGGAGCCGCCGCCTGCCGGAGCTGCTCCGGCTCTCCGCGCGCGAGCTGGGCCCCGCCCTCGACGGTGTGGACGGAGTCGGGGGGAGCGAGGTCGCCCGCGCGATCCTCCCCGAGCTGCATCGACGGCTCGAGCGCATGGTCCTGCTCGAGCTCGGTCACCTGTCCCTCGGCCGCGAGAGCACGACGCTCTCCACCGGCGAGGCCCAGCGGATCCAGCTCGCTTCCCAGCTCGCCGCGCCCATGGGCGGGCTGCTGGTGGCGATGGATGAGCCCACCCTCGGGCTCCACCCGTCTGGTCAGCCGGGGATGACCGCGGTGCTCGATGAGCTCAGGGACCGGGGCAACACGCTGATGGTGGTGGAGCATGACCCGGACATGGTCCGCCAGGCGGACCATGTGGTGGAGGTCGGGCCAGGGGCCGGGCCGGAGGGCGGCCTCATCGTGCGCAGCGCGCCCATGTCCGGGGCGCCGCTCGGCGAGCCGCTCGTGAACGACGAGCCGCGTCGTGAACCCAGCGGAGCGCTTCGGCTGGTGGGCGCGACGCTCCACAACCTGCGCGGCGCGGAGCTCACGGTGCACCTCGGGACCCTCCAGGTGGTCACGGGTCCCTCGGGCGCGGGCAAGTCCTCCCTGGTGTTTGGGACCCTGCTCCCCGCGCTCGCGGGAGCGGCGGGCGGCCCCTTCGAGCGCCTCGAGGGCGCGCAGGGCCAGCGGGTCCGCGCGGTGGACGCGCGCCCCATCGGGAGGACGCCGCGCAGCACCCCCGCCACCTGGTCGGGGCTGATGGACCTGATCCGCAAGCGCTTCGCCGCGACCGAGGAGGCTGCCGCCGCAGGCCTCGGCGCGAGCCACTTCTCCTTCAACTCCAAGGAGGGGCGCTGCCCCGCCTGTGAGGGGCTCGGCGTGCAGCGGGTCGGCCTGCACCTGCTCGAGGACCTCGAGCTCGAGTGCGACGCGTGTGGCGGCGCCCGCTACCGGTCCGAGTCCCTGACCGCGCTCCTGCGAGAGAAGACCGTCGCCGAGGTCCTCGCCCTCACCGTCGCCGAGGCGCGGGACTTCTTCGCGGACGACCCGCCGGCCCTGGCCCTGTGCGCCGCGATGGACGACCTCGGGCTCGGGCACGTCCCCCTCGGCTTCCCCTCCAACCGGCTCAGCCGAGGCGAGGCCCAGCGGGTCAAGCTGGCGACCCTGCTGGGTGAGGCGGGGAGCGCGCCCACCCTCGTGGCGCTCGACGAGCCGGACCGCGGCCTCCACCCCGTCGACGTGGAGCGGCTGGTGCGCAGCCTGGGCCGGCTCATCGACGCGGGCCACACGGTGCTCGCCATCAGCCACCACCGGGGCCTGTGGGCCGCGGCGGACCGGCGGGTGGACGTGGTGGATGGGGTCGCGCGGGAGATAGCGCCCGGCGTTGGCGACGCCCCGGCGACCGGCCGGGCCCCCCGGCCTCCGGCGCGCCTCCCCGAGCACATCCAGCTCCGCGGCGTCCGCACCCACAACCTGCGCTCGGTGGATGTGGACCTCCCGCGCCGGGCCATCACCGCGGTCTGCGGGGTGTCCGGGAGCGGTAAGAGCTCGCTCGCCTTCGACACCCTGGCGGGGGAGGCGTGGCAGCGCTTCTCGGAGAGCCTCCCGTTCCAGGTGCGCCGCCACATGAAGCGCCTCGCGCGGCCCGAGCTCGACCGAGCGGACGGCCTCGGCCCGGTGATCTCGCTCCGCCAGCAGCAGGCCCGCGCGGGCCAGCGCTCCACCGTCGCGACCCAGAGCGAGCTCGGCCCGCTCCTGCGCCTGCTCTTCTCCCGCGCGGGCACGCTCAACGGCGAGCCCGTGGAGCTCCAGGCCGAGCACTTCAGCCCGGATCGGGCGGCCGGGGCCTGCACCACCTGTGAGGGCCAGGGGACCGTGTCGCGCTGCGACCCGGCGCGCCTCGTCACCGATCCCTCGCGCCCGATCACCGCGGGGGCCATGGATGGGACGCGGGTGGGCAAGTACCTGGGCGAGGCGGACGGGCAGTTCCTCGCGACCTTGCGGGCCGCGGGGCCGTCGGTGGACTGGAACCTGCCCTTCGCCGAGCTGGACGAGGTGGCTCAAGAGCTCGCGCTCAGGGGCGCCGGCTCAGACGAGGTGCTGCTGGTGCGGTGGGAGCTCGCCGAGGGCGGTCAGGCGGGCGAGGGGAAGGGCACCCACGAGTTCGAGGCGACCTGGGACGGCATGCTGGCCCTCGCCGAGCGCGAGGCCCAGCGTCGGGTCAAGCAGAAGAGCTTCATCAGCTGGGCGGAACCCCTGGCCCCAGGCCCCTGCGAGGACTGCGGCGGCACGCGCCTCGGGCCGCGCGCGCGGAGCGTGACCCTGGGAGGGCGGACCTTGCCGGAGCTCCTCGACCTCCCCGTCGACCGCCTGCTGGATGAGCTCGGTTCCCTCGAGCTGGACGGGCGGCAATCGCCGGTTCTCGAGGCATTGATGCCCGAGGTCCGGGAGCGCGTGGGGTCGCTGGTGTCCCTGGGGCTCGGGCACCTCCAGCTCTCGCGCAAGAGCCCGACGCTCTCCGGCGGCGAGCTCCAGCGCACGCGGCTCGCGAGCGTGCTCCGCGCGGGGCTCGCGGGCGTGACGCTCGTGCTCGATGAGCCCACGAGCGGGCTCCATGC
>CAJQPT010000098.1 GCA_905480285.1 uncultured bacterium
GGTCTTCCACACGACCATGGGCAGCGCCCGTGACTTCGAGTGCGAGGACATGCGCCGGCTGCTCCTGAACGCGACCCTCTGGGGTCTCGGACGCGAGGGGGACATCCGCGCGGACCTCGACGTCGCGCCCGTCGGCCCCTATGAGCCGCTGGAGAGCGGGTTCAACTACGAGAAGCTCGGGGTCCGCCCCCGGCCCCCGGCCGACTTTCGCTGAGCCCTACGGGGCGCGCGGCGGATAAGCTGAGGCCCACGTGAAAGCAAAGATCCTCATCGTGGGCGGGGGTGCCATGGGCACCTCAGTCGCCCTTAGCGCAGCCAAGCGCTGCGATCCCCTGACCGAGCCCGTCATCCTGCTCGAGAAGGGGAGGCTCGGCTCTGGCTCCTCTGGCCGCACGGGCGCCGTGATCCACCAGGGCTACACCGAGCGACCGCTGGCCGGCATGGCGCGGGACGCCCTGAAGGTCTACGCCACAATGCCTACCAAGGTCGGCCGCTCCGTTGGCTACCGGCGGACCGGCGTGCTCGTGGTCGCGGGGAGTGACCCCGAAGAGGTCTCCGCCCTCCGGGCCGACGTGGAGATGCAGTGCTCGATCGGCATCGACGTGCAGATCGTGGACGCGACGAAGATGCGGCAGATCTGCCCGGGCATCGAGGTCTCGGACGAATCCATCGGTTCCTACGAGCCCAACGGCGGCTTCGTGGATCCGCGTCGAACGATCGATACCCTCGCGGCTCTTGCCCGCACCCAGGGCGCCAGCACGCGAACGGGCGTCGAGAACCCCACGGTGCTCGTGGAGAACGGTCGAGCCGTGGGCGTGGCGACGAGCGAGGGGGAGTTCCTCGCACCGAACGTCGTGCTCGCGACGGGCCCCTGGACCCCGATCATCCTGAAGGAGCTGGGTGTCTCCTACCCCCTGCGGGTGGTCCGCATCGAGGAGCACTTCGTGCACATGCCGGACCCCGCGGCGCTCGAGGAGATCGACGAGGGCGGTGAGGATGACGTGGAGACGCGCTTCCGACCGGACCCTCTGGACCTCATGCCGGCCGCTCACCCGGTCATCCTGGACAGGGCCAACGGGCTGCACCTGCGCTGTGAGCCTGCCGCGAAGCGCACCCGCGTGGGCCGCCTCGGGTTCGACGGGCTCCAGGAGTTGGAGCGGCCCGAGAGCCTGGACGAGGCCGTCGGCGACGAGATGCGGGCGTGGGCCCGCCCGAGGCTCGAGGCGCGCATGCCCATCTACAGGGGCATGGACGATGAGGGAGGGCAGGCCGCATGGATCACGCTCACCCCGGACGAGCGGCCGATCGTGGGGGCCGTGAAGGAGATCCCGGGCCTGTACGTGGTGACCGGCTTCTCAGGCAACGACTTCCAGCTCGCGCCGAGCATCGGTGAGGGCCTCGCCCAGATGATCCTGGGTCAGCCCATCAGCGCCATCGATCCGGAGTTCTTCTCACCGGATCGGTTCGAGGAGAGCGCCGCGAGCGGCTCCTGAGGGGGCCGCGGCCGAGCGTCCTCGGCGCTGCTCAGCGGGTCCTGAACGGCGCCAAGGGCAGGCCGGCGCCGCCCATGACCGAGGCGTACCCCGCATCGTTCCACAGGTAGCGGGCGTCGGAGGGGGCCTCGACGTCCGGGCTGCTGAGGACGATCCCCTGTCCGTCCTCGCTGATGCGCGCGGAGGCCGGGACATACACGCCGTCACCGCCCGCGAGCTCGAACTGGCCGAGCCCTTCGCCGATCGCCCGCAGCTCGCCCTGGACGTGGTCGAACTCGAGGACCAGCTCACGGCCCTGGGGCACGGCTCGCCTGATGCGGGGCCCCTCGGCGACCGTCTCGGGGGAGCCGTACAGGTCGCGGAGGGCGAAGCGGGCGAGCCGCTCGCCGACGGTCCACTTGTTGACGGGGTGGATGTCGCGCGCGTTACCGATGTCCGCGGTCAGCACCATGCCGGTGCCGGCGAGCTGTTGGGCGGCCAGGGCCTGGGCCTCGCGCACCAGCGCCGTGCGCCCGTCGTCGCCGCCGCCATAGCCATAGGGAGCGAGCTGGACGAAGTAGAAGGGAAGGTCGGGCTGCTCCCAGCGTGTCCGCCAGTCCGTGATCATGGCCGGGAAGAGCTCGCGATACTCCTCGGCGCGGTAGCGGTTGGACTCCCCCTGGTACCAGATGGCGCCGCGGATCCCGAAGGGCAGGATCGGCGTGATCATGCCGTTGTAGAGGGCGGCGGGCGTGTTCTGGTCGGTGGCTTCCTTGGCGGGAACGGACGGCAAGGCCCGCACGGGAGCGCCTCGCCGCACGCGCCACGGGCCCGTGAGGTCCAGGTCCGCGCCCCCGAAGGAGAGACGCATGGGGGGCCGGCCATCGTCGCTCGCTCGCGGCGTGAAGCCGCCGGGACCGCCGGTGTCGACCGCGCGGACCGCGAGGACAGCCTGGCCGGCGGTGACGAGATGGGCGGGGATCCGATATCGCCGGACCTGAGCGTGAGAGCCTGGGGCCAGGGTGGACGCCACCGGGACGCCGTCCCAGAACGTCTCGTCCATGTCATCGATGGGCGACAGGACGAGCTCCAGCTCCTGCGCGTCCCAGTCGCTGGGCACCTCTATCCTGCGGCGGTACCAGACGACGCCGTCGTGGTCGCCAACAGGACCGGACTCGAAGTGGGCGGGCAAGGCCTGCTCGTCCCAGTCACGGTCGTCGAAGTCGGGGGAGGGGAACGACCGGGTCCAGAAGCGACCGTCGTCCACGCGCTCCCAGAACGCCTCGACCGCCTCCGCGTACTGGTCGGGGTCCGCGCTTCGAATGCGCTCCAGGGTGGCCGCGTGGTGGGGGAACCCGGCCACCACCTCCTCGCTCGTCCAGGCCTCCGCCCGCGTCCCCCCCCAGGCGGAGACCACCAGGCCGATCGGGATGTCGAGGCGGTCCTGCAGTTCGCAGGCGAAGAAGTAGGCCACGGCGCTGCAGCGCAGGGCCTCGGCCCCCGACGCCGACCACCAGCGGGCGTTGCAGTCGTCCTGGGGTCTCTCGGCGGTGGTCTGAGGGATGTCGAAGAAGCGGACCTCGGGTCGGTCGGCGTTCGCCGTGCGTTCGTTGACCCGGGAGCTCCGCTGGGCGGCGGGGAGGATGAGGTCGAGGGTCCACTCCATGTTCGATTGGCCTGAGCACAGCCAGACCTCTCCGATCAAGACGTCGTTGACCACGACGAGCTCCTCTCCGGCGGTGACCTCGACCTTGAACGGCCCGCCCGCGGCGGGCGTGTCCAGCGCGGCGCGCCAGCGCCCCTCGCCGTCCGCGCTCACGGTCACGGACGCGGAGCCCGGCCACCCGCCGCGCAGGCTGACCTCCTGGTCAGGATCTGCCCAGCCCCAGATCGCCGCCTCCGACTCGCGCTGGAGGACCATGCCGTCGGAGAAGACGGCGGGGAGCCTCAGGTCAGCCGCGGTCGCAGCGGCAGAGGTGGCGACGACGAGGAGGGCGGTGGGAAGCGAACGGAGCATGATGATTGGGTCGGATGGGGCGCGGCGCCCCACTCTAACCCGACGCCCCTCAAGCGCCCTTGAAGCGGAGCCGGACCGTCATGGCCCCGGGGGTGTCGTGCCGTGGGATGAGCTCCAGGGATCCTCCCATCCGCTCCATCCAGCGCCTCGCTCGGTAGAGCCCGAGGCCGGCCCGTGTGCTGCCGCGGTCGCCCTTCTGGAAGGCCCCGATGAGCTGCTGCGGGTCGTCGACACCCCAGCTGCCGCCATGGTCCGCGAGATCGACCTCGACGCATCCCTCGGCGGCGGAGGTCGCCTGTAAGTCCACGTTGACCGGGCGGTCCGGGGAGGCCTGTTCGGCGTTCTCGATCACGGTCCCCATGACGACCTCGAGTCCAGCGAGGCAGCCGGTCACGGCGAGCGAGGTCCCGGGGATCGACGCATGGATCCGAGCTCCACCCGGGCTCGCGGCGCGTTGCTCGGCCCAGCGGGCGACCCACGGGCGGAGATCCACAGGCTCCAGCGCCACGGGGGTCGTCTCGTCGATGACGAGGGCTCGGCCGGCATCCAGGAGCTCGCCCAGGGCTCGGGTGGTGTCGCTCAGGCCCTCGATGAGCTGCTCGGCCTCGGGTCCTGCGGTGCGCTTGAGGGCGGCCAACCGGAAGCTGTGATTGGTGATCCAGGACCTGGCATCGTGGACGAGCTGGGCGGCCAGACGCTGGGGGTGGTCCAGGCTCTGCTCCACCGGCGGCTCGGTCGCGGGGGGCTCGGTCGTGGGGGGGGCGGTCGCCGGGGGGGCGTCGCTGGCCGCAAGCGGCGCCTCAGCCGGGGCAGGCGGGCAGGGATCGACCGCCCGGTCGAGCGCTTCACTGAGCTGCTCCACCGAGACCTTGCCCTTGTCCAGGAAGCCCAGGGCGCCCGCGGCCCGCGCCCTGCTGGAGGACTCCGGGTCGTCCAGGGCGCTCAGCACGAGGACCGCGGCGCCGCCCTCGACGAACTCGCGCACCCGGCCCAGGGTCGCCTCTGGAGGGCTATCGGGGAGCGTGAGGTCCAGGAGCACGAGGTCCGCCGGCTGGGCCTTGTGCCGCTGCAGGCCGTCCTCGATGCGGCTGACGTGCACGACCTCCCCCACCCGATCGCCCAGGCGCCTGATGTGGGCGCGCAGGATGCGCTCGTAGACGGGGTCATCTTCGACGAGGAGCAGTCGGAGGGGATCGTGGGCTGGCTGGCTCATGCTTCCCCGTCAGCTTACGCCCTCCCGCGCTTCTCGGCGCTGACGCCGGCCGGGAGCGGCGTCCGAATTGATCCCAGCCCTCCGGTCAGGAAACGCCTGGCCGCGGGAGTGGCGGGGCCTTTTCCGGGTACCCTCTCGACCCGGTCGCGCACGCTCCTGTCGCGGCCGACTCTCAGAACCAGCGCGACTCCAGGGACAGATATCTATGTGCGGCTTCATCGGAATCTTCGGCCCGGACGGGGTCGACGTGGCGCCTGAGATCTACGAGGGGCTCCTCGCAGTTCAGCACCGGGGCCAGGATGCTGCGGGCATCACGACCTTCACGGATCGCTTCAACGTGAAGAAGGGCTTCGGGCTCGTGGTCGAGGTCTTCGACGAGTCGAACATGAGCCGACTGAAGGGGCACCTGGGCGTCGGTCACGTCCGCTACCCAACCGTCGGCGCGAACCGCAACGAGGACGCTCAGCCTTTCCACCACACGTTCCCCATCGGGACGGCGATGGTCCACAACGGCAACGTGACCAACTTCGTGGAGCTGTCAGACTCGCGCTTCACGTCGAAGATGACCCGGCTCAACTCGACCTGCGATCTCGAGGTGCTGCTGTACGTCTTCCAGGAGGCGCTCGCTGAGCGCTACAACGCGAGCGGCGGGGAGGTCACCGTGGACGACGTCTTCTACGCGGTCGATCGGGTCTACAAGGAGGTCAAGGGCGCCTACTCCGTGTGCGCCACCATCGCCGACGTGGGCATGGTCGCCTTCCGCGACCCCTTCGGTATCAAGCCGGCCGTCTTTGGCCAGCGGACCGATGAACACGGTGAGTGGTTTGCGTGCGCCTCGGAGAGCGTCGTGCTCGACGTGAATGGCTACGAGCGGACCATCGACATCGGGCCTGGCGAGGCCATCTTCGTGGATAGCAGCCGCAAGGTGCACCGTCGCCAGGTCGGCGATCAGCCGCACCGCCCGTGCATCTTCGAGTACGTCTACTTCGCGCGCCCCGACTCGTTCATCGACGACATCAGCGTCTACAAGACGCGGCATCGCTTCGGCATCGCGCTCGCCCAGCAGTGGAAGGCCGCCGGTGCCCCCATGCCGGACGCGATCATCCCCGTGCCCGACAGTTCGCGTGACGCGGCGCAGGCCTGCGCCGCGGAGCTCGGGGTCCCCTACCGCGAGGGCCTCGTGAAGAACCGCTACATCGGGCGGACCTTCATCATGCCCAACCAGAAGGCGCGGACCTCCTCCATCCGCCGCAAGCTCAACCCGATCCCGCTCGAGTTTGACGGGAAGGACGTGCTGCTGGTGGACGACTCCGTGGTCCGAGGCAACACGTCCCGCCGGATCGTGGACACCGCCCGCAGCGCGGGCGCCCGGAACGTCTACCTCGGGGTCACGAGCCCCCCGCTGGTCGCGCCGTGCCCGTACGGCGTGGACATGGCGAGCAAGCGCGAGTTCATCGCGACGGACCGGACCGTGGAGGAGATCGCCGAGTCGCTCGGCGTCGACAAGCTGATCTACCTGGACCGCGAGGCCATGAATGAGGCGGCGCGCGTCGGGAACCGCAAGATCACCAAGTTCTGCAACGCGTGCTTCAGCGGGGAGTACCCGACCCCGGACGTGACCCTCGACCGACTGCGGAAGATCGAGGCCGAGCGCGAAGGGCAGCGGGACAACGTCTCCGTCTGACTCGTGACCCTCTGACTTGCGGCCCTGAGCCGGACATAGCCCGGAAGCACAAGGCCGGCGAGCTCCCTGAGGGGGGGCTCGCCGGTCTTCGATTTGAGACGGCGGGTGCGCGGTCGCTGCGGCAAAACGAGGCACGTGGGAGGTAACAGGGATTGGCTCCGTGGCTCCCTGCCGGCTCGGTCGATGAACGCGGCCGAGAACGGCGCCACGCCCAGCCCATTCAGACGAGCCATGCAGAAGGTCCTCATCGCAGAGAAAGATCCCGAGACGCGCGAGCACTACGCCTCCCTCGTGAAGGCGCTGGGCCACCGGCCGCTGGTCTGTGAGGACGCCATTGCGGTCCTGGACTGCGCCAGCTCGCACCCGGAGATCGACGCCATCGTGATGGACCTGGACCTGCCGGGCGCCTGGGGCGAACAGCTGCTTGAGGTGCTGAGCGGCCTGGACCACCTGGCTCAGGCGCCGATCATCGTCGTCTCGGCGCCCCGCTCACGGACGGAGCTGATGCGGTTGCTCGTGATGGGGATGCACCAGTGGTTCGAGAAGCCCCCGGAGCCGCGGGAGCTCATGGGAGCGATCCGGACGTGCCTGGAGCGGAGCGCTGCCCTCGACATCTTCGACGTGGATGGACCGCTGGTCGCGGGGCCGGAGCCCGCCGAGGGCGGGTCTTGGTTGATGCACGTCTGAGCTGGCGTCTCCCCGTCTCTCAACCGGAGATACGGGCCTTCAACCGAAGGCACGGGCCTTCAACCGGAGACACTCCCTGTCCTTGAACCCGAGACACGGGGCGCCGCTGCGGGCTGAGGCGGCCGCGGACTAGACTCCCAAGGCTGCTCGCAGCGAGCCTCCCCCTCCCCATGCGCGTCCTCATCACGTCTCCTGTGTTCCCGCCCGACCTCGGCGGGCCGGCGGTCTATGTGCCGAGCATCGGTCGCTTCCTCGTGGACCGCGGCCATGAGGTCCGGGTGATCGCGTTCTGCAGCGACGGCCAGCCAGAGGGACACCCGTTCCCGGTCGAGGCGATTCCGCGCGGCCCCCTGCCGATTCGCTACGTGCGCGCCTTCTTCGCGGTGCTGCGCGCGGCGGCGTGGGCGGACGTGGTCTACGTACAGGAGCACCTTGCCCTGCTCCACGTCCTCGCCGCTCGGCTGCGGCGGCGGCCCGTGGTGATCCGGATCATGGTGGACGGTGCGTGGGAGATCGCCCACCGCAAGGGTTGGGCGCGCGGCGATGACATTGTCACCTTCCAGGGGCGCTCCTATGGCTGGAAGGTCGGGCTCACCCGTGCGCTCCAGCGACGTTGGTGGAGCTGGACCTCGCGCATCATCTGCTGCTCCGAGTTTCTGCGGGGCATCCTGGTGAAGGAGCACGGCGTACCCGCCGACAAGGCCGTGACGGTGCTCAACGCGTACCACGGGCCGCGATCCAGCGATGTCCCCGAGACGCGGGAGTCTGCGAGGGCCTCGCTGGGCCTTGAGGGTGGCTGCCGGTACGCCCTGACCATTTGCCGACTCATGGGATGGAAGCGCGTGGACGGCATCATCCGCGCCCTCGCCCGGCTGGACGAGGACGTGGTCCTCCTCGTGGCCGGGGACGGCGACATGCAGGAGCCCTGGGAGGCGCTCGCGCGGGAGCTGGGGGTGGAGGCGCGGGTGCGCTTCCTCGGCAACGTGCCCCACGAGCGGATCCCGCTCCTCATTCGCGCCGCGGATGTGTTCGTCCTCAACAGCGAGTACGAGGGGCTCTCCCACACCTTGCTCGAGGTGCAGGCCATCGGCACGCCGATGATCGCCAGCGGCGTGTGCGGCAACCCGGAGGTGGTGGAGGACGGCGTCAACGGCTTGCTGGTGGACCCCTCGGATCCCGAGGGGCTGGCGGTGGCGATGGGTCGCATCCTCGCAGATCCCGCTTTGGGGGCGAGATTCGTGGAGGCGGCTCACCATCGGGAGGGGAGGTTCGATCGGGAGCGGACGTTCGCGCGGGTCGAGGAGCTCCTCGAAGGCGCCGCAGGGCGGGCCTGAACGGCTGGCGAGCCCCGGACCGTCTCATTCGTGGAGCGCTCGACCTCTCAGGGCATGATCGAGCGGTTCCTGGTTTTCTGTACCGCAGGCCCCGGGTGCTCACATGCCGATAACATTGGAGAGTCACCTCCGTCGCGCCGCGCTGTAGCCGGACGCTTTCCCGGGGGGTACTGAGCCCCAATTGGCCACTCGCCACCCCACGCCTCGCACCCCATGACGCTCACCGATATCGGCCCCGAGACGGCCACGGCGATCACCTCCAGGAGCCCGGTCAAGTCGATGAAGGTCCTCTTCATCAACGACTATCTCCCGCAGGAGATGCTCGGGCTCATGTGGCTGAGCCGCTCGATCAAGGACGCGGGGCACCAGGCGCAGGCGCTCTTCCTGCCGGACACCGACTGGATCCAGAAGACGAAGGACTACGAGCCCGACGTCGTGTGCTTCTCGGTGACCACCGGGATGCACCTGTACTTCCTGGACATCGCGAAGCGCATCCGCACCGAGCTCCCCGACGTGTTCATCCTCTTCGGAGGACCGCACCCCACCTTCAGCCCCGAGGTGATCGAGCTCAACGATCACGTGGACGCGATCTGCCGCGGTGAGGGCGAGATGGCGACCGTGGAGTTGTTGGACCTGCTCGCCGCAGGGGATGACTACCAGTTCGTTCAGAACATGTGGTTCCGCGACCGGGAGACCGGTGAGATCCAGAAGAACTCCCAGCGCCCGCCGGTGCAGGACCTGGACTCTCTTGGCTTCCCCGATCGCTCCATCGTCTACGACGCGGGGTCCCTCTATCGAGAGAGTGACCGCAAGGTCTTTGTGACCCAGCGCGGCTGCCCGATGAACTGCTCCTTCTGCTTCCACCACGCGCTGAAGAAGAAGGTGGTCGGGACCACGAATGCCAAGTACGTGCGCAAGCGGACCGTCGACCACGTGATCGCCGAGATCAAGGACGTCCGCGACAAGTACAACCTGAAGTTCGTCCACTTCCTCGACGACATCTTCAACCTCTCGGGCAAGTGGCTCGACGAGTTCTGCGAGAAGTACCCCAAGGAGGTGGGGCTCCCCTTCGACGTCATCCTGATGGCGAACATGACGCGGGAGCACCACATCGAGAAGCTCAAGAAGGCAGGCTGCGTCTACGCGCGGATCGCCTTCGAGTCGGCCAACGACTACATCCGTAACGCCGTCTTCCGCAAGAACACGACGCTCCAGCAGCTCGAGGACTCCGCGCGCTGGATCAAGGAGCACGACATCCGCCTCGGCTCCCTGAACATGCTCGGTGGGCCCGGCGCCTCGCTCGACGACGAGCTGGAGACGGTGGAGCTGAACATTCGCTGCAAGGTCGACCACCCGCTGGTCTCGATCATGCAGCCGTACCCCATGTTCGACATCGAGGAGATGACCGAGGACATGGGCTACGCGGTCGCCGCCTACGACGACTTCCCCGTGAAGTTCAACCGGACCTCGTCCATCGAGTTCGAGAACAAGCGGCAGATCGAGAACCTCCACAAGCTGTTCCCGATCGTCATCCGCAACCCGTGGATGATGCGCTTCATCAAGCCGATGATCCGTCAGATCTGGCTGAGCCGGCTCTACCTGATCATGTACATGCTCCACAGCGAGTGGATGGTGTCTGAGCAGGCCAAGCTCTACGCCAAGGCCCAGGGGCTGCGCGGCCCGCGCTACTGGACGACGGTGGACTTCATCCGTCGGGTCTCCGTCAAGGGCTTCATCCGCACGTGGGAGAACCTCTTCGGCAAGGTCGCGCAGCGCGTGGCGCTCAAGCTCCAGATGGGCGACGAGCGCGTCGTCGCGCACATGGACTGAGCGGGCTGGCGCCGAACGCCCCTTCGACGGAAGGCGGGTGAGCGAGTAGGCTCGCCCCATGCTCATCACGTCCCTCCTCGTGGCGGCGCTCCAGCAGGAGCCGCCGGCTCAGCCGTTGCCTGCAGAGGCGCCCCCGGGATCTCAGGTCGACAGCCCCCTCCTGCGACGCGTCGACCTTGAGGATTGGCGCGCGCACCTGCTGCCCGGTGCGGCTGACCTGCGCTTCGCTCAGATCGCCTGGGAGCCGACCTTCATGGACGGGGTGCGGCGAGCGAGCGAGGAGGAGCGGCCGCTCCTGCTCTGGCTGATGAATGGGCACCCGCTCGGGTGCACGTGAGGCAATGGCCTGGCGGACCGGAGGTCTGTCTTCACCGAGGAGGTCGTCGAGCGGGCGGCCCGCTTCAGCTGCGCCGCGGACGAGGTCTGGCGCTTCCAGCGGGGTTCTGACGACGACTGCGTCCTGTTCCAGCGCTGGAGCAACGGCGGCAAGCGCATCACCGACGGCGGGACCCGTCAGGGCTTCTGGGTCTTCTCGCCTGGAGGCAAGGTGCTCGGGCGCATCAACTCCCGCTCGCCGGAGCGGGTGGGCGCCATGCTTGACGCGGCCCTGGAGCGCTGGGGTGACCTGACCGAGGACGAGCGGCGGCTGGACCCCGAGGCGGATCGCGCCCCCGCTCACCGCTGGGAGGACGGCTTCCCCGAGGGCGGCCTGGCCCTCTCGAGGATCTCACGCGACCTCTCCCCCGAGGGGCTGAGCGCGAGCCCCTCGAACCGCTGGAACCGGGACACCGTGTGGTACTCGAAGGGGGAGGTGAAGGCGATGCTGCCCGACCTCGCGGATGTCCTCTTTGGACCTGCAGGACCGGAGGGCATCGACCTTCAGCCGCTGGCCGACCGGTTGGCGCGGTACGCCCTCGTGGACGACGCTCGCGGGCAGACCCTCCCCTACGCCCCGCCGGAGATCGAGCGCGCGCGGCTCGTTGGTCGAGTGGTGGAGGTGAACGGCCCGAAGGTGACGGTCGAGCTCTCCGGGAGCACGAAGGCGAGATCGGCGGACACCTGGCTCCTGGGGGACAACAACTGGACCCCCCGGCGGAGGATCCCCCACGGCCTCGAGTGCGAGCTCCTCGGCACGGCGAC
>CAJQPT010000099.1 GCA_905480285.1 uncultured bacterium
GTCAGCGCCCCCGCCGCGTTGAAGCGCCGCCAGCGGAGCCCGAGGAACAGCGCAGGGGTCAAGGTGACGTAGCCCGAGAAGGACACAGAGGCGAGGGAGAAGATCGACTGCCCCCCAACCCTCCAGAGCACGAACACCGCCACCGCGATGACGACGCCGAAGGCGCGGCCGCGGCGCACGTCGCCCTTGGGGTCCTTCGACGGCCGCAGGATGTCGCGAGAGAGCATCGAGCCCAGGGTGAGGATCTGCGCGTCCAGCGTCGACATCACCGCCGCGAGCACCGCGAGGAAGCCCAGGGCCGAGAGCGCGGGCGGCAGGTACTCGGTGACCATCATCGAAAAGATGCGGTCGGACTCCTTGCCCTCCAGCCCCGGGAAGGCGACGGCGCCGAAGACCCCGACCATGACCGCCGGCGCCCACAGGGCGATGAGCGCCACCGGATACAGCCGGCAGATGTTCTTCAGGGTCCGGTCGGAGTCAGCCGCCATGAGCCGCACCAGCATGTGCGGGAAGGCGACCACGGTCAGAGAGATCGCGAGGCTCCACGAGGTCCAGGCCGCCGGTGCGTAGAGGCCCGTATCCTTGACCCCCAGGAGCTCGGGGTCGTGGTCTCGTACCGCGCGCATGGCGCCGCCGATGCCCTCCTCCCCGCCGACGCCGTTGGCGAAGACGAAGAAGGCGGCGATCATGAAGCCCAGGAAGATCACCCCCTGGACGACGTTGGTCCACGCGGTCGCGCGCATGCCGCCGAGGGACGTATAGACGAGCGCGACCACGAGCACGGCGGCGCCGCCGATCCACTCGGGGACCTGCCCCTCGGTCACCACCGTCAGCGTGACGGCTGCCCCCCGGATCGCCGTGACCATGTAGGGCAGGGTGTAGACCGTGAAGAAGGCGAACATGACCATCCCCACCGCGCGGGATCCAAACCGGCGTGAGTAGAGCTCCGCCGGCGTCATCGCCCCCAGCTCCCGGGCGAGCCGGCGCGCCGGCGAACCGATAGCCCAGAACGTCAGCGGAATGCCGAGCGCGATGATGGGCGCGTTGATGCTGAAGACGCCCAGCCCGTCGTGGTACGCCTGCCCTGGAATCCCGACCAGCACGAAGGCCGTGCAGTTGGTGCCAAAGAGCGCCATGAAGAGCACCAGCGTCCCGAGGCCCCGGCCGGCGAGGAAGTACTCCTCGGAGGAGGAGCCCGCGCGGCGCGTCGCCATGATCCCGACGCCCAGCACGAGGGCCACGTAGGCGACGAGGGCGATGAAGAAGGTGGTGAGGGGATCCACGGGTCAGTCCTCCTCCACCCAGATGGCGCGGCAGAACCAGACGAGGTAGAGGGTCGAGAGCAGCATCCACCCCATGCGCCAGGCAAGCTCCTGCGGCATCCAGCCCATCAGCAGTGCCGTCCCCCGGTCCCGCCAGAAATCCAGATGCAGGACGAGCAGGGCCAGCGCCCCACCCCACGCGATGGTCTTGTTCAGGGTCGTAGGCATCAGCGGCAGCATTCTTCGCCACCGGCCGACGCCGATCAAGGAGCGCCCGGTGCCGACCGCGCTCGAGAGCTCGGACCCCGGTTGGCGACGTACCTGAGGGGGATCGTCCTGATCCCCACGTAAGATGGGAGCCGAGCGTCGCCTCGACGCGGACCGTCCGCCATGCAACCCACCCGTCTCAACCAAGCAGGCCGCGCCCGCCCCACCCGTCCCTGGGCTCACGCAGGCTGGATCACCGCCGAACGGGTCCCATTCGCACGGGTCCTGCTCGCGCGGATCCCACTCGCGCGGATCCCACTCGCTCTGGGCCTGGCCGCGGCGAGCCTCAGCAGCTGCCAGCCTGCGGACCCGACCCCGCCTGCGGTGGACGCCGTGGTCGTCGTGGTCGTGGACACCCTGCGCGCCGACGCCCTCGGCGCCTACGGTGCAGCGGAGGCGGTGACTCCCACCATGGACGCCCTCGCCGAGGAAGGGACGCTCTTCGAGCGCTGCCTGGCGACGTCCTCTTGGACCTGGCCCTCCACGGCTTCCCTGCTCACCGGCAAGCTGCCTCCGGAGCACGGGCTCATCGGCAAGGACGGCTCCTCGATCTCACCCGACGTCCCGAGCGTGGCCGCCGCCTTCCAGTCCGCGGGGTGGGCCACCGCCGCCTTCGTCGCCAACCCCATCATGGACGCCGAGCTCGGGTTCGGCCGCGGCTTCGACGTGTGGGAGGGCACGGACGACAGCTGGGATCACGCGGCCATTCCCCTCGAGCGCGCGAAGGCCTGGCTCGCCGAGCGCCAGCCCGGTGAGGCGTTCTTCCTCTACGTCCACCTCGTCGAGCCCCACTCGCCGTACCGGCCCTCGGCCGATTCCGTGGCGGCCCTCGGCCTCTCCACGCCGCCCACCGATGAGGATCTCGGCGCCGTGACCCGCGCCTACAACCTGATGATCAAGGGGGCCCCCTACGACGAGGCGGCTATCGACGACTTCGTGGACTGGCGGCGGCGCTGCTATGCCGCAGAGGTGCGCGACGCAGACCTCGCCATCGGCGACCTCCTCGAGGCGCTCCGGCGACGCGGCCCGATGGATCGCACCCTCCTCGCGCTGACCTCCGACCACGGCGAGGAGTTCCTCGAACATGGGCTCATGGGTCACGGCGGGCAGCTCTATCCAGAGAGCGTCCACGTCCCGCTGATCCTGACCGGACCGGGCATCGCCGCGGGAGCGCGGATCCCCGAGCGGGTGGAGAATCGACTCCTCGGCCCCACGCTGCTGGGGCTGGCGGGGGTCCAGAGGCCGCAGGGGCTCGCCGCGGCGAACCTGACCGACGGCGAGGAGCGCGGCCTGCGCCTGGACGAGCCCTCCCTGCTCCACCTGGGCAACGGCGGCTGGATCGAGGGCGGGGAGTACCTCATCCCCGACGAGCAGCAGGGCATGGCTGCGGACGGCGTGGTGACCGTGCGCGCGCGGGTCAAGGGCGGCGAACGAGCCGCCTCTCACCGCGCCTTCGACGCTGCGTCGCCCCCTGAGGCCGCCGCGCCCAAGGACGTTGACCAGGTGGCCTCCGAGTTCTCGAAGCTCCGCCGGCCGTCGAACACTGCGCCGCTCTCCGAGGAGCTCGAACGCAAGCTCAGGGGCCTCGGCTACAACCTCGGGCGCCAGGAGCCTCGCTAACTCCATGCCTCGCCGGCTCCTGCGGATCACGGGTGGACTCGCGGCCATCTACCTCGTCTGCCTCGTGGCGGTCCTCGTGCTCCAACCGAGGCTCATCTACTTCCCCGGCCCGCCGCCATCGCGGACGCCGCAGGAACTGGGTCTTCCGGGCCAGTCGATCTCGATCGAGACCAGGGACGGGGAGACCCTGAGCGCCTGGTTCCTGCCCGCGCCGGAGGCCGTCGGCGCGGTCGTCTTCAGCCACGGCAACGCCGGCAACATCGAGGGTCGGGGCGGATCAGCACGGGCGCTGGTCGCCATGGGTTTCTCGGTCCTGCTCTATGACTACAGGGGCTACGGCGCGAGCACGGGGTCCCCCGACGAGGAGGGCACCTACCTCGACGCGGAGGCCGCCTATCGTTGGGTCACCACCGCTGGGGGTTTTGACCCTTCAAAGGTCGTCTCCTACGGCCGCTCGCTCGGCGGCGCCATCGCCCTTGAGCTCGCCTTGCGCCAACCCGTGGCCGGGCTGTTCCTCGAGAGCACCTTCACCTCGGTCCCGGACATGGCGGAGCTCCTCTATCCCTGGATCCCGCTGCGCTGGCTCCCCGGCATCAAGTACGACAACCTGGCGAAGGTCGACGGGGTCACCGTCCCCCTCGCTGTCGCCCACTCGCCCGACGACGAGCTGATCCCGATCGCGATGGGGACAGCCCTCGCCGAGGCTGCCAGCACGCGCGCGGAGTGGATCCAGGGCGAAGGCGGACACAACAGCCCCGGAGTCCTCTTCCAATCCGAGGTCAGCGAGCGCGTGGAGCGCTTCCTGCGCTCCACGGTCGGCGGCTAGACGGCCGATCCCCAGACCTTAGCGGGCGCCGGCCGCACCCGTTCGGACGCTGTAGAGGCCCGTGCGCGCCGTGATGAAGAGCGTGCGGTCATCCGCATCACCGAAGCAGCAGTTTGCCGGCTGCTCGGGGAGCTCAAGCGTCGTGACGACCTCGCCGTCCGCGGGGTCGAGCACGACGACCCCCTGCCCGGTCGTCGTGTAAACACGGCCGAATTCGTCCACCGCGATGCCGTCGCTGATCACCGGCGCCTGCCACCTCACCGCCAGCGAACCGTCGTCTCCGACCGCGTAGCAGGTCACGTTCCCCTCCGAGCGTCGCATGGCCTCGTCCGGGTGAGCGGGGTGTCCTCCTGTGTCCGTGACATAGAGAGCGTCCCCGTCGGGCGAGAGAGCGATCCCGTTGGGCATCGCGTGGGTCGTTGACACCTGCACGACGACGCCGGTCTCCACGTCGAGCCGATAGACGCCGTTCACCTCGATCTCGCGGCCGTCCCGTTGATCCGGCAGGCCCCAGGGCGGGTCGGTGAACCAGAGCGCGCCCGAGCCGTCGACCGCCAGATCGTTCGGAGAGTTGAAGCGCTTGGAGTCCCAACCGGTGGCGAGCACGGTGATGGATCCGTCCAGTTCTGTACGCACCACGTCGCGGGCGCCGTGGCGACAGGTGAGCAGGCGCCCTTCGTTGTCGAGCAGATTGCCGTTGGGCTTGGGGGACTCGCGGAAGACGGAGAGTCCGTCCGCCTCGCTCCACGCCATGAGCTGCGCGGCAGGGATGTCGCTGAAGATGAGACGCTCATCCGCGGGGAGCCACACCGGCCCCTCGGTGAACCCCAGCCCCGTCGCCAGGTTCTGGAGGGACCCCTCCACGAAGACCTCTCCCGGCGACGGCGCCACGGGAGTGCTGCTGCAGGAGACGGCGAGAACGAGGAGAGCGGAGAGGCCGAGAGGGCGAATCATGGGTCCCGGTGTACTCGCCTGCCGGATCGAGCGCCATGTCGAAACGGCGCCGCAGGCATCACGCCGGGCGCGGGAAGGACAGCGGTCCCCGCGCCGCCACGCGGATCCCTCGCAGACGAGATGCGGCCCCGAGCCATGGACCCGCCAGAGGACCCATTTCGTCGCCGCGCGCTCCCGACGAGCGCTCCGGGCGATCTGGGCCCCGTCCCGTCGCCCGCGGCGCAAGGACCTTCGAAGAGCATCACAGCGACCGTGCGCCAGCCTCGCCGATCGTGCATGCTGGCGCCGGTCCCTTCCCCCCCTTACCACGGAGCAGCGCGTGACACCTCGAGGCACCTATCGAGAGCTCACCCCCCAGGCGCTGATCGGCGGCGTGCTTGTCGGACTCGTGCTCAACATGGGCATCGTGTTCGCCGGCCTGCAGATCGGCTTCACCATCGTCGGATCCACCGTCGGCGCCATCATCGGCTTCGGCATCCTGCGCGGCATCCTGCGCCAGGGGTCGATCCTCGAGGTCAACGTCTTCCAGACGATCGCCTCGTCCGTGAACACGGTGAACTCCGGGATCATCTTCACCATCCCGGTGCTGTTCCTGCTGGAGCGGAACGGTGCGCGCCTGAGTGACAGCGTTGACTGGACGGCGGTGGTGATGGCCGGTGTCGCGGGCTCGCTCCTCGGCGTGGTGATGATTATCCCGCTGCGCCGGCAGATCATCGACCTGGAGCGCCTGCGCTTCCCCTCCGCCATCGCCGTGGGGACGATCCTCCGCTCCCCCGGCGCCGGTATCGAGAAGGCGCGGCTCCTCACCATCGGCATCGTGGTCGCCGCGGTCTTCACCGGCCTGACGCTGGATTGGAACGGTTCCGGCGCGGTCATCAGCGACTCCTTCCACGTGGGCGAGCTCCTCGGCCTACCCGCAGGGATCCGGCTGGTTTTCGCCGCGAGCCTGCTCTCGCTCGGCGCTGGCTTCATCGCGGGCCGCCCTGGCCTCGCGATCCTGTACGGCACGATCCTGAACTTCTGGGTCCTGATCCCCGCGTGCGTCTGGCTCGGCTGGGTGGAGCCGCAATATGCCGCGTTCGACGTCTTCGGCAGAGGCTCCAGTGACTACATGGACGCAGACGCCCTCGCCAACGGCTTCCGCAACTTCACCGCGAACAAGGTGGGGATCGGCATGATCCTCGGCGGCGCGATCGCCGGAATCATGATCGCGCTGCCTGCGCTCAAGGCCGCACTCGCCAGCCTCCGCGGCGGCGGCGAGGAGGCCGGCGGGCGACGAGAGGAGGTGTCCATGAACATCGTCGGCACCGGCACCCTGATCGGCGGCGGCCTTTTCTTTGCCGCCGCGAAGCTCTCCGGCGGCGACGACGTCAGCTGGTTCGAGGCGGGTCTGGTCACGGTCGCCGGCATCACCTGGCTCTGGCTCGCCAGCCTCGTGGTGGCGCAGACCACGGGGCGTACGGACTGGTCCCCCCTCTCAGGCCTCTCCCTCATCGCCATCGCGATCCTGATGGGCATCCTCGGCCCGAGCGAGGTCAGCTCCATCATCCCGGCGGTCACGCTGGGCGCCGCGGTCTGCGTGGCGACGTCCATGTGCGCCGACATGATGGCGGACCTCAAGACGGGCTACCTCGTGGGCGGACGCCCGCTGAAGCAGCAGATCGCGCAGATCGCCACGTGCTGGATCGGACCCGGCGTCTCCCTCCTGGTGGTCTTTGTGCTCTGGAACGCCTACGCCTTCGGCCCCGATCAGGCGCAGATCATGTGGGACCGCGCGGTCGCCGCCGGGACCGAGGTGCAATACGCCGCGAGCGGCGGATCCGCCGAGCAGCTCGCCGAGGGGATCCCGCTCCTTGGTGCGCCCCAGGCGGGGGCTCTCCAGGCCGCGATTGACATCGTCCAGTCAGGCGACGTCCCCGTGGGCAAGTACCTCACCGGTGCGCTGCTCGGCCTGGTGGTCTCCCTCCTGGTCTCACCCGGCATGGGCGTCATGATCGGCCTGTCCCTGTACCTGCCCTTCAAGTACATGATCGTCTTCGGGCTCGGCGGGTTGATCAGCATCTTCGTCACGAAGAGCAAGGGGCCGCGCTTCGTCGAGGACAAGGGCGTCCCGCTGGCCGCGGGCCTCATCGTGGGCGACGCCCTGGTCAACATCACCAACGCGGTCGTCAAGGTCGCCGGCACCCTCTGATCCCGAGACCACCATGCAGCAGAAGATCTCTCAAGCGCTCGTCCTGGTCGGGTTCGTCGTCGCCACCATCGGCGCCACGGGTTTTCACTCACCCGCCGACTCGGCCAACGGTAAGGCCATGGTGGACGGCGGTGCCGCTGCCGAAGACCTCGGGCCCACCGAACCGCTGGCCTGGACGCTGCTCGGGGCTGGCCTCGCGGCGCTCATCGCCGGCGGCCTCGTGTCGAAGATGAGCCGCAGGTCAGGTGGCGCCGCTCACCAGGACGGGCTCGCCTCCATCCGCGAGCACCTCAACGCGGTCCGCCAGGCCGTCGTACACCTCGACGAGACCCGCCCCGCGGACGCCGACCTCATCCGTGAGATCGACGATCTGCGCGGCGGCGTGCTCTTCGAGCTGGGGAGCCAGAGCGATGAGTTCGCGGCCTCGGTGGGCTTCGACGCCTACGCGTCGGTGTGGAGCCACTTCGCCACCTGCGAGCGGCTCCTCAACCGGGCCTGGAGCATGGCCGCCGACGGCCACGGCGACGAGGGGCGCGAGGAGCTCCCCCGCGCCCGCGCCGCGGCCGACGCAGCGCTGCAAGCCTTCGGAAGGTTGGCGAGCTAGCCCGCCCCACCGTGACTTCGGGGTCCGCTCCTAGGCGGCCCGCTTCGCGGTACTCGCCGAGGGTGCGGCGGCGCTCGCCGCCCTTCGGGCATGGCGGCCATGCCAGTTATCGAGGTGGCGGAACAGGCGGAGGCCCTCCTCCGCCGCGGTCTTCGCGCGCTCCATGAGGATCGAGCCGGATTGCAGTTCATCACCAGGGAGACACTTGGCAATGCCGTGGAGCAGCTCGTTGCGCTTGTCCTTCCAGACCCGGAGCGCAGAGAACACGTCGATCAGCTTCTCCTCCCTGGTCTGGGATGAGCGGTCGAGGAGCGTCTCGTCGAGGTGGGCGTTGATCAAGCGGTGCAGGCCCGTGCGCGGGTTGCGCTTCACACCGTGGCGGCGATCGAGGCTCGAGAGGAGGCGATCGGTGATCAACGACTCGGAGATCGTGATGGCCTCCAGGTAGAACCCTTGCGCCATCGCGCGCTTCATGCGCTCGTTGGCGAAGGCGTATCGCTGGGACTTCTGCTTGTTGAAACTCATGGGGAAGGGCGGGCTCGCAGGGTTCAAGGGGAGGCGGATGTGTCCGTACGGTGTCAATCGGCGCACCTCCGCCATTCCTTTAGCGCCCGCCCTTCTCCCCTATCCAGAGAGGAGAACTTCTTCGGCGCAGCCAAGGCGCTCGGCATCCCTGAGGTCATCATGGACGGGGCTGTCCTCTGCCGCCCCTTCCCCTGCGTCCCCTTCACCGCGTCCTCTTCACCGCGCCTTCTTCGCCGCGTCCCCTTCCCCGCGTCCCTTTCCCCGGCATCCCCGTGCCCAGCATTCCCGTGCCCGCCCCTCCGATGCGCCTCCTCGCTCTACCGCTGTCGCTCTTCATCACGTCGCTCGGTCCCGTCCTCGCGGCGCAGCATGATGAGGCCTCCTCGTGGCCCCAGTTCCGCGGGCCCGGTGGACATCCGGTCTCCGAGGACTCCACGATCCCCCTCGACTTTGGACCCGAGCGGCACCTGCTCTGGCGCGCCGCGCTGCCCGCGGGGCACTCCTCGCCCTGCGTCCACGAGCGCAAGGTCTTCCTCACGGGGCAGGTCGGGGCCCGCGGCGTGGTGGTCGGCATCGATACGGACACGGGCGATGAGCTGTGGCGCCGGAGCTTCCTCGCCGAGAACCCGCCGAGCTACTCCCACGCGGACGCGGTCCCTGCGGTCTCGACGCCCTGTACGGACGGCGAGCGGCTCTTCGTCTACGTGGACTCCTACGGCCTCGTGGCACTCGACCTCGAGGGGCAGCTGCTCTGGGAAGAGCGCATGCCCCACCCCGGCTACGGCTTCGGCGTCGGCACCTCACCCATCCTTGCCGGCGGCAACGTGATCCTCTCGCGCGACGGCGCGCCGGAGGCGGCGGTCTTCGCCTTCGACGCCGAGAGCGGCGAGGTCGCCTGGAAGATCGATCGCTTTGGCTTCATCGAGAGCCACGGGACGCCCTTCCTCTGGAGCAACGCGGACCGCGAGGAGCTGATCATCGGGGGGACGAGCCAGGTGTGCTCCTTTGACCCCAAGACGGGCGCGCCCCTGTGGAACGTGAACGGCGTCACGGTCTTCAGCTGCACGACCCCCACCGCCAACGCGGACACCCTCTTCTTCGGCGCCTGGAGCACCCCCAACGCCACGGGCCGGTCCTTCTGGGACGCCGGCTTTGGTCGCTCGCTGGAGCTCTCGGACGAGGAGGTGGCCGATCCGAACCTGCTCTTCGACCGGCTCGACGCCAACGACAACGGGACGGTCGAGCTGGACGAGCTCCCCGAGTGCCGGGCCAAGGACGCCTTCGGGTTCCTCGACCAGAACAAGAACGGCGTATGGGAGCGGCCGGAGCTCATCACGCCCCCCGGAGGGGCTGAGAGCCCGGGCGCCAACGTCTTGATGGCCATCCGCCGCGGCGGCGAGGGCGACGTCACCGCGAGCCACGTGGAGTGGACGTGGAGACGCGGCCTCCCCTACGTCGCCTCTCCGCTGCTCTACCGGGGCCGTATCTGGCTCATGAAGGCGGGCGGCATCGTGAGCGCCATTGACGCGGCGACCGGCAAGCGCGTCCTCGACCGTGAGCGGCTGCCGGACCGCAGCGAGTACTACATGTCACCCATGGGCCTGGCCGGACACGTCCTCGTGGGATCCGCGGAGGGCACCCTCTACGTGCTCGACGCCGAGGCGGAGGGGCTCGAGATCGTGCACTACGTCGACCTCAAGGACGGGCTCTTCGC
>CAJQPT010000100.1 GCA_905480285.1 uncultured bacterium
TCGAGCCGCGCGTCGCCTCAGTCGGTGGCGCGCTCGCAGAGGGTGAGGGAGCGGACCTCCAGTGACGGGGAGTCCGAGTGGAATTCGAGGGCCTCGACGCCCTCCACCGCCACCTCGACAGTGGTCCGGTCGCCGAGCTGAACCGCAGCGCGATCGGGAGCCAGCAGGACGGTGACGCGGTTCATTGAACCGGCCTTCCAGCCCTCCCTGTCCGAGAGATCAACCCGGGTCAGCGCAGCGCCGTCGGCCCCCACGAGCCGCAGCTCGACGTCCTCGCCCAGGATCGTGGCGCGTGCGCCCGGCGCGCCGCCGAGGGCGCAGCGGGCCGCGGGGTCCTGGGGGACCCAGCCGTGCCGGCCCCGGTCCTCGACGCGGGGATCCCGCCAGTGGATCTCGATGTCGTCGTCCCAGCCGTGGATCTGGAACGCGATGGAGCCGGTGAGATCCTCGCCGTCCAGCAGGTCTGCGGCGGCGACCCCGTTGATCCAGGTGCGGACCCTGGGCCCCTCACAGACGATCCGGTAGCGGTTCCAGCCGTCGAGGTCGAAGGCCTCCCTGGCCGCCTTGTTGTCGGAGAGGTCGTCGAGCCAGGCGCGCCGACCCTCGTCAAACAGGCCCGCGGACCAGCTGCGCGGAGAGGGGTCAATCTCGGCCTGGTAGCCGCGCAGCTTCCCGTCCTCGCCCACGTGGCTGCGGATCTGGATCCCGGAGTTGCCCTCCACGGCGATCCGGACGTCGACCTCCATGGTGTAGTCACCGAACTCGCGGTCGGAGACCAGGAAGCTCTGCTGCTGCTGTGGACCGGCGCGCCCGATCAGCGTCGACCCTTGAACCTCGTAGCGGGCGTCGCCGACGTTGGACCACCCCTCGGTGCTTTGGCCGGGGAAGAGCGGCGCGGCCTGTTGATCGCCGCGGCTCAGCTCGCGAATGCGCATCCCCCGGATCCAGACCTCGTCGCCGTGGTCCTGGATCAGGAGGCGGCCTGGTCCGGACGCGGCGAACCCGTCCACGCCCTTGAACTTGCTGTCCTCGACCATGGCGGCCCACTCGGGGGTGGAGGTGTCGGCAGCGGCGACCAGCACTCCGTCGAGCCAGTGCTCGAGCCGCGAGCCCTGGGAGAGGATGCGCGCCTCATGAAACTCGCCCCAGGGCACCTGAGGAGAGGCCCCGGCGGGGACGACGTCGTAGAGGGCGCCGGCCCGATGCTCGCGGTTGGAGGTAGGAGCGGCTGAGTCGAGGAGCTGGAACTCGGGCCCGATCGGCTGCTTCGCGTCGGCGGAGATGCGGTACTTCAGCCCCGAGTTGCCTGCGATCGAGGTCTTCCACTGGAACGTGAGCTCGAAGTCTCCGAAGAGCTCCCGCGTTGTGATGTCGCCTGCGGCGCCATCGCGCCGCAGGAAGTCTCCCTCGAACCGCCAGCCCTCCGGGGCCTCGCCGCCGCCGAAGGCCTGCCAGTGCTCGGGGCCCATGAGCGAGACCCACCCGTCGACCGCGGCCGCGGGAGCGGTCCGCTCATCTGTGACCGTGCCCGTCGCGGCCCACTCGGTGCCGCGGACCACGAGCCCGCGGAACTGTGGGTCGCGGTGGGAGGCCTGGGAGCCCGGGACGTTCTTCCAGACGTGGCCAAGGGGCGTGTGGAACATGCGCCCCTTGCCGTAGGAGCGGACGAGGATCATCGGCTCCGCCTCGCCGGTGCCTCCGCTCTCCTTCGTGGAGAGCGCCGTGGCCAGGACACGCCGGTCCACGTCGTGCACGTTGACGAGGTCGTGGTACAGCTCATCGGGGTGCGCGAGGATGGTCGGCAGGGTGCGGGTCACGGGGTGATCGCGATCCACCACCTCGACGTCGAAGGGATGAAAGCGGCCGTGGCCGGTCCCCTTGCGCCAGAGGTCTGCCACGAGCTTCTCGTACTCCGGCCAACCGTTGCCGTGGTTGTCGGCGGCGTGGATCACGACCACGCCGAGCCCATCGCGCACGGCTCCGAGGAAGGCCGTCTCCGCGGCGTCTCCCCAGCGTGGGCCGTTGTAGTCGAGGACCACTGCGTCGTATGAGTCGAGGGCGCCCCTGTCGGCCAGGGCCGCACCGGGGTTCCGCGTGACCACGACCTCGAAGCGCCCGGTCTCCCGGAGGATCGACTCAAGCGATGGGGTGGTCCACTCCCAGTCGTGGTTGTTGGCCCCGGACACCAGCAGGACCCGGGTCATCTCGGCGTCCTCCTCTTGAGGCGTCGGGCCTTCGGCCTGCGCGGTGGAGGGGAGACCGGTGAGCAAGAGGGCGAGGGCGGAGAGGAGAGCCATGCCCTGCAGGATACGACCTCCCCTCAGGGGCCGCTCGCCCCGCGGACCTCGCGGCGTTCGCCGGGCGTGTGAACGGACAGCGTGACCCCGCTCGCCCGCTGCAGCTCGCCGGGCCCGGCGTCCCCAAGCGTCGCGGTGGAGGTCTCCAGGACGAGGACCACGCCCTTGCCCAGCACTTCGAATGAGTCGGCCTCGAAGACCGCAGCGGTGCCCTCTGAGATCCCCACGCCGACCCACCCGCGGGGCCGATCCAGCAGGGCGCTGATGAGCCGCCCCTCGCGCCTCCGCTCACGGAAGTGCTGGTCGATGATCACGCCTGGGATCAGCCCCAGCGACGGGATCGGGGCCATGGCCCCGCCCGTGTAGGAGTCTGGCTCGGGGTCGCCCGAGATCATGACGCCTCCCAGGACCGCTGCGCCGGCGCTGGTGCCGCCCACGACCGCACCGGCGCGGTGCCGGTCACGGATGAGTTCCGTGAGGTCGAGGCGGTCCAGAGACTCCATCAAGCGGCGCTGGCTGCCGCCCCCCAGCCAGATGAGGTCGGCGCTCTCGACGATCGCCCGGGCGCTTTCGTCTTCTGGAACGAGGATCACGGACGGCGCGCCCGCCTCTCTCCACATCTCCACAGAACCCAGCCCACGGTCCTCCCTCGCGGACGCGAAGGGGATCACAGCGACGCGAGGCCCCCCTCCCTCGTGGCCCTGGGCCTCCTGGAGCCCCCGCTGCACGACGGACATCGGCGTGCCTCCACCGCCGACGGCGAGGACCGCGCCGCCGGCGTCCAAGGCGTCCTGAGGCTCGACCGGGAGGGGCGTTGTTCCACAGGAGGACGCGAGCGCCAGGAGGCCGATGAGGCATCTCCACCCTGTCAGGTGCACCCGTTCGGGATTTCCACTGTGCGTCACGGTGATTTTCCTTCGGCTCCGGCGTTCCAGCATTCGATATCAGAGTGTGCGGCTGTGTTTGGAAGAAGGCGTCCCCGACTCGTTGGGCGAAGAGTGGCGCAGCGCCGTCCTGGCGGAGCTGGAGGTCGCAGAGGACGAGTTGCCGCGGCTGAGCCGAGCTGCCGTGGAGCTCGCGGCCCTGGTCGTCAGCGGCGAGTACAACGCCGTGGCTGTCGGCGACATCCTCGAGGGAGACGAGGTCCTCAAGGGCCAGGTCATAGACCTTGCCAACTCAGCGCTCTACGCCGCCAGCGATCCCGTCGAATCGCCTAGCGTCGCGGCGCAGCGCATCGGGATGCGTGGTCTCTGGGAGCTCGCGGTGATCAAGGTCGCTCGATCGCACGTCTTCGGGCCCGTCCTGGAGAGCGTGCTCGGCGGAGAGCAGACCTGGAAGAGCGCGCGGATCGCCGGGGCCATCTCACACCGGGTGTCGTCGGCCAAGCTGGGCGCGAATCGGGCCTCGATGCTCGCCGGGCTCATCCTCTGCGCCGGGGCTCCGCTCGGGCATCAGTTGGTGCAGCGAGTCGAGAAACGACGAGGAAGCAAGCTCAGCTCGCGCATGCGCAGGGAGCTGGTCAGCCGCGCCGGGCCCGCCCTCTGCCTGATGCTCGCGCGCAACTGGTCGCTGCCGCCGGCGATCGAGGCCGCGGCCGAGAGCCTCGCGGGCGGCCGCAATGATCTCCCGCCCAATCGCGAGGTGCAGGTCGCCGTCTTCTCCACCTACCTGGCGTTTGCTCGCTGCCCAGGGCTTTGACAACCTCTCGATCCCGCTCGGGTGGCCATCCACCCTCGCGTTGGAGATCGATCAGCGTGAGCTCGACGACATCGTGGCCCTGGCCTCCACGGCCGGCGCCTCCGCGATCGGGTTCTAGAACCCTGGTCTACCGCGCCCTCAGGCGCAGCGTGTCGAAGACGCGGCCGTCCTCGTCCATCGCCTGCAGCTCGAGGTCATCTCCCAGGATCGCCACGTGGAGGTGGTGGTGGCGCCGCGCCTTGCGGTTGCCAAACCAGGTGTTCGTCCCGTCGAAGTCCTCGAGCGAACCACCGCCACCCGCGGCGGTGATGTAGAGCACACCGCCATCCTGGTGGGGGCGAACCGCGCCGTCCTTGATGGGGAAGGTGCGCTCGTAGTCGTGGACGTGGCCGGAGAAGCAGATGTCGACGCCATGCTTCTCGAGCAGGCGGACGATGTTGCGCACGTTCATGTCGCCGCGCGTGGACGAGGTCTTGGTCGTGTCGCCGTAGTCGTTGGAGTCGCTGGTGTAAGGCGGCTGATGCAGCACGGCGAAGCGCCACTTCGCCTTCGAAGCGGCGAGGGCGCCCTCGAGCCATGCGAGCTGCTCCGACTGCTGGCCGAGCGACCGGTTGCCGTCGATCATGAAGAACTCTGCGGCGCCGTAGCGCAGGGAGTACCACCGCTCCGGCGCCGGGAGCGACATGTAGTCGTAGTAGAGCCGCGCGTCCTGCTCGTGGTTGCCGAGGACGGGCACCAGCGGCGCGTGCTCGATCAGCGGCCGCATGCTCGGGAAGAACGTCTCGGTCCAATCCGTCTTGTTGCCGCCGGTGTCCACCAGGTCGCCGCAGTGGACGACGAAGTTCGGGCGCTGCTCGAAGGCGAGGTCGCTCACGCGCTTGGCCACGGCGCCGTTGGTCTGGGTGTCCCCGATGACCGTGAAGGTGAACGCGCTCTCGTCGCTGTCGGGGGCCGTGCGGAAGGAGCGCAAGGGCCCCTCGAGGACGGGCACGGCGTCGCCCTTG
>CAJQPT010000101.1 GCA_905480285.1 uncultured bacterium
CTCGCCGAGCATTGCTTCGAGTGCCATGGGCCTGACGCCGCGGCGCGCGAGGGCGGCCTGCGGCTTGACCTCGAGGACGACGCGGTCCGAGATCGTGGCGGCTACGCGGTGGTCGATCGCGCGGCGCCCGGGGAGAGCGAGCTGCTCGCGCGGGTTCACGGCGGGGACGAGTTCTTCGACGCGATGCCGCCCGAGGGCGAGCCCCCGCTGAGTGAGGACGAGGTCCGCATCCTCGAGCGCTGGGTCGCGGCGGGTGCGCCCTGGGGTGAGCACTGGGCGTTCCGTGCACCGGAGCGCAACGAGGGCCCTGATGCGGCTGTCGGCGGGGACGCCGCCGGGGCTATCGACGCCCTCGTCCAACGTCAGCTGGAGTCCGCGGGGCTGGAGCCGGCGGCGGAGGCCGACGGGCACACGCTCCTCCGGCGGGTGACCCTCGACCTGACCGGGCTTCCGCCTACGCCGGAGGAGATCCACGCGTTCCTCGCGGACGACTCCCCCGACGCCTACGCCACGGTCGTCGATCGGCTGCTCGCGTCGCCACGCTTCGGCGAGCGGATGGCCCTCCAGTGGCTGGACGTGGCGCGCTACGCGGACACCAACGGTTACTCCATCGACGGGGGCCGCCATATGTGGGCCTGGCGCGACTGGGTGATCGACGCGTTCAACGCGAACATGCCCTTCGATCAGTTCACCGTCGAACAGCTCGCCGGGGACCTGCTGCCGGACGCGACGGACTCGTCGCGGATCGCGTCGGGGTTCAACCGCAACCACATGAACACCCATGAGGGCGGGACCATCGAGGAGGAGTACCTCGTGGAGTACGCCGCGGACCGGGTGGCTACGACCTCCCAGGCGTGGCTCGGGCTGACCATGGGCTGCGCCCGCTGCCACGACCATAAGTACGACCCGATCTCGCAGCGCGAGTACTACAAGTTCTTCGCCTACTTCAACTCGATCACCGACCGTGGCAACGACGGAGACGGCGGGAAGAACTCCGTGCCCTTCATCCCGGTCTTCTCGGAGGAGCAGGGGCAGCGGCTCGCCAGCCTCGAGGCGGAGCAGGGGCGGGTCCGGTCCGCGCTCGAGGCGGAGACGCCCGAGGCGGCGGCGCGCCTGCGCGACTGGATCGAGGGCGAGTCCCGGCGCGACGCAGAGCGAGCGGCGCCTGTGCTGACGCCGTGGGATGTGGCCGGGCCGTTCGTCGCTGGATCGGGCGACGCCGCCTTCCAGACGAACTTCGGTCCCGAGCCGACGGGCGCGTCGGCGGCCGCCGCTCCGGGAGAGGTGGAGTGGGTCCAGCGTCCGGACCTTGTGGACGGGGTGCCGCACGCCCTGCCGGCCACCAACGCCGCCACCTACCTGCGCCGCAGCTTCGAGTGCGCCGACGCCGGACCCCTGGAGCTCGCCTTCGGGAGCGACGACTCCATCCGCGTGTGGTGGAACGGCGCGCTGGTGCTCGACGCCAACGTCCGCCGCGGCGTCCAGCCCTATCAGGAGGCGATCACCGTGGTGGCGCGCCCGGGCGCCAACGAGCTGCTGGTCAAGATCGTCAACTACGGCGGCCCCGGCGGGGTCTTCTTCGCCCTCCGGGCGAGCGGACCGCCGGCCGACGTCCAGGCGGCCATCGCCGCGGGCGCTGGTGCTCGGTCGGCGGAGCAGCAGGCGCTGCTCGCGGAGTACCACCGCTCCATCGACCCCGCCCGGGACGGCCTGCGTGCGGAGCTCGCCGCGCTCGGCCAGCAGCGGTCGGCCATCGAGGCGCAGCCCATGACCACCGCCATGGTCATGGAGGAGCGCAGCATGCGGCGCCCGGCGCACGTCCTGATGCGCGGCGTCTACGACCAGAAGGGGGACGAGGTCCAGCCCGGGACCCCGGCGATCCTCCCGCCCATGGACGCCGGGGCCGCCCCGGACCGCCTGGGCCTCGCCCGCTGGCTGGTGCGGCCCGACCATCCGCTGACCGCTCGCGTGGCGGTGAACTCCTACTGGCAGCTCCTGTTCGGGACCGGCCTGGTGGAGACCCCGGAGGACTTCGGCGTGCGGGGCTCCCTGCCGAGTCACCCCGAGCTCCTCGATTGGCTCGCGGTGGAGTTCGTGGAGAGCGGCTGGGACGTGAAGGCGATGCTGAGGCAAATGGTCCTCTCCGACACGTATCGCCAGGATGCGGCGGTCTCTCCGGGCCTCTTCGAGCGAGATCCCGCCAACCGCCTCCTGGCGCGGGGCCCACGCTTCCGCCTCCAGGCCGAGCTCATCCGGGACGTCGCCCTCTCGGCGAGCGGGCTCCTCTCGCCGCGCATCGGCGGCGCCAGCGGCCGCCCCTATCAGCCCGATGGCCTCTGGCGTGAGATGAGCCACTTCGGCAGCACCCCCGCGACCGAGCAGGTCTACGTCCAGGATCACGGCGAGGGCCTCTACCGGCGCGGCATGTACACCATCTGGAAGCGAACCGTCCCGCCGCCCATCCTGGCAGCCTTCGACGCGCCCAGCCGGGAGGTCTGCGTGGTGCGGCGATCGCGGACGAACACGCCGCTGCAGGCGCTCGTCCTACTGAACGAGACGGGCTTCGTGGAGGCGGCGCGAGCCCTGGCGCAGCGCGTGCTGCTCGAGGGCGGCGCGACGGACGCGGCGAAGATCCGCCACCTCTACCTGGTCACCGTGGGGCGCGAACCCGACGGCGAAGAGCAGAGGATCGTGGGGTCGCTGCTCACCCGGGAGCGGGCCCGCTTCGGGGCCCAGCCCGAGGACGCCGAGGCGCTGATCTCCGTGGGGGAGTCGCCGCGTGACGCGAGCCTCGAGGCGGCCGAGCACGCGGCCTGGACCCTGGCCGCGGGGCTCGTCCTCAACCTGAGCGAGACGGTGACGCGGGGATGATCGAGCTCACCCGACGCGCGTTCCTCGGACAGTCCGCCGGGAGCCTGGGAGCCCTGGCGCTCTCACGCCTGCTGGGCGGCGACGAGTCGGCGCTCCCGCACTTCGCCCCCAAGGCCAAGCGCGTGGTGTACCTGTTCCAGTCCGGCGGGCCGTCGCACATCGACCTGTTCGACTTCAAGCCGGTCATGCGCGAGCTCCACGGCCAGGAGCTCCCCGAGTCCGTCCGCGGCGGGCAGCGCGTGACGGGGATGACCGCCGGGCAGAAGAGCTTCCCGGTGCTGGCGCCGCCCTACGAGTTCAAGCAGCACGGGGAGAGCGGCGCCTGGGTCAGCGAGCTGATGCCGTGGACGGCGCGCATCGCGGACAAGCTGTGCTTCCTCAAGGGGGTGCACACCGAGGCGATCAACCACGACCCCGCGATCACCACGATCAACACGGGCGCCATGCAGCCGGGCAAGGCGAGCCTGGGCTCATGGCTCAGCTACGGGCTGGGGAGCGAGAACCGGGACCTGCCGGCGTACCTGGTGCTCCTCTCCCAGGGCACGGGCAAGGACCCCGGCCAGCCCCTCTTCTCTCGCCTGTGGGGCTCGGGCTTCCTCCCGCCGTCCCACCAGGGCGTGCAGCTGCGCCCTGGCGCCAACCCGGTCCTGTACCTGCAAAACCCGCCGGGGGTGGACGCCGCCTCTCGCCGCGCGCTCTTGGATGACCTCGCGAAGCTCAACGGGCGGCACGCGGACGCCACGGGGGATCCCGAGGCGCGCACGCGCATCGATCAGTACGAGATGGCCTTCCGGATGCAGACCTCGGTCCCGGACCTCACCGACCTCTCCAACGAGCCTGAGGAGGTCTTCGAGCTCTATGGCCCGGACGCGCGCAAGCCGGGCACCTACGCCGCCAACTGCCTGCTCGCGCGCCGCATGCTCGAGCGCGGGGTGCGCATGGTGCAGCTCTTCCACCGGGGCTGGGACCAGCACCTCAACCTGGACCGGGAGCTGCGGGCGCAGTCCATGGACACCGACCAGCCCAGCGCCGCCCTGGTCTCGGACCTCGCCCGGCTCGGCCTGCTGGAGGACACCCTGGTCGTGTGGGGCGGGGAGTTCGGCCGCACCGTCTACAGCCAGGGCAAGCTCGGCGCCCCCGGGAGCGGCCGCGATCACCACGGCCGCTGCTTCACGGTCTGGATGGCCGGCGGGGGCATCAAGCCTGGCATCACCCACGGCGCCACCGACGACTGGTCCTACAACGTGGCGGAGGGCGGCGTCCACGTGAACGACCTCAACGCGACCATCCTGCACCAGCTCGGCATCGACCACGAGCGCTTCACCTATCCCTACCTCGGCCTCGATCAGCGCCTGACCGGCGTGGAGGAGTCGCGGGTGGTGCGGGAGATCCTGGGGTAGCGCCAGGGTCTGGGCCGCGGCGCGCGGGCAGGAGTTTCAGCGCGGGAGCGCTTGGTTCGATGCGGGAGCACCGGGTTCAGCGCGGCGGCACCGTGTTCAACGCGGCGGCACCGTGTTCACTGCGGCAGCACCGTGTTAACAGCGGCAGCACCGTGTTCACTGCGGTAGATCCGGGCGCGTCAAACTGCCTCGGGATTTGCCCGTGCTGGCGTGGAGCGGGCGCGCGGGGTATTCCTTCGTCCGGAGTCTTCCCCATCGCCCAACCCTTCGTTCCCATGCAACGCAACCTCACGCCCTTCTCGCTCGGTGTGGTCCTCCTCGCGGCCACCGCCACCGCCCAGGTCACGCCGGTGTGCACCGAGACCTTCGAGTACCCCATCGGAGCCACCTTCCACGCCCTGCCGGGCGGGACCGGCTGGTCCAACAACTGGTACGTCGATGGTGCGGGGAACGCCGCGTACCTCACCCAGGACAACACCGTGGCGCCCAACTTCGTCTTGAGTGACGGGGTGGGCGGGCACGCGGTGCAGCAGGCCACATGGAACTCGGCCTACCGGCAGATTGACCTCGCCGCTCACCCGGACCTGCTCGACCCGGCGACCAACATGTGGGGCCGAGACGGCGCCACGCTGTGGGTGTCTTTCAGCATCGAGAAGTACGCCGGCGGCACGACCGAGGGGTACTGCGGGCTCTCCCTCTGGAAGGCCGGTCAGTCGTTGCCCGAGGCTCTCCTTCTGGGGTCCGGATGGGACCAGGACGAGTGGGGCATCGACGATGAGGGCGCCACGGGGCGTCCGCCCGAGTTTGTGACCGGCAGCAACGCCTCCCAGCCGGCGCGGCTCGTCTACCGGATTGACTGCCTGCCCGGCGATGAGCGGGTCCAGATGTGGATCGACCCCGCGACGCCGTACCCGACGGGTGGAGCGGATCTTGACACGACGATCGTCGACCTCAAGTTCAACGAGATCCGCCTCTCCGCAGGCGGCAACTTCGGGGACGTGGTGATGTTCGATGACATCGAGTTCGGCAAGGGCGTCGCGGCGGGGAGCGTCGGGACGAACTACTGCGCCGCCAACGTGAACTCCACCGGTGCGGCCGGGTCGATCGGCGGCATCGGAACGGCCATCGTGAGCTCGAACAACCTTCGACTCGAGGCCTCTAGCCTGCCGAGCTCGTCCTTCGGGTTCTTCCTCACCAGCACCTCCCAGGGAGCCGTCGCGAACCCCGGCGGGAGCCAGGGCATCCTCTGCATCGGCGGCGCGATCGGCCGCTACGTTGGACCGGGGGAGATCCTCAACTCAGGCAGCAGCGGGACCTTCTCGCTCCAGCTCGACCTGACCCGGACGCCGACCCCGACGGGCCTCGTGTCGATCCAGGCCGGCGAGACCTGGAACTTCACCGCCTGGCACCGAGACGCCGTCGGCGGCAACACGACCTCCAACTTCACGGACGGGCTTGAGGTCGTCTTCCTCTGAGCCGGCCTTCCTCTGAGCTGGCCTTCCTCGGAACCGGCCCTTCTCTGAGCCTCGCCCCGCTGCTCGTGCGATGGCGTGCCTCACGCCTCGCATGGGCGGCGCGTCACGCTGGCGCACCCGTTCATGATGCGGGGTGTCCCTCGCCGGGCGCGGGCACGGAGCCTGGCGCCCGGGAGCGGGACGCCGGGTTCCCGAGCCGGCCCTTCCCGAGCCGATCCTGCCCGTGGCGCCATGGGTGGCGCCACAGGCTCGCTCCGACCCTGGCCGCTTGGCTTCGCGGTGGCCGGAGGGTCAAGGTGGGGGGAGCCGCCGTGGTGGTGGGGCGGTGGGTGCCTCGACGGTCCTCGGCGAGGCCCTTGGTCGACGCTTCTCATCGATGAGATTCTCGGTCGAGGCTCCTCATCGACGAAGCACCGGCCGGCGACGCCCCCTCGGTTCGGGCCTAGCGCTCTGACTCGGGCAGTCCCATGCCGGTCCGGTTCGGGTCCGCGGGGCGGGTCGGTGCCTGGTACGCGCCGGTCTCCAGCTCCTTGAGCATCTGCTGCACGGCGGCCTGGATCTGCGGGTCGGCGCCGTCTTGCATCAGGGCCGGGTCGTCCATGACCTCGATGTCAGGGGCGACGCCGTGGCCCTCCACGCCCCAGGTACCGTCGAGCTCAAAGAACCCGAAGGACGGCACGGCGAGGGTGCCGCCGTCGATGAGCTGCGGGCTCCCGGAGTACCCGACCAGGCCGCCCCAGGTCCGCGTGCCGATCAGCTTGCCGAGCCCCGCCTGCCGGAACAGGTACGGGAACATGTCTCCCCCCGAGCCCGCGTCGCGGTTGATGAGCATGCACTTGGGGCCCTGGTGGGAGTCGTTGGGCGTCGCCATCGAGCGGCCCCAGCGGCGGCCCCAGTAGTTCGTACGCGGACGGTCGAGGGCCTCGATCTCCCGGTTGGGGAACTGCCCGCCGCCGTTCCAGCGCTCGTCGATGATGAGCGCGTCCAGGTGGGACTGGCCGTACAGCTGGCGGAACAGGTTGTTGCGACCGTTCTGGCCGGTGTCGGGCACGTAGACGTAGCCCACGCGGCCACCGGAGAGCTCCTCGACCATCTGGCGGTTGCCCTCGATCCACTCGCGATAGCGCAGGCCGCGCTCCGAGGAGAGCGCCTTGACCATCACCTTGCGCGCCGTGTCGTCCATGGTGGGGGCGGCGCTCACCGTCAGCTCGACGGCCTCGCCACCCTTCCCGAGGAAGGCGGCCCAGGGGTCCTTGCCCGTGTCCATGGGGACCCCATCCACGGCGAGGAGGTAGTCCCCCTCGCGCACGTCGACGCCCGGCATGCTGAGGGGGCCGCGGGCATCCGAGTCCCAGACGCCGCCCTCGACGATGTGCGCGATGCGGTAGGCGCCGTTCTCCAGGGTGTAGTCACAGCCCAAGAGCCCCACGCCGACGCGCGGGCCCCGTTCCATCGGACCCCCGCGGACGTAGGCGTGCCCCACGTTGAGCTCGGCGACGAGCTCGCGCATCACGTAGTCCACGTCCTCGCGGTTCGCGCAGTAGGCGATCATGGGCAGGTACTGCTCGTAGACCGCAGGCCAGTCCACGCCATGCATGTTGGCGGCGTAGAAGTAGTCGCGGAAGAAGCGCCACGCGTCGCGGTAGACCTGGGGCCACTCCTGGCGCGGGTCGATGCGGGCCTCCATGCCGTCCTTCTTGACGCTCTTGGGCGAGCTGCCCTCGCCGGCCTTGCCGATGGCAGGATCGTTGCCGCGCCCCACGAGGAGCTGCTTGCCGTCTGCGGACAGGCTGAAGTCGCCGCCGGCGGTGACGCTCTTCTCCGCCTGGTCGTCCCCGTGCAGGTCGTAGGCTTTGATGCCTGAGCCGCGGCGGACGTAGAGCAGGTGCCCCTTGTGGTTCACCGAGAGGCTCGCGAAGTTGCCCGAGGCCACGGGGAGCTGGAGCGCGCGGTGCTCGAAGCCCTCGAAGTCGATCTCGACGGTCTCTGGGGCGTCCTTGTCGTCCTCCTCGTCGGTGTCCTTGTCGGTGTCCTCGTCGTCGCGCCCTTCGCCGGAGGCCGGGCTTGAGCGCTCGGCCACGACCGTGATGTCGCCCTCGTTCGTGGAGACGGTCCACTCGAGGGCGCCGTCCTTGATCGACCCATCGAACTGGGCCTCTCCGCCCGAGTCCAGGGCGAGACTCCCGCTGCAGGCTCCGGTCTCAGGGTCCAGGTCGCCGCTGACCTCGGCGTTCCCGAGGGGGGAGGTCGCCGAGCCGCTGAGGCGGGTGCCGTCGAGGCTCAGGCTCGCGGAGATGGGCATCTCGGGCTGGCCCGCCATCGTGAGCGTGCCGGAGTAGCTCCCGCTGACGCCGTCGTCCGCCGCGGGCGTGCCCTCACGCTCCTCCTCGCCTTCGGCGTCCTCTTCGGGCGTGTCGTCACCCTCGTCTCCGTCGCCCCAGGACTCCTCGTCGCTCTTCGGGGTCCAGGGGAACTCGACGTCCCCGCGCAGGGGGACAGCCAGGAGCACCTCGCCGTCGTCGTAGATGTAGTTCGAGTCGATCATCGACCCGCGCTGGCCGCTGAAGTCGCGGACGCTGCCGAAGTACAGGAAGTCCCCCTCGCGGTCGAAGGTCGGGCTGCTGTCCTGGAACATGGAGCTCGTGACGACGTGCTTCTTGTCCGCGACTGTGTCGAAGATCACGACGTTGGTCCGCGAGCTCTCGTCGGCGAGGTTGGTGTAGGTGAGCCAGCGGCTGTCGTGGGACCAGTTCACGGGGACGCCCCACTCCGCGGCCTCATTCTGGTCGATCGCCTTGGTGGTGCCGGCTGCGATGTCGTGCACGTAGATCGTGCCCGAGCGGTCGCTGAACGCGACCTTCTCGGAGTTCGGGGACCAGGTCGGGTCGTACTTGAAGCCCTCCGTACCCTCCGTGAGCTGCTTCGTCTCGCCGCGCCCGTCGGACTGCTTCACGAACAGCTCGTACTCGCCCGTCTCGTCCGAGAAGTAGGCGATCCAGCGTCCGTCCGGGCTCCAGGACGGGTCACGCTCGGCGACTCCGCTGGTCGCCGTCAGGTTGCGCGCCTTGCCTTGCTCAGCCGGCAGCGTCCAGATGTCACCGCGCGACGCCACCACGGCGCGCTTGCCGGTGCTGGAGATGCGGCTGACCGAGATGGCGTCCGAGACGTCCACGGTGCGGGGCCGCGCCGTCTCGATGGCGCCGGGGATCTTCACGTTGACGGGGCGGGTGGCCTGCGTGCCCAGGTCGACGAGGAACAGCCCCGAGTTGTTCTGGAAGACGATCTCTCCCTGGCCCTGATCGCCGGGGCCAATCGCGGGCCACTTGACGTCGAATTCAGTGAAGGTCGTGACCTGGGAGTGCTCGCCCGCGGCCACGTCATACTTCCAGACGTTCAGGCGATGGGCGGGCCCGCGGTCCGAGACGTAGTAGAGGTCGTCCCCATGCCACATGGGGAAGCTGTCCGTGCCCTCCCACTCGGTCACGCGCTGCGAGCTCCGGTCTTCGAGGTTGAAGAGCCAGATGTCGCTGGCGGTCCCGCCGACGTAGCGCTTCCAGTTGCGGCCATCCCGGGCGTTGGGCGTGTACGCCAGCAGCTTGCCGTCCTCGTGGATCGTGCCGTTCAGCCCGTAGGGCACCGAGACCTGCACCGGGAGCCCGCCTGTGCTCGGGACGGTGAACATACGCGGCGCGCGCCGCTGGCCCGAGAAGGCCGAGGTCGAGAAGATCAGCCGACCGTCGGCCGTCCAGTCGCTGAACATGTCGCCGCCGGGATGGTGGGTCACGCGGAAGGGCAGGCCGCCCTCCGTCGAGATCGTGTAGAGGTCGCTGTCCCCGTCGTAGTTGCCGCTGAACGCGACCTGCTGGCCGTCCGGGCTGAAGCGCGGGCTGCGCTCGGCGCCGGGAGGGCTCGCCAGGGGCAGGGCGGTTCCGCCCGCCCGCGGTACCAGCCAGAGGTCATTGGCGTACACGAACACGATGCTCGTGTCGCTGACGTCCGGGTAGCGCAGCATGCCTGCCTGGCCTGCGCCTTGCGGCGCGGCGGAGGCGGCGCCGAGGAGGCTGAGGGCGGTGATGGCGAGCCACCCGTGGGGGGCGACCGAGGGGGAGAGTCGAGAGTTCATGGGGACTGCAGCGCGGAAGTGGGAAGCTCGGCCGGCCCTGTGCTGGGCGACCTCGGGGTTTGGCAGGCCCAGGGTCGTCGAGTGCCGCCGGGCAGGGGCAGGGCGCTCCCCCAAAACTTTCGCCGGCCCGGCGACGTGGCGCCGCCGCGGAGCCGCAGCCTCAGGGTGTGACACGAGGCCGGGTCAGGAGACCGTCAGCTCGCGGGCGGACGGACGAGCCCGAGCTCTCGGAGCCCGCAGAGGAGCCCGCAGAGGAGCCCGCAGAGGAACCCGCAGAGGAGCTTCGCCGGCTCCTCTAGGCCCTCAATCTCCACGGATCCGTGACCCTCGGCCGGGCCGTGGGAACCGGTGGCCGAATGGGCCGCGCGTGGGGAGTGCGTCGAGAATGTGTCGCCGGGTGCGCCGGGTGCGCCGGGTGCGCCGGGTGCGCCGGGTGGGCCGCGTGGGCCAGGTGCCTCAGGGGGTACCCGCGTGCTGGTGGACCTCGGCCTCTTCCCAGCGGGGGAGCGGGTCCTCGAGGGTGAGCCACTCGTCCAGCCCGCCCTCCATCTCGCCTGGGGTGAGGAGCGCTGCCTCCAGCGCCTCCTCGATCTCCTCGCGCGGGAGCCTCACGCCGATCAGCACCAGCTCCTGGCGCATGTCACCGAAGTCCTCGTCCCAGACCGCCTCGATGTGTCGGCGTGAGTCGGGGTCGGTCGGCCACTCTTCCTCTGGCACGAGCGCCCACCAGGTGCCCGCCGGCTGGAAGGTCGCCTGCTGGCCGGCGCTCTGGACGAGGGCCTTCTCCCGCGGCCGCGTCGCGACCCAGATGAAGCCCTTGGAGCGCAGCACCTGCCGCATGAGCGGGGACTGGAGGAAGTCCATGAAGCGGACCGGGTGAAAGGGGCGTCGAGCGCGGAAGACAAACGAGCCGAAGCCGAAGGCCTCACTCTCCGGTGTGTGGTCCTCCGCGAGGGCCTGAACCCAGCCGGGGGCTGCCTGCGCGGCCTCGAGGTCGAAGCTCCGGGTCTCCAGGAGCTGATCGAGCGGGAGGCGGCCATACTCCGCGCGCAGGAGCTGGGCGGAGGGGTTGAGGTCCGCGATGAGCGCCTCGACGCGGGCGAGGCCGTCCTCATCCACGAGGTCGGTCTTGTTCACGACGATGATCGTCGCGAACTCGATCTGCTCGGCCATGAGCTGTGCCACGGGGCGGCGGTCCTCCTCGTCGTCGGCCCAGCCCCGGTCCACGATGTCATCCTCTCCGCTCATCTCCGTGAGCACCCTCGACGCATCCACGACGGTGACCATGGCGTCCACGGCGACGCGGTCGGAGACCGAGGGCACATCCTCGTGGTCGAGGGAGAGCGTCTGGGCCACCGGGAGCGGCTCGGAGATGCCGGTGGACTCGATCACCAAGGCGTCATAGGCGCCGTCGTCGGCGATCCGCCCGACCTCCTCGAGGAGGTCCTCGCGCAGCGTGCAGCAGATGCAGCCGTTGGAGAGCTCGATCAGGCGCTCCTCGCTCTGGAGGACCTCGATCCCAGCGTCCCGCGCGGCGACGAGCAGCTCCCCATCGAGACCCTTCTCACTCATCTCGTTGACGAGCACCGCGACGCGGCGGCCCTCGCGGTTGGCCAGCATGTGGGCGAGGAGGGTGGTCTTACCTGAGCCGAGGAAGCCTGAGAGCACGGTGACGGGGAGATGAGCCATACCTGCCAGATGCCGCCGGGCCAGGGGCAGTTCCCGCATGTGGGCAAAGATCCTGCCGGACCGCCGAGAGGTCCTGCGTTCATCCGCCCAAGCGGGTCCCTTGGCTCACGCTGCCCCTTGTGCGTGGGCTGGCGGCTTCGGGAGAATCGAACAGGTCGCGGGAACCTGGAGCCCGGGGCTGGCATTGGGCCCGTGGAATGAAGGCCCTTCGCAAGACGTGCGCCGGCGCCGCGATGCCCAGCGGTGGTCCAATCTCCTGGACGGCCCGGGGGGGCGCGGCAGGTGCGTGACCAGGTGCCCGATCTCAACCACTCGGTGCCAGACGCCAACCACGTGGCGCTCGATGCTGACGACCCGGCGCCGGGTCTCCACGGCCGCGTACCCGAACGCCATGAGGGCGTGAGAGAACCCCATGACTGGGTGATCGTCGGCGGCGGGCCCCACGGGGTCTGCGCCGGTCAGGCGCTCCATGCCCAGGGCGCGTCGATTCGTATCATCGAGCCCTCCGGCCGGCTGCTGCACCGATGGGGGTCCAGAGCCAGCGCCGTGGGGATGACGTGGATGCGCTCCCCCGTGGGCCATCACCTCGACGCTGAACCGGGGAGCCTCCATCAGTTCCTGCACCTCCGCGAGAACGCGGAGGTCGCGGAGCTCGCCGGGACGTTTCGGAGGCCAACCTACGACGCGTTCCTGCGGCACTCCCGGGCGCTCGTAGCCCGGCACCGCCTCGATGAGGCGGTCATCCCGGGGCGAGTGGATTCGATCCGGACCGAGCGCGATCACCTCCTGGTGCAAGGGCAGGGGGTGGAGATCGCCGCGCGGCGCGTCCTGATCGCGACAGGCTCCAACGTGCCTCGCACGCCCCCGTGGGCGCGCCGGCTTCAGCGGGAGGGGGCGCCGATCCACCACGCCTTCGGCCCCGGCGCACAGCTGGACCATGACATCCTGGGTGGGGGCATTTCGGCGGTCCAGCGCGCCCTGATGGTCCAGCGCTCCACGGGGCAGACCGTGCGCCTCTGGATGCGTCGGCCGGTCCGCGTGGCGGACTTTGACGTCGACCGGTCCTGGGCGAAGCACCGCTTCGTCGGGAGGTGGGTGGACCTCCAGGTCTCCGAGCGGCTGAACTTCCTCCACCGCCATGCGGTCGGGGGGAGCGTGCCCTCCGGCCTGGCGTCGCGGCTCGCCCGGGCCGTCCGGCGCGGCTCCATCGAGCTACAGCTCGAGGCACCGTCCGTCGAGTGGGACGCGGCCAAGGAGCACCTCGTGCTCCGCGGGGGTGGGCGAGTCGTGGAATCCTCCGGGCTGACCTTGGCCACCGGGCTCCAGCGCGAGACGGTCACGGGCTGGTTGCGGACCTCCGCCGAGCGTCTCGGCCTGCCGATCATCAACGGCATCCCGCGGCTGGACAGCGACATGCACTGGGGCCGAGGAGTCCATGTGTGCGGACCTCTCGCTCGCCTTCGTCTGGGGCCGATGGCCACCAACATCATCGGGGCCAGGTGGGCCGCCTCGAAGCTCCCGTCCGTTCGAATGCAGCCGGTCTAGCCGGCCGCTCTCGAGCGGGGTCGAGCTCTCCAGGGGGGGGCGTGCCCTGGGCGGCCCCGGTGGGCCGCTGAGCTCAACGCGGGTCAGCGCAGCTCGTGGACGTCAGGCTCCCGCGCCTGTGGCGAGGGCGAGGAGGCGCTGGCCGAGGGGGCCCTCAGCGACGACGCCGGGGAGGTCGACCGAGACGGGATGGACCGCGAGGCGCAGCGCGTCCTCCGCGATGCGGCCGTCAGTCCGGGGGATGCAGCGGGGGGCGATGCCGGCGATCTGGAAGCCAGAGGCGAGCAGGGCCTCCGCGACGGCCGGCGTGCCGGCGTCGTCCAGGGGCAGGTCCACGTAGACCGTCCCCGCGCCCGCGCCGGACGCCATGGCGTCAACGGTGGTGCGGATGGTGTGTTCCGCGCCGGCCTCGATGCGGTCCGCCACCACCCACGCGGTGCCGAGCGCGCCGGAGTACCGGCAGTGCACGGCCTCGCCGCTCCCCGGCGTCGGGCCGGGGCCCTTCCCACCGAAGTCGACCTGCCGCCCGCGGGCCTCGTACAGGTCGGCGAGGAGCGGGTGGAGTGCCTCCGGTGCGTGGGCGGCCAGGGCGGGCTCGTCCCCGAACGGGTGCCAGTAGAGGAAGGTCGAGCCGCGCCCGCCCTTGTCGTGGTCGGCGGACTCCCCGGCGACGCCGCCACGGAGGCTCATGCTGCCCGGGATGAGGCCGAGCTGGACGGCGGTGGGGACCGAGCCGAACTTGATGTTCATGCGCTGGCTCAGGGGGTGCATGGCCGTGGGCTGGCTCCAGACCCCGAGCAGCCCGAGCTCTTCGCCCGCCTTCTCCACCGCGGCGCGCATGGGCTTCATCAGCCCGTGGCCCCGGTGCCGGTGGTCGATGACCGCCTGCCCCGCCTCCCCCGTGGGTCCAAGGTCGGGGCGCTCGAGGGCGTAGTGCCCGACGATGTCGCCGTCGGGAGACTCGCAGACGATCGAGTGGAGCTGGCCGCCGCGGTTGAGCTCCTCGATGCGGTCCGGGACATAGAGGTCGGGGTTGGCGTAGGACCTCCCGTAGGCCTCGTAGATGCGCCGGGCGACCTCGAGGCCGTCCTCGGGTCGGTAGCCCCGGATGCGGTACTCGCCCGTCTGCTCCGAACGATCCAGGTCGGTGTGCTCGGCGTGCTCCTCCTCGAGTCGGTGCTGGACCGCCTCCAGCACATCGATCGCGGCGTGGGGACGGTGAACGCGGAGGTGCAGCTCGGACCCCTCGGCGCCCCTCTGCGTCCACCAGAGCCGGTCGAAGGCGGGGACCGGGCGGACGCGGTCCGCGATGTCACCGCCCGCTTCGGGGGCGCCCCCCTCCGCTCCGGTGCCGTCGCCGAGGGGGATGCCGTGCTCGAGGATCTGAAACTCCAGAGCGACGGCGTCGATGATCGCGTGGACCTCGATGTCCACGACGGGGTCCCCCTCACGCGCGAGCGTGTCCTCGATCAGGGCGAGGCTTGAGAGGAAGGCCGCCCGTAGGCGTTCCAGCTGATCCCCCTCGAAGTCGGCGAGGCGCAGGGCGTGGCTGGCGAAGTCCTTCGCGAGCTCCCCAAGCTCGGGGAGGCCGGGGAAGGCGAGGCTGAGGTGAAGGTGGTCGGGGGTCTCCATGGGGGAGAGTGTGCCGTGGGGAGCGGAGAGGTGATCGGAAGAACTGGCCCGCGGCAACGCCGCCGAGCCAACCGGGGGGGGCTGGGCGAGCCGTTCAGGCTCGGGTGCGGCCGCTGGGCCCGGGCCGGGTCAGCGGTAGGGCCACTTGCCGCCGCCGCCGCCGAGGTAGCGGTGCCCCTCAAGAGCCGCGCCCTCTCCACGGGATCGAGGGTCGCCTGCGTCCTCCAGCCCACTCGCGAGCTCTCGCTTCAGGGCCTCCAGGGTCTCCCCGTACGCGGGGTCGTCCGCGAGGTTGTTGACCTGCATGGGGTCGGTGCGGAGGTCGTAGAGCTCGAACTCAGGACGCTTGGCGAAGCACAGGTCGAAGTAGGGGCGGACCGCCTCCTCATCCCGGTGCTCCCAGAGGAAGAGCTTGGTGGGGCCGTTGTCGCAGTCGCCGAACCAGGACCCGCGGGTGGCGCAGTTCTTGTGGTCGGGGGTCCCCGCTGGCCAGCGGTCGGGGAAGAGGTTGTGGACCAGGAGGTGGTCCATGGTGCGCAGCGCTCGCACCGGGTAGCCCTCCATCAGCGGCGCCTCCTGACAGGGCACATGGCGCTCGCGCCCGATCAGGACCCGGTCGCGGAACTCCATGGTGCGCAGGAAGTCCTCCTCACCGATCCGGGTCATGAGCGGCAGCAGGCTACGGCCCGTCATCTGGCTCGGCACCTCGAGCCCGGCGGCCTCGAGGAAGGTGGGGGCGACGTCAATGAGCGAGACGAGGTCATCGACGGTCTGGCCTGCGACGAGGCGATCCCCCCAGCGGGCCGCCAGGGGCACGCGGGCGCCGGAGTCGTGGACGTTGCCCTTGCAGCGCGGGAAGGGCATGCCGTGGTCCCCGGTGACCACGAGCAGGGTGTTATCCAGCTCGCCGATGGCCTCGAGCTGCTCCATCAGCCGCGCCACGTCCCGGTCGAAGCGCTGGACCTCGAAGTAGTAGTCGGCCACGTCCGAGCGCACGACGGGGTCGTCGGGGAAGTGGCCGAATAGGTGCACGTCCTCGAGCGCGATCCCGTCCGCCGCGCCGCTGCCGGCCTCGTAGCCGCGGTGGGGGTCCCAGGCGCCGAACCAGAAGCACAGGGGCGCGCCCTCGGGCCGCGCGTCGAGGTAGGCCTGGACGCCCTTGTAC
>CAJQPT010000102.1 GCA_905480285.1 uncultured bacterium
GCCAGCTCCTCGACGGAGGGGCAGGTGCAGATGAGGTTCTTGTCACCGAAGCCGTTGTCGATGCGGCCGACCGAGGGCCAGAACTTGAAGTCCGTGACCCACGAAGCCGGGAAGGCCGCCTGCTCTCGGGAGTAGGACCGGTCCCAGGTGGTCCCGGTGACCGCGGCCGCGGTGTGCGGCGCGCCCTTGAGCACGTTGTCCTCACGGTCCGCCTCGCCGGCCTCGATGGCGGCGATCTCGGCGCGGATCGAGATCATCGCGTCGCAGAAGCGGTCGAGCTCGTCCTTGGTCTCGCTCTCTGTGGGCTCGATCATCAGCGTGCCCACCACCGGGAACGACATGGTCGGCGCGTGGAAGCCGTAGTCCATGAGGCGCTTGGCCACGTCCTCGGCCACGACCCCCGAGGTCTTCTCGAAGGGGCGCAGGTCGATGATGAACTCGTGGGCGGAGCGGCCGGTCTCGCCGCGATAGAGAACGTCGTAGCTGCCCTCCAGTCGCGTCGCCATGTAGTTGGCGTTGAGGATGGCGATCTCCGTCGCGCGGCGCAGGCCCTTGGCCCCCATCATCGCGATGTACATGTAGGAGATCGGCAGGATGCTCGGGCTGCCCCAGGGGGCCGCCGCGACCGTGCCGAAGGCGCGCTCGCCCCCCATCTCCACCAGCGGGTGGCTCGGCAGGAACGGGGCGAGGTCAGCGACCACGCCGATCGGGCCCATGCCGGGTCCGCCGCCGCCGTGGGGAATGCAGAAGGTCTTGTGCAGGTTCAGGTGGCACACGTCCGCGCCGAAGTCCGCCGGGCGGCAGAGGCCGACCTGGGCGTTCATGTTGGCGCCGTCCATGTACACGCGGCCGCCGTTGTCGTGGACGATCTGGCAGATCTCCTTGATGGCCGACTCGAAGACCCCGTGGGTCGACGGGTAGGTGACCATGATCGCGGCGAGCTCCGCGCTGTGCTGCTCGGCCTTGGCGCGCAGGTCCTCGACGTCGATGTTGCCGTGGTCATCGCAGCGGATGGCGACGACCTTCATCCCGGCCATCACCGCCGAGGCGGGGTTCGTGCCGTGGGCGGACGTGGGGATCAGGCACACCTTCCGGTCCTCGTCTCCGTTGGCCCGGTGGTAGGCGCGGATCGAGAGCATGCCCGCGTACTCGCCCTGGGAGCCCGCGTTGGGCTGCAGGGAGATCGCGTCGAAGCCGGTGATCTCCTCGAGGGCGTGGGAGAGGCGCTGGAGCATCTCCGCGTAGCCCTGAGCTTGATCTACGGGCACGAAGGGGTGGACGTCGCCGAACTCGGACCAGGTCACCGGGAGCATCTCGCTCGTGGCGTTGAGCTTCATGGTGCAGGAGCCCAGCGCGATCATGGACGTGGTCAGGGACAGGTCCCGGGCCGAGAGCCGGTGGATGTACCGCAGGAGCTCGTGCTCCGCGTGGTACGAGCTGAACACCTCGTGGGTCATGAACGCGCTGGTCCGCCCGTGAGGCGCGGCGAAGCCGAGGTCCACCCGCTCGCTGTGCTCGACCACGGACTGGTCGCCTGCGCCGAAGACAGCCAGCAGGCTCGCCAGCTCCTCGGAGGTCGCCCGCTCGTCGAGGGTGATGCCCACGCTGGTGGCGTCGATGGGGCGCAGGTTGAAGCCATGAGCCCGGGCCGACTCGTGGATCCGCTCGGCGTCATCGACGTGCACGCGGAGCGTGTCGAAGTAGGGGCCGTCCGCGACCTTGACGCCGGCGGCGCGCAGGCCCGAGGCCAGGGTCTCAGTCATCCCGTGGACCCGGCCCGCGATGTCACGCAGACCGTCCGGGCCGTGATAGACCGCGTACATCCCCGCCATCACGGCCAGGAGGACCTGCGCCGTGCAGATGTTGCTGGTGGCCTTGTCGCGGCGGATGTGCTGCTCGCGGGTCTGCAGCGCCATGCGCAGGGCGCGGCCGCCGGCGGAGTCGCGGCTGACGCCGATCAGGCGCCCGGGGAGGCTGCGCTTGTGCTTTTCCGAGGTAGAGAGGAAGGCCGCGTGGGGCCCGCCGTAGCCGAACGGAACGCCGAAGCGCTGGCTGTTGCCGACCACGATGTCGGCGCCGAACTCGCCCGGCGCGCGCAGCACCGTGAGGGCGAGCAGATCGGCCGCCACGATCGTGAGCGCGCCCGCCTCGTGCACCCGCTCGAAGAAGGCCGTGTAGTCCTCGACGGTGCCGTAGGTCGTCGGGTACTGGACGACCGCGCCGAACACGTCGTCGAGGTTCGCGGAGCGGGCCTCCCCCACCACGACCTCGATGCCGAGGGCCTCGGCGCGGGTGCGAATCACGGCGATGGTCTGCGGGTGGCAGTCCTCGCTCACGAAGAAGCGTTTCTTCTTCTGGCGGCACGCGTTGTAAGCCATGCCCATGGCCTCCGCGGCGGCGGTGGCCTCGTCGAGGAGCGAGGCCCCGGCGAGGGGCAGCCCGGTGAGGTCAGAGATCACCGTCTGGAAGTTGAGCAGCGCCTCCAGACGCCCCTGGCTGATCTCCGCCTGATAAGGCGTGTACTGCGTGTACCAGGAGGGGTTCTCCAGGATGTTGCGCTGGATGATCGGCGGCGTGATCGTGCCCGCGTAGCCGCAGCCAATCAGCGAGCGCATGGCCAGGTTACGGCCCGCGATCTCGCGGAGCTCTTCGAGCGCTTGCTGCTCGCCCTTTCCGTCCTCGAAGCCCGGACCGAGGTCGAGGTCCCGGCCCAGGCGGATCCCGGCAGGCACGGTCTGAGAGACGAGCTCTTCGAGCGAGCCCGCGCCGCAGACGTCGAGCATCTGCTCGACCTGCTGGTCGTCGGGGCCAATATGACGGCGGACGAAGGTGTCCGTCGGGTTCAGAAACGAAGGGCGGGGGTCGGTCAACGAATCGAGCCGGCTGGGAGGTCGGCTGAAGGGCGGCCTGGGGGAGGAGCAGCAGTGGCTGCCGCGGTGAGTGGGCCCGCGAGGCGCAGGCTTCGCAGGTCCATAGTCTACTCATCGCCTCGCTCCGACGACTGATCGCTCCGATTCACTGCCCGCTGCCGTCTCAGACCGCCACCCCCTGGCCCAGGGCGCTCTCACCGCGGGCCATTGCCGCAGGCCGCCCCTCGTGGATTCGGCCGGCCTGCAGAGCCGGACTCGAGGCCGGAGGCACGGCCGCCCTGCCCTGGCGATCATCGCTCCGTGTGAGCTGCGCTCG
>CAJQPT010000103.1 GCA_905480285.1 uncultured bacterium
CTCGAGGGCGTCGAGGCCATGGACCTCGGACGCCGGGTGGCCGCCTCCCTCGCGGCCTCCCCCATCGACGGCGTCACCTACATGGAGACCCGCCACGAGGACGGGTACTGGGAGTTCAAGGGACTGGTCGGCGCCATGGACCGCGCCCTGCGCAGGGCGCGCATCGCGACCTTCGGCCTGTGGCAGACCGGCAACTGGATGGGCACCGATGGGCAGGGCCGTGACCTGCTCGCCCGCATCGTCTGGGGCAGCCGCACGTCGATCATCGTCGGCATCATCGCGTCCCTGTGCTCGCTGCTCATCGGCGTGCTGTACGGCGCGTTCTCTGGCTACATGGGCGGGCGCATCGACAACCTGATGATGCGCATCGTCGACGTGCTGTATTCGATCCCCTTCATCTTCGTGGTCATCTTCCTGATCACGGTGGTCAACGAGTACCGCACCGAGCTCGAGGATCAGTTCGGCATCGACCGGGAGAAGATCTTCTTCCTGGTCATCGGCGCCATCTACTGGCTGACCATGGCGCGCGTGGTGCGCGGCCAGGTGCTGAGCCTGAAGAACACCGAGTTCATCGAGGCGGCGCGGGTCATCGGCGCCTCGACCACGCGCATCCTGCTCTCCCACGTGGTCCCCAACGTCCTCTCCATCGTGATCGTCTACCTGACCCTCACGATCCCCGCGGTGATGCTCTTTGAGGCCTTCCTGTCGTTCCTGGGTCTCGGCATCGAGCCGCCCAAGGTCAGCTGGGGCCTGCTCGCCGTGGACGGCACCCAGGCCATCAACCCCATCAAGATCTACTGGTGGCTCGTCGTCTTCCCCGCAGGTGCCATGGGCTCCACCCTGCTCGCCCTCAACATCCTCGGGGACGGGCTCCGGGACGCCCTCGACCCCAAGCTGCGGGGGAAGAACTGATGCCGATCCTCGACGTTCAGAATCTCCGGGTGCGCTTCGAGACCCACCACGGCGTGGTCCGCGCCGTGGACGGCGTCTCGTTCTCCCTCGAGGAGGGCGAGACCCTTGGCCTCGTGGGCGAGTCCGGGTCCGGCAAGTCCGTCACCAACCTCGCCCTGATGGGCCTGATCCCGAGCCCTCCGGGGGTCGTCGAGGCCGATGCCATGAGGTTCGAGGACCGCGACCTCATGGCCCTCAGCGACGAGGAGCTGCGGAGCGTCCGGGGGAACGAGATCTCGATGATCTTCCAGGACCCCATGACCTCCCTGAATCCCCTGCTCACCGTGGGACGCCAGCTCACCGAGGTCCTCGAGGTCCACGAGCGCGTCTCCCGCCGCGAGGCGCGTACGCGCGCTGCAGCGGGCCTCGCCGACGTCGGGATCCCCGAGCCCGAGCGGCGCCTGGACCAGTACCCCCACGAGCTCTCGGGCGGCATGCGCCAGCGCGTGATGATCGCCATGGGGCTCCTGTGCCGCCCGAAGATCCTGCTCGCGGACGAGCCCACCACCGCTCTCGACGTGACCATCCAGGCCCAGATCCTGGAGCTCATGCAAAAGCTCCAGCATGAGTACGGCACCGCGATCATCCTCGTCACCCACGACCTCGGCGTGGTGGCCGGCATGAGCGATCGGGTGAACGTGATGTACGCGGGGCGTCTCGCGGAGACCGCGGGCGCCATCGAGCTCTTCGATGACCCGCGGCACCCCTACACCCGCGGCCTGCTCGGCAGCGTCCCGCGGCTGAGCGGCGACACCGACGCCGACCTCGACTCCATCAAGGGCTCGCCCCCCGACCTCGCGGACCTCCCCGCGGGCTGCGCCTTCCGCCCCCGCTGCACCTTCGAGACCGAGCGCTGCGCCGTCGAGGCGCCGCCCCTGTTTGACCTCGGCGGCGGCAGGAGCTCGGCCTGCCTCGAGCGCGACGCCCTCGGCCAGCCCCACGGAGGTGCCCAGTGAGCGCTCCCCTGCTCGAGGTCCGCGACCTCCACAAGCACTTCGAGGTCGGCTCCCCCGGCCTCTTCGGCGGCCAGCAAGAGACCCTGCGCGCGGTGGACGGCGTCTCCTTCGAGCTCGGCCGCGGCGAGACCCTCGGGCTCGTCGGCGAGTCCGGCTGCGGCAAGAGCACCTGCGCGCGGACGCTCGTGGGCCTCTACCCGCCGACCTCGGGCCAGGTGATGTACGAGGGAGAGGAGATCAGCGCGCTGTCCCACCGGGACCGCGCGCCCTTCCGCCGCAAGATCCAGATGATCTTCCAGGACCCCTACGCGTCCCTGGATCCGCGGCAGACCGTGTCGTCCATCCTCACCGAGCCCCTCCGCATCCACCGCCTCGCCCGCCCCCGCCAGCGACGCCTGCGCGCCATGCAGCTGCTGGACGCCGTCGGCCTCAACCCCAGACACATCCACCGCTTCCCCCACGAGTTCTCCGGGGGCCAGCGGCAGCGCATCGGGATCGCCCGGGCCCTCGCCCTGGAGCCGGACCTGATCATCTGCGACGAGCCGGTGAGCGCTCTGGACGTCTCCATCCAGGCCCAGGTGGTGAACCTCCTCGGGGAGCTGCAGGAGCGCTTCGACCTCGCCTATCTCTTCATCGCCCACGACCTCGCCGTGGTCCGGCACATCTGCGATCGGGTCGCGGTGATGTACCTGGGCAAGGTGGTCGAGATCGCCGAGCGCGACGCCCTCTTCGACGACCCGCGCCACCCCTACACCCGCGCGCTGCTCTCCGCAGTGCCGCACCCCGACCCGCGCATCGAGCGCGGGCGCGAGCGGATCGTGCTCGAGGGCGACGTGCCCTCACCTTTGGACCCGCCGACCGGCTGCCGCTTCCACCCGCGCTGCGTCGAGCGCGGCAACGTCGCGGGGGACCGCTGCGAGACCATGGAGCCGGCGCTTGGCTCAAGGAGCGCCTGCCACCTCGAACCCGACGTATGAAGCGGGTGTCGCTTCTGTAACCGAAGCCCCCAGCGTCGCGCCCCAGGCCACCTGAGGACGGGAGAGGGCGTAGCGCATTGTCGCAGCGAATCATCGGCCACGAGGGAATTCGAAGAGGAGCGGTAACCCCCGGGACCGCCGTGCGTACTTGTTCTTGGAAAGGCAGGTGAGTCTGGGAAGGCTCGCCGAAGGAGCAGTAAGGAGCTCTGTTGCGGGACCGCAGTCTGTTGACTGTTGGTCCCGCGCTTTTTTTGGGCCCGCCCCTTCGCGGGTGGCCCCGCCTGCGCGGCGCCGGGCCCTCGACCAGCGCGGTGTGCTCGACCAGCGCTGTGCCGTCTACCTGCACTGGGCCCTCCACCTGCACTGGGCCCTCCACCTGCACTGGGCCCTCCACCTGCACTGGGCCCTCCACCGTGACCGTGTCCTCCACCTGACGCGGACACCCCACGAGGATCGGGTGCACGGGAGCTCCCCGCACCTTCTCGGCGCCGGCCGTTTCAGGCCTCGATCGCGTCGGGCCTCGACCGCATCAGGCCTCGACGTTGCCGATGACCCGGAGGGCTCCCGCCGCGAGCTCTAGCTCGATCTCTCGCGCCGCGTCCATCCGGTCCCCGTCGAGCTGCCACGCGACGGGAGGTCCGCCGGTGAGCGAACCGACGCGGGCACGGCCCCCGGGGGCGTCGACCGCGAGGCTCCTCGATATGGGACGCTGCAGCTGCGCGAGGGCCAGCACGGCCGCGCCAACCAGCGGGTTCGCGCGCTCGCGCACGTGGACGTCGAGCCGACCGTCGTCCGGGCGCGCGCCCGGTGAGAGCCACATGGACTTGCCATAGGTGCGGGTGTTCGAGACCACGGCGGAAACCGCCCGGCTCGCCACGAGGTCGCCCTCCACCGAGACCTCGAACCGCGGCGGCGCGAGGCGCAGCAGCTCACGCATGCCGCACCACCCGTAGAGGGAGCTGGCGGACCACCGGTACCAGCGAGCCCCAAGGCGCGATCCACGCGCCGCGTCGATCCGGGCAGAG
>CAJQPT010000104.1 GCA_905480285.1 uncultured bacterium
CCCATTGCGGCTGCCGTGGGGCGGGCTCCCGGACGCCTGGCGGCGTTTCATGGCCGCAGGTAAGCGTGGATGGCGGAGGCGGAGGGATTCGAACCCCCGGTACCTTGCGGCACGTCGGTTTTCAAAACCGGTGCATTCAGCCAGGCTCTGCCACGCCTCCGCACGGCGGGTGCCGCGCGCGCAGTGTAGCGAGGTCAGGGGCGCGGGAGGGCGAAGAGCTGGAGCTTTGGTCCAGGTCGGCGCACGGTCCAAAGGTCTCGCAGGGGGAAGGGCATGGCCGTCGGCAGGTGCGCGTCGACGGCCTCGCCGTCCACCGTGTCCGTGGGCCGGGTCCAGGAGGGGTGAACCTGCCATGCCACGTCGCTGGGCAGCTCCAGCGGCGCGAGCTTGGGGACCGCCGGGCTCCCGGGCGGGGAGCCCTCGAGCGGGCGGGAGGGCGCGGGGTCCACCAGGGGCGGCGGGGCCCCATCCTCCGGGGTCCGGTCCACGAGCAGGAGGTGGGTGACGCCGAGGCTCGCCAGGACGTCCTGGGTCGTGGCGCCGTGCTCGGCGATGAGGCCCTCTCGGATCCACGTGCCCCCGTGGCGCAGGTCGTACTCGAAGACGTCCTCGAGGCGGATCGCGTCGACGCCCGGAGCCTGGGGGAGCCCGGCCTCGAGCATCATCCGGCGGTGCTCCTCACGGCCGTACAGCGCGCTCCCGGTGGCCGCGCGGAGCGATGCGGTCAGCTCGAGGGCGGAGAGGGTCTGGGGGACCACCGGGCCGTACACGTCGATGGCGACGCGGCTCTCCGCCGGCAGCTCGGCGAGCCTCGCGGCAGCGAGGATCCGGGTGTCGTCCTGGCGGAGGAGCCAGTCGAAGCGGGCGGCCTGCACCAGGGGCAGGAGGAGCGCGAGCGCCGTCGCGATGGCGCCGACGGGGCGTTGGACGAGGCGCTCGAGCAGGAGCCCCGCCGGGAGCGACATCAGGACCGCCATGGGGAGCAGGTAGCGGATGTGCTCGTTCTGGTTGGTCATGAAGAAGGCACCCCACCCGAGCACGAAGACCATGGCAGGCACGAGGGCGCGGCGGCGCAGCGCGAGCAGCATGCCGCCGAGGCCGGCGACCAGGAGCACCGGGTCGTAGCCGAGGAAGGAGCGGATGAGCCCGACGAAGGTGGCGCCGCGCAGCCCGAGGACCACCTGCTGCGCCCCGAAGGTGATCTGGGTCTGGTCGTCCCGGACGAGGTCCTGGGCGGCGACGTCGGCCTCGAGGCCGTAGCGGAGGAGGTAGGGGTGGCCGACCAGGAGAGAGACGCCCCAGAAGAGGGCCACCGCGAGGGCGCCACGGATCACCTTGCGCTTGATCTGGTCGCCACGCTCGGTCTCGTCGCTGCGATCGGGGTCCGGGGCGAGCAGCCAGGCGAGGCCGACGATGCCCAGCGCCAGGCCGCCGGCCTGGTGCATGGAGAACGCCGCGGCCGCTGCCACCGAGGTCCACAGGAGCGAGCGCTGGGAGCCTGTGCGTACGTGCACCGCCGCGCCCCATGCCGTCGCCGCGACGGCCGCCGCCATCGGGGCCCAGGGGCGCTCCTGGACCGAGAGTTGGAGGTGGAGCAGGGAGGTTGCGCACAGCGTAGCTGCGATCCACGCGCCCGCTCGCATGCCCGCCGCGCGCGCCGCCATCAGGATGAAGAGTGGGGCCGTGGCCGCGATCAGGGCCAGGAGGATCCGCGCGAGCAGGTGCGCGTGCCAGGGGACCTCCTTGAGGAAGCGACCGTACTCGTCGCCAGCGCTCCAATCACCCTGGAGCGATCCCCAGACGAAGTCGGCCGCGTAGACCGGCAGCAGCAGGTAGGGCAGCAGGTACGGATAGGAGGAGTAGGCGTTGGCCGGCGGGACGAGGTCGCGATCGCCGAGCATGTGCAGCGCGTTGCGCACCACGTGGGTGTCGGGCACGAACTCCGGGGTGGGTGCGCCGTGCCCGATGGGCCAGAGGCGCAGGGCGCAGGAGAGCGCGCCGATCAGGACGAGGCTGAGCAGCAGCGGCCTCCCCCAGCGTCTCCCTTGGCCTGCGGGCGAGTCGCTCACAGCTCGTCCGGATCCTCGCCTGGCTCTTCGTCCGGCTCTTTGCCCAGATCTCCGCCGGCTGCCTCGCCGGGTCCTTCACCGGGTAGAGCAAAGCCGGCCGAGCTAGCGTCACCCTCGAGCGGAGCGTCGTCCGGGAGGACATCCTGGGCCTGGTCCGTTCGCACCTGCTCCATGACCGACTCGGCGATGCGAATGCGGGCGCCGGCGCGCAGGGCGAGCGCGAGGGCGTCGCTCGGCCGGGCGTCCACCAGGATCTCGTCTGCGCCGCCGGGGTCCGAACCGTTGGGCGGCGTGAGGCGTAGCTGGGCGTAGAACGTGTTGGCCCGCAGATCGACGATGTCCACGCCGAGTAGCCGGCTGCCCAGCGCGTGAATCGCGCTCAGGGTCAGCTGGTGGGTCATCGGTCGCTCCGACGGGATGTCGTTGACCACCCGGTGGATCTCCGTCGCTTCACCGCTCCCGATGACGATCGGAAAGCCCCTGGGCTCCTCGGAGCCGTTGTCCTCTTCCAGGAAGATCCACTGCTGGCTCGAAGTCTCACGCACCACGACCCGGACGAGTCGAAGTGGGACCAGGGAGTGTGTCTCGGAGGATGACATTGGAGGTGCCCTGCAGGGAGGCAGTGAAGGAATCCGGGGCAGTGACCCGGAACGGAGGCTGCGACGACGCGCCCCTACTCCTCTAAGATAGGTGTCGGTCATGACGAGCCCAAACGTTGAACTCCGGTCCGTGTCTCGATATCCCGACGCCCCCGTTCTCGCGAGCGTCTGGCGCGGGGGGGAGGTGGAGTCGGTCCATCGGGGCAGCTGGTGCCTGATGGATGGCGCCGGGCGTGTGCTCGATGGTGTGGGCCCCTGGGATCAGTCGTTCTTCGCACGCAGCTCGACCAAGGCGCTGCAGGCCATCCCGATCTTTGAGAGCGGCGCAGCGAGCCGCTTCAAGCTCTCGGATATGGAGATTGCTCTCGCAGTCTCCTCGCACAACGCCGAACCGTGCCACGTCACCACAGCCCGGGGACTCCTGGATCGGATCGGAGTTGGGGAGGATGAGCTGGGGTGTGGCCCCCAGCCGCCGGGGGACCCGGAGGCGCGGGCGGTCCTCATCTCCAACAACGTCCCCCCCGGCCGGGTCCACAACAACTGCTCGGGCAAGCACGCCGGCTTCCTCGCGCTCACCAAGCACCTGGATGCCGAGGTCGCCTCTTACCTGGACTTTGAGTCGGCGTCCCAGACGCTGATCCGTGACGCGGTCGCGGACTTCACGGGGCTGGGACCGGAGGAGCTCGGGCGCGCCATCGATGGGTGCAGCGCGCCGACCTTCCGCATGCCGCTCTCGGCCCTCGGCACCGCCTTCGCGCGGTTCACGAGCCCGGAGGGCCTGGCCGCCGAGCGTCGGGGCGCGTGCGAGCGGATCATGACCTCGGTGCAGCGCTACCCCGTCCTGCTCGCCGGTCGCTCGCGGCGGCTCGACACGGCCCTGGTGGAGGTCACCGGCGGGCGGCTCTTCCCGAAGATCGGCGCCGAGGCGGTCTACGTGGTCGGCGTGCATGGCAAGGACCGGGCCCTCGCCGTCAAGGTTGACGACGGCGGACTCCGCGGACTGCACGCCGTCGTGGTCGAGTTGTTGCGCCGCTTCGGGTTCCTCGACAGCGCCGAGGCGCGGGCGCTCGAGGCCTACCGCCAGAACACCCTCCGGAACTGGGACGGCGTGGAGATCGGCCGCCTCGAGGTTCACTGAGCTCTCCCGCGATGTCCGCTTCGCTCGCGCTCGTCTCGGTCGCTGTGGGCGCCCTCGCCGCGGCGGCGTCGACGCCGCAGGAGGCCCCGTCCAGGGCCGTCGAGAGAGAGATGGCCATGCGCGCCGCCGCGCCGGAGTTGGCCCGTCTCGCAGCGACCCCGCAAGCGGAGGGGAGCGCCGTGACGGAGGCCCTGTTGCTGGAGCTTCTCGGGGAGGCGATTGATCCCGGGGCGCCCGCGTGGGTGAAGGAGATCACGGCGTTCGACGCGGCGGCCCGTGCGGGCGTGTTGCTGGCTGACGGCTGGCCCTTGGACCCTGCGAGCCAGCGGCCTGAAGTCTGGGCCGCTCGGCTACGCATCCTTGAGGCACGCGGCGACGGTGCAAGCGGCGCCGGTGCAAGCGGCGACGGTGCAGCCCTCGCCGAGGCGGTCTCGTCAGCTCTTGCTGCGCCCTTCTACGCGGTCCGGCTCGCTGCTCTGGAGCGTCTCGCGCGGGCGCTCATCTCCAACCCCGAGATCGTCCCGTACCTCCCGGCGGTCGCTGACGCGAAGGGCCTCTCGAAGGAGACGTGTCGTACGCTCAGCGACGCGCTCGCGCGGGGTGGCGCCCGGTCCGCGGGACTCGCCGAGAGCGCGCTCGCGGCCCGGACAAGGGCGCTTGGTGGAGATCAGTCGCGGGCTCTTGAGGAGCTGTTCGATCTCTGGATCGACCGCCCGATCGGTGCCGACGCGATTCGAGTTCTCCGCGGGCGCTTTCCGCTCGGAGAGGTCGGTCGCGGGCTGGTCGAGGCTCTGGCGCTCGTGGCTGACGGACAAGGAGAGGCGCTCCTCGGGCCAGATCTGGACCTCGTCCTCACGGCGCTCGATGGACCCGTGCCGGGGTCCCAATCCGAATGGTCGCTGGACGAATGGGACCTGGACGAGCGCTCCGAAAGGGTGGTCCGCCGCTCGGGCTCGGCGGCCCTGGGTCGAGCCATGCGCGATCGATCTGCGAACGAGAGGCTCTCGCCCCGCAGTCGTCTCAGGTGCGTCCAAGGGGCGGCATGGGCCCTGCCGCTCGGGGAACTCCTGCGGTGGGCGAGGGAGCTCGATGAGCCGGCGGCGCTGGAGGTGTGGCGCGTGATCACGGATCGACGTGAGCCACTGCCCGCCTATGAGGTGGGGCCCTGGCTCGCCGATCCGCGGGATGAGGTCCGCGAGGCCGCCGCGCGTGAGGTGGGGCGTCGGCTGACCCTAGGTGGGGAGCTGCAGCTGCTGGGCCTGGCCGAACAGCTGCTCGAGGATCCCCGGCCCGAGGTCCGCAGCCTCGCCTTCTCCTGGCTCTGCGAGGCCGCTACCCGTCCGGCAGTGTGGTCGGCGCTGCGCGCCGCGTTCGACCGCGAGGGCGAGCTTGCGGCGTCCAGGGGGCGCCTGACCGAGCGTCAAGCTCGCTGGCTTGCGCAGCTCCCACGCGGAGTGCGGATCCCGGCCTTTCGGGACCTGCTGATGGAGCTCGTGGGTCACGCGGGGCAGCGGAACTCCGCGGTGGTGGAGCTCCTCGCGCCCTTTGTGGGCGACGCGGACGTGGCCGTTCTGCTGCGGCGGGCTCTGAGCGAGGAGCTCGCCGGGGTGGAGGCCGCGCCGGTCTATCCTGATCGCCTCATGTCCGATGGGAGAGCCGCGGCGATCGCAACCTCCCTTGCGGCCGTGGAGGGGGAGGTCGCCACGGGACTGCTGGTGGATGGGCTCCGCCGGACCATGTGGCTGATGCACGGTCCAGACGCCAGGGAGGACGCGCGCCCCCAGCTCCCAAAGGTGACATGCGGACTGCTGCAGCGCAGCGTCGCGGGCCGCAGGGCCCTGGCCGAGTTTCTCGGCGAGGGTGTCCCGGTCCGCGTGGGCTACGAGGCAGCCCTACAGCTCGCCAAGGGTCGAGACCTTGCGCCCGAGATCGCCCTGGAGGCGGCCCAGAGGATCACCGCCGACTACGAGCGAGTGGACGGCACGCTCCGCGCCCGAGGACTCGAGGCGCTCGGTCGCCTTCGGTGTCCGGAGAGCCAAGGCGTGGAGCGGTTCCTGGGGCGCCTCGCTGCACCCGGTGGCGACCCGGCGGAGCGTGAGATGGCGATCGCGGTCATGGGGCGATGGTCCATGGGATCATCGCTCGCGGACCTCGCCAGGAAGCCACTCGGTCAACGCGTCCCCGACCTCATGGATGTCGAGGCCGCTGTTGCCGCCGCGAGAGCGCTCGCGGATCCCGCGCTCGAGCCGCGGGCTACCCTGGCAGGGCTTCTCGACCTCGTGGAATCGGTCGACGCACGCCGTGTGCTGCCTGGGGTCCCGGACCTCGAGCGCGAGGCGCTCGGGCAGCTCCGGGGGGCGGCGTTGATCAGCGCTGCGACCGTGGCGGCCCGTGATCGAGCGCTCGGGTCGGGCCGTCCCGTGCCCAGCTGGGAACGACTGGCCGCCGCCGTCACGCGTCGCCCGATCGAAGAGGGGCCGTCGGACATCGCGCGGAGATTCCGCGGGGACGAGCTCGGGGCGGTGCGCTTCCGCTGGAGCGCAGAGGTGGGGGCCGTTGAGGCCCTCCCCGCGCTCGCCAGGGAGTTCCTCGCCGAAGGACCCACGCCCACGGCGAGGGACGGAATCGACGGGCGGCTGCTGGTCATGATGGGCGAGCTCTCGCGCAGGACGGGCAAGGGGGGCGTCGAGGCGCAGCGGCTCCTCGAGCGCGGCCTCTTCGCCATGGCCGGGGAGCCCCGGACTCGCCCCGCCTCCAGGGACCTGACCTTCGGCCGGGCCGCGCTGGGGCGAGCGATCCTCGACGACTTTGGTTCAGGGCCTGGGCCGGCGGCCGGAGACAAGGTGGACGCGGTGCGCTGGGAGCGTGCCGCCCTGCAGGCGACTCTGCTGCTCCTGGACTGGCGGCGCGGCCGGATCGGGCGCGCGGTCCTTGAGGCGGAATTCGGGGTGGCGGATGCCGCCGAGCGATGCCATCCGGAGGCGCGGCTGGCCGTGCTCGGCAGCGTGTTCCGGGGCCGGGCGGCCCTGGCTCGCGGCGAAGGAGCGGACGTGGCTCGCCGATGGGCGGATCAGGCCCGGGACTGGGCGCCCATGGACCAGCTCGGGGCGGAAGCCTTGGCGGCGCTGGACAGGGCGATTCGGTTGCGGCAGCGTTGAGGCTGCGGTGGGACGCCCCCCCGCGCAAACCCTCGAAACCCAGGTCAATCGACATGGCCCACCTGCTCCGAACCACCCTCCTGCTCGCGATCTCCTCGCTCTCCTTCACGTCCCTTCCGGGCTGCGCCGGAACAGGGGACGGACCTCCGCCCATTGAGGCCTCCGAGGCGGCCTTGATTGGAGAGTGGCAGGTGGAGGAGCTCGACGGGCAGCCTCTGGTGGCCTCCTCGGAGGTCGCCCTGACGTTCGGCTTGGAGGGCGCTTTCACCGGAGACTCCGGTGTGAACCGACTCCGCGCCAGCTACTCGTTCGAGGGAGGCACCCTTCAAGTCTCCGAGGTCATGGCCACGCGTATGGCTGGCCCGCCGGAGCTCATGGAGCAGGAGGCCCGTCTGATGTCGGCGCTCGCGCAGGCGCGGGGAGTCGAGGTCAGCGGCGACCACCGGCTCCGCCTCCTCGACGCCGAGGGCGAGGTGCTCGCCGTCGCCCGGGCGGGACCTGCGCCGCGATGATCAGGGCGCCGGCTGCTCGCCCTCGAGGACCTCGTTCAGGAACTCCTTCACCTGGGTCGTCGGCACCGCGAAGCTGATGCCGTTGGCCTCGATGTAGCCGGCGGTGTTCACGCCGACGCAGGCGCCGGTCAGGCTGATGAGGGGGCCGCCGGATGAACCGGGGTTGATGGCCGTGTCCATCTGGATGAAGGAGATCTCGCGGCCCTCCTCCGGTTTCACGCCGGAGAGGTGGCGTCCGGTCTGACTGATGATGCCCAAGGTGACTGTGTGGCCGAGGCCGAGGGGGTTGCCGACCGCCACCGCCCAGCTGCCCACCGGGGCCTTGCGGGAGTCGCCCAGCGGGATCACCGGGAAGGGGCCCGGCGTCCCGACAATCTTGAGCAGCGCGAGGTCAAAGACCGGGTCGACGGCGAGGACCTCCAGGTCCAGCTCCTGGCCCGTGGCGCTGAGGGCCCAGTGGTCCGACGCGCCGCGGATCACGTGGGCGTTGGTCAGGACGTAGCCGTCCTCATGGATGATGAAGCCCGACCCCAGTCCGGCCCCGGGCAGCGAGACGGGGATCCCGAGGCCGGGGATGTTGAAGGGGAGCAGGCGGACGCGGGCCGCCTGCTTGGTCTTGAAGTAGATGCTCAGCACAGCGGGGCGGGCCTTCGCCGCGACCCTCTCCACCGCGCGGACGTCCATCCTCCCGCTCGCCCGGGTCCTGGCGGCCTCGGTGGCGATGGTGTTCATGGACGCCCCGCGGAGCTTGCGGGCCCCGCGGAAGAACTCCACGGGGGCGTCCGGAGCGATTGTCGGCTCCTTGTCCATGGTGACGCACCCTGGCCCGAGGGCCGTGGCCAGGAGGGTGACGAGGACGAGGAAGCGGCCGGGACGAGGGGGCTGAGTGGACATGGAGCGGACTCTAGCTCGCGGCTCGGGGGATGCAACGTGGGGGCCGGCCGCTTCCGACCAGTTCCGCGAGGAGCCTCGGCGCTCAAGCCTTAGGATGGGGGACATGGCCATCACCGCACTCGACCGTCCTGAAGGCGCGATCGATGCGCTCGGGGACGGGATCGGCTTCGTCGCACTGGTGGACCGGATGGAGCAGGACCCTGCTCTCAAGGTCGTCAACAGCGCGCGAATCTCGTACGACAA